>JBCBWQ010000005.1:0-49504 GCA_039817025.1 Pseudomonadota bacterium | reverse complement strand
CCCAGTTCGCGGATGTGACTTCACCGAAGTAGTTGGTGTCGTCGATCGGCGGGAACCATGGTTCTTCCCCAGCAGGCGTTGTCGGCGCTTCGGTTTGCTCTTGCTCAAGAGAAACAATCTCGATGCCCTTAACTGCTGGGTTCTGGATTTGGTGAATGAACTCAAGGTTTACGGTGCCGTCGCTGACCAATTGATGCGTGACAACGGTACCCTTGTTCATGCTGTCACCAGCAAGCTTGTACTGGTCGATATCATTGAAGACGCTTGGTACTGAACCATCGACTTCAACATCGAAGACACGCTTGTTACGCCCGTTCGCGCCGCTCCAGGTCTCAGCCAGGTAGAGGCGAACTTCGACCTCGGTACCGGCTTCAACGTTGAAGGCGTATTCCATCTCATCGCCACCAGAGCCTTCCCAGCGCTCTGTTTTGAAAATTGCCTCGGGTACGTTGTAGTCGGACACGAGAGAAAGATCGATACTCGCCGAGGTGCCCGCTGAATTATTCGAGCCACTTTCGATGAGGTAAGGGGAATTACTGTTTCGCGAGTCCTGTCCCCATTGAAGACCTTCATCGATTGCAGATACAGCATCCGAACCCGAAGCAACGCGATACAGCGTCCCAGTCGGTTGTGCCGCCTCCGCTGCCGCTGCTTCATCAGCGGCAACCTGAGCGTCGTAAGCGTCGATAGAGTCCTGCACATTGTCTTCGAAGTCGCCGAAAGTCACAAAGTGTTGAAAATCAGAACCCACGTTCATCCGGTCGGCAAGGGGGAAGAAGGACACGTAGAAGTTTTCATCGCCCGAAAGAGGGGAGAGGGTCGCGAGCGCGGCCTCGATGGCTGCGTAGGCTTCATCTGACGATGACGTGCCGCCATCCTTCGTCGGGAAGCTCATCGACGCGGTCACGTCCATGGTCATGGCAATTTCCACGCCGTTCACGGTGCCGGTGGAGCCCTGCGATGCCTTCGCTGAAACCTCAAGCGGCACGCTGTCGATGCCGAAGATCTGGGCGAGGGTCGTATCGACGGTGCCCGTCACGTTGACGGCAAAGATGCCAGCCGTGTCCTCGGTGACTATCACGTCGCTCAGCGAGAACAGCGAGCCTGCATCCGCGAAGTTTGCTTCGATGAAATCAAGCGCAGCGTCCTCGCGTTGCGTCAGGGTCGCATCGCCATCCATGGATGCGACCATGATCGCAGCCGCGTCTGTGGTGAAGTGCAACGACGCGCGATGGTTGGCGGCGTTGGTGTAGTCGAGCGCAACGCCGGCTACGGCGATGAGCGCAGGAAGAAAGATCGCGGAGATCATCGCGATGTTCCCCGACTCATCTTTTCTGATGTTACGTACCGGCATTGGTTTTATCCTCACTATGCACGAATATTTTGCGCATATAACGCCGAGCCCATTGCCGGGGACTTGAGCGCAGTGCATCAATTTTCCATAAAATTCAACGGGTTCTTTAGGCGAGGACCCCTCGTGAGCGTGCGATCTGCAGTGAGCGTTCAGTCGTGGTGGTTAATGGGGTCTTCTGAACCACCGAACCTGGTCGGGTGAAAATTCCACCTACTGGACGCCATTGCCGAAGATTTCTGTCTCGCACGCGACGTCGGGCCGCCGATGACTGGAGACCGGTAATAAAGATGACAGATGATTTTCCGTCTTGCGCGGCCGACGGATTTCCGCTTTATCCCCGCTTTGGGCTTTTCACAAAGCCATCACCCAGGACGCGGGCGTAGCTCAGGGGTAGAGCACAACCTTGCCAAGGTTGGGGTCGTGAGTTCGAATCTCATCGCCCGCTCCAATAAAATCAAGGCTTTGGCCATCCTCTTGATTTTCTTCATGTACACGAGATGTACACGACTTCAGCGGACGCTCATCCGGCGAAATCAGCAACTCCCGCAAAAAAACGTCAATGGCTGCAACCGATTGGTTGAGATATGACGGATCAAACGGCGCATAGATTTCTGTAATCGACAGCTCTTTTTTCTTGTGGCCGAGCTGTGCCGAAACTTCCCAAGAAGGCACTCCGGAAGCGCGCAAATGGCGGGCGATTGTGTGTCGAAGCGAATATGGATTGACCTTCATGTCGAGCTTGCACGCGGTGCGCTGCGTGCGCCAGCTGGATTTGATTTCGCGGACCGGCTTGCCTCGAAAAGTGATTTGATAGCCATCCACAATGAATGGCTGAAGACTCTCAGGCAACTTCACCGTTGGGCGGTACTTCTTCGTTTGCTTGCGTCCAGGTGGATTGAGTTGCACCAGCCCGTTCTCGGTGTCTATCAGGTCTGAATGAATGTCTGTTACGGCGTCTGGGCGCGCGGCGGTTCCGAGTCCCCATAGAATATACGCTTTCAAATGGGGCGCTTCGGCAGTGTGGTAGAAAAGGCGAAGCTCTTCCATATTCATCGGTCGCCCCTTTGGTTCCGTTTCGCCCACCTCTACAGAGCGAATAAACGGGGCTGACGAGAGAATACCCTTCTTCCATGCCCGATTGATCGCAGCGCGGCCCGGAGTAAGAATCCTGTTGATGTAAGAAGGGCTGTGGCCTTGGTCTTCCAAGTGGGTGATGAAGCGATCAATCTCCGACGGCCTGGTCGCACTGCCCACGGTGGCTTCGGCACCGAAGAAATCTAGCCAGATGAGAAGATTTATCCGAGCCGTGTCGTGGCTGGCCGTCTTGGAAGCATGCTCTTCGTAATAGCGCCGTATCACATCGGCGAGAGAGACGTCGTCCGGCGTCTCGTCCTGGGGGGCGTGCTCACGCACATACCAGTCGCTTAGTCTTTGCTTGGCTTCTTCAAACTCTGCTGTGCCAAGCGATATGCGGCGCGTGCACTGTCCGTCTGGGTCATACCAGGTGCGGCACCAAGTGTCGGTTCCGGGGCGCTTGGCGAGCCAGTAGTCGCCGATCCGGAAGTCGGGTCCCCCTGATTTTGCCATTGCACGCTCCCTATTAGAAAATCTGCGATGTTGACCCCTAGATACAGGATGTTCCTTGGTCCTATTCGGATATACTCAATTCTACCGTCGATGCGAATCCGCTTTAGCGTCTGCGGGTGTATCTTTAGAAACTCTGCGGCTTCCGCTTCTGAATACTGGGCGTACAGCTCAAAACCACTTGCCGCTGCGATCCCCGCTTTTAGACGTTCGTATTCGTCGGGATTTTTGGGCGCGGGCGACATAGATCAGCGGGACTAACACTCGAAGGCTTGTTGAGAGTGTTAGATATCAGCATACTGCAGCAAATGGCGCAAAAACCAGAAACACCTCCAATGCTCCTGGAGCGCAGGACCGGACGAACAGAGAGTGAGTTCGAGGCCGAAGACCTGACCTTCGAAGAAGCCTTAGAGCGCTTCCTATCTGCGCAAGAACACGTGCGCCAGATTGGCGTGTATCGACGGATGAATGGGTCCGCACCCCAGGGTATCGGCAAAGATAATGAGATTAAGCTCGCGGGGACCGTCATGGGGCACTCCGCCGAACACTATGCGAGCCTGCTCAATGGCCCAGAATTGGAGAGCGCGATAGAACGTGGTGATGTGTCTCGCGATGTCTCTGACCTTATCAAAACACTGTCTCAACCGTCTCGTCCCCAAATCGCGCCCGATCGAGACGGGCGTAAACGCGATTAATCATCCGCACTAGGTTTTGGACCGGACCTCTCTTGGCTCGCATCTTTAAACGCCTCTCGGGGTGGCTCGACTTGGCGTGCGGCTTGGTCCGCCAGAGACTCTCCTGAACTAAGATCAAAATCGTCTTTTGAACTTCGAGGTTCCGTCCGCCGGTTGGCTTCCGCTTCGCTGCGGCGCTGGTCTTCTTCTTTTGTCGCCCTGGATCGGAACGGTTCGCCCTTCGCATCTTCATAGGCCGCCCGCATGTCACGTTCGGCCTCAACTTCAACTGCAAAAGCTTCCCAACGATCTGTACGCGCGCGATCGCGTTCATCCCAACGCCTTTTGTGATCTCGACGGTCAGCCTGGTGAGCGTCTCGCATTGTCTCGCGCTCCGCCACAAACCGTTGATAATTATCGTCGATCGCCGTCTTGCGGCCCTGTTCAACTTCGGCACGCGCTGACTTGGTGTCAGCCTTCAGTTGCCCTTTGAGAAGGCGATCTTCCTTGCGGTGGAGCATTTCCAATGCAGCCAGTCGCGCGCCTTCATCTTTGACCGCTGAGAACGTCGCCTGGAACCGCTCCCTGGCGTCCAATCCTTGTTGGCCAAGGATTGATTTCACTGCCTTCAACCGGTTTGAGAACCGACCTAGGAAGCGCTGCTCGTCCTGATGGAACTGGACGACTTCCTCGCGTTGACGATCCCATTGGGCTTCAAAGCGAGGGATATAACGATCGCCAACCTGACGGGTTGCCTCGCGTTTGCCGCTATCAGCTTCATCATTGATGAGGCGTTTGCGGAATCCATGATCGCGAGACAGCTTTTCCCATTGGGCTTGGTGTCGGGCACGCATTTGAATGCCGTCACGGTGCAGCACCGAATCCTGCGCCTGTTCAGCAGCTTGTACCTTTGCGGCGCGATTTGGATCGGCCTTAACAGCATCGACGACTGCGGCCTGATCACGGTATTGCTTCTCGGTGGGCTCTTTTGAAACCGAATAGGGGACGCCTGCTTCGCGAAGATGCGCCCGGCGCTCGCGCTCCGGACATACGATCAAATTACGATCGCGCTCATAATGCCGGGCCCAATTGCTGAGCCGCTTCTTTGAGTTTCCGTCCACACCGACGACGCGCCCGGTTTCAGGATGGATGCGGTTCACCATGATATGCACGTGAGGATTATCAGTATCCTCATGGGCGACAAACAGGGCCTGGAGGTCTGCGCCGCCGAGCTCGTGAAGACTGTCTTTCGCGCATTGGATCATTTCAGCTCGTGTGATCCCGATTGCTTCATCTTCGCCGCGCCAGGACAGCGAATAGTGAAAGACATGGTTGAAGCTTCGGCGAGACGCTTTGAAGGGCTGATCCTCAGGTGCCGTGGCATCGTGATGATCGCGCTGAATGCGAAGGGCATCTTTTGCTGTTGCCGCCATAATCCGCCAGGCCATTTCTGGGTCTTCGGTGGCAAGATTATAGGTGTCAGTCCAAAGCACACGTTCATCCGTCTGAGCATGATCTGGGTCGTGCAAAAGATAAGCGGCAGTACCTTTGAATGAGGTCCCGACGCCGCCGTTTGACCGGCCTTTTGCAGGAACCCGAGGCGCTACCATTCAAACACCTTTTTCAGGGCGCTTTCGGACTGAGAAAGAACCTTGGCGAGGCCTTCGCGCAATTCAGCAATGGCGCCGCGCTCCTCTTCGAGCCAATGGCCTGTTTGAATGTCGCGGCCGGTATGTAGGTAACGCGCGATCTGGTTCATATTGTTGTTCAGAGGCGCGAGTTTATCCTGCAACGGCCCTAGCGCCATGATCGCCCGATTGAGCGCGCTTAGGGCGGCGGTTTTGTCTGCAGATGTCGCTGGAGCCATGGTCGTCGGCTTCAATGTACGGACGCGGATAAACTCAGACATGGAAAGGTTGGCGCGAGCTGCAGCCGCTCGAAGCTGGGCCAGTTCATCGACGCTGAACCGGCACTCTAGCTTTTCGGAGCGACGCTGGTGAGGCGGCAGCTTTGGACGCCCGCCGCGAGGGTTGGGCATTGCTGCTGATGTAGAATCGAGATCACTACTCATGCCGTGGCGCGCTCCTTTCCAATGCGCATCCAAGGGTGCCTCCCTTGGTCGAACGTTCAGCGCCGAAACGCTGATGGTCATGTCGGGGCCATACCCGACGAGGTGGTTTTTAGGGCTGGCGATAGAGCCCTAAATCCATGGTTCGGTGCAGGTGGAGAGGGACGTCTCCAAGCCCTGCGAGGCATCAAATCGGCGGACGGTTTGCTGGATGAAACGTAGTCGTTTCCGCGCATCCAATCCGCGTAGGGTTGGCGGGTCTGGGCAGCGCCCTGAGCGAGGGATTTGGAATAGCCCTCGCTGGCCCGCTGCAGGCGCAAGATCGACCCTCAGGTCGCGTTTTTGTCGGGACAAAAACACATCTTGCTACCCGTCACCTAGCCGGTTTTGCCATAAGACCGCTGAATCTTCAAGAGTTTTTACGTAAGACCAAAAAAGAATCGTTTCGATGATGGTCTACGACCCGTTTTCCACCCACCAAAGACCTACCTATTGAACCACCTGACCGCGCCTAATACGTTCAACGAAAATGCGGTGCAGTGGCTCCTATTTTCATTGAGCGCGGCACGATCAGATGACCCACTTTCGGATGGCTTTGGCGGTTACACTGAAAAGAGATCATGCTTACGCATTGGATGCCTTAGCCCTGTGCGGAGCAGACAGCCCCTCCAAGTTTGAATAATTTCAGTGTAAGAGGGCGGTTCCCTGAAAAGAGCATGAGATGATTGCCCCGGTACCAAAAGAATTTCCTGGTGAAGAACCAGTAGTATTTGCACGAGAACCATCAGTCCCTGACTGTTATGTTGGCTCGGCAGTTGAGATCATGTGCCGAACCTCGAAGTCATTCGTTACACTGATGATGGGGTTGTCAGTCACGAACCTCGATCAGTCAGATGCATATGATTATTCAATCGACAACCACGATTTGAGGTTAGATTCATCCTGGTCAATTCAGTACAGAAACACTCTCTTTTCCTATAAGCTGGAATTGGACCTGGGGGCACGGCTCACGGATGGGAAGCCCAGGTATTTCTTGGTCTGTACAATGCGGAACAACGACAATTCCTACGTATCCATAGCAGTTCGAGCCGGGTTCTCGTACTATGGACTGAGAACTGTCACCAGGCAGTCGAAAGTCCTTTTCGGGGCGAATTATGAGCCGAGCCGGACGTTCGAGCGAGTGGCTCGATGCTTTTATGAGTTTCGCGACCACGGATCAGATAGTGCGGTAACGCACACCGCGACGTTTACGTCAGATGACGATGAAATATTCCAGGAATCTAGATCATACGCGCTAGACGAACTTCAAAAGCCAAAATCGCACTCAGACCAGTCAGAGTACTCCGATAGTCTCATCGATTTAGCTGCTGCATCAATCGAAGTCGATGTTCATTCGATTTGCTTATCAGCATGGGAAGAACAGATTTCTTACGATATATTTTCTATAATGAATGACATGTTTGAAGCAAGTCATTCATTAGATAGTCTATACAAGGACGAATTCGACGAATATCCGTATTCAGGATACTTTATACTTGAGTTTTCTCAGTCGGACCTGTATTTTTCAGAAAACGGCTATTCGGCTGCTAACGATAATATTGCCGCCGAAATTGCTGGTTCTACCAAAGACATGGCCGCCGCTCGCTGGGCGAAGAACAGCGAAACAGAGATTGTGATTGGCAGTAAAGACGAAGAGAACGGTGATGACACACCGAAACCAACATCCCGTGATCATGTTTCACCAACCGACGCGCCTGCCCAAGCCCCTGATCTAAAACCGGTGGGACGTCCATCTACCGTTGCAAAGGCGGGCGAGGAGCGAAAGCAGGTTAGCTTTCTTGTTTCCGGTACTGATTACGAACTGGTGCAAGCCTTTGCAAAAGCACACAATTTTAAGTCTGTCGCAGCTGCAGCGAGGTTCCTTATGATCGAGTGCTTGGGACACTCAAAGGGGCCAAAATAATTTTTGAGTAAAAATTCGCTTGCTAATTTTTGAGTAAAAATTATGGTCACTCATGATCCCGCCCGAAAGGCGCGGCGGTCGTGCGCATGATTGGCTGGGTTCTTCCGACGCGAGGATCACTTGATCCAACCTCGAAGGAATCCAGCCATGACTTCCAATAAAAATCACGATGATTGGGCATCGCGTAATATGGCCCGCAAGCGTCAAAGACAGGCGGCGGCGGAAAATGCCATTCACAAAGCAGGTGGTAGCCTGCTTTCAGTAATGTCCTTGTTTTCAGCGATTGCTACGGCGATTTGTCTGATGACATTCTTCTCTGACGAGCAGTTTACGATCACAGAAATGGTGTTCTGTGGGATGCTTTTCGTCGGCTTCTTCCTTGGGCTGCGCCACCTCTACAGGCTCGGGTATGATGTTATTCCTCATATGGAAGGGCGCCGTAGAGAGGTGTTTATGCCGATCTATGGCGTCGTTCTAGCGGTCGGAGTTTTGATCGCCGCGCTCACATCCGCATTGGGCGTCACCGGTGATCCGGTGCGGCAGCATCACATCCAACAAATAGGCATCAAAACTGGCAGCTATGCTGCGCAAACTGTCGGAACCGCGAACCTCGTTTTCTCTCAGACGTCCCTAATCGAGGGCAAGAATCGCGAAATAGTTTCCGCTGAGCGCGGAGAGGTCGCCAATGGCAGTCACTGCGGTTCAGGACGAGGAGGGAATGGCACTTGTGCCACTTTGCTTCGATCTCTTGCGCTCACTACAAATAGTAGCCTCTCCGACCTTCGCCGCGCAGAATCCGCCGCTGCACCTCTCATCACTCGTATCGAAACCGAAACTGAGGCGCTGCGTCGTGTGGCAGGAGAGCGGGACATTTCCTATTCCGAGAAGCGTTCGCGCATTCAAACTCATATCGCCCAAATCGATTTGATGTCGCGGCAGCTCCAACAGCTGGTTCCAATTAGTTTGTTGGAGTCGCTGTCTGCGGACTGGACGCGCGACTATTCCACCGGAGGTATGTCCGCACAGGGTCAAGACCGACTCAATACGATGTTGTCGGACCCATCTCGGGATTTGACGACAACCGCGCAGGCAGCTCGCCATCAGTTCAGCCTGGATGCGCCTGAACTCTCCTCGCCTAATCTATTTGCGCTCGTGGCTCGCTACGCGGACGATATGGCGCTTCTTCTGGTGATCGCTGTGTTTCCAGACATTCTGGCTGTCGCGATCATTCTGTTTAACTTCATCGTCTCGAATAAGCCGAATGAAGATGATGAATTCTTCTTCGGCGACGGTTTGGAGCAAAGCGATCCGCCAAGTGCCGGAGACGTGCGCAGCCCCGAGCAATCAGAACAGGCTCGCCCGCCATTGGCGACGATTCAAGGCGGTCCTCCCATCTAAACCTGAACAGTCTGGGGTGCGCTCAAGCGCCCCATCCAGTTTCCATCTTCGAAAGACACAAAATGGCCTATTTACGAACCTTAGCCGTCGCTATCGCACTGACTGCTACTACCGGCCCTGTACATGCCCAGGAAATCTCACCCGAATCTCTTTGCGACGCGGGGATCGGCGATTTCATAGGCGGCATTGGGCGACTTGCTTGCAAAGCCGTGACCTCCGAAACGCTGACTGCAGATGACATTGTCAGTTCATTGGCTGGACCGGCAGAGCCGCATCCATTTACCAACCAACCTCAGGATTACGTTCAAAGCCACTCTGAACTGCCTGTGGCTCCAATCCGGAGCAATTTGGGTCTCGAAGAAGACCCCTGTGCCATCCCTGAAAGCCTTGAATGCGAATACGCTCGCATTCTCAGCGATCTAAACAATCGCTACGGCGACCTCGATGGAGGGCACACACAATGATACGGTCAACTCTTGCCACGGCGGCTTGCATCATTTTGATCGCGTCACCAAACGCGCTTGCGCAGCCTCCCGAAGGAGTCGCGTTCGAGGAGCTGTCTCAGCCTGCACGCGAAGCGGTATTACTTTGTGCTGCGACGATCGGGCAGACCCTTCCAGCCATCTGTCTCGAAGTTATTCGTCAAGACGTTGAAGGACCAGTGCTCTCATTATCGTTGGATCAATCGCTAGACGACCAGTGTGCTGCAGTCTTTCCCAACCCATCAACACCGCAAAACATTGCGTGCGATATGCGGGCGTTTGCGATGAAAGCCTTGGCGGAAATCGAAGCCAACAAAACACTGGACGGGGGGAAGTGATGTCAGAACAGCTAAGTTCAGGCCGCCCATCCTTTATCAGTATGATGGGCGGCTTTATGGCAGGTGCCGCGGTTCTTGGCGTGGTGCTCGTAGGTGGCTTCGCGCTTGTCAGCACTATGCAAGCGGACTCCGACGCGACAATCACCGAGGCCATTGGAACGGCGATCGGAGAGATTGAAGGGGCCCATGCAGAAGCGCAAATGATGCAAGAAGCTGACTTTCGTCATCGTCTCGCACTGGCGGACGCAGAGGTTAAGCGGCTTTCCGATTACTATTCGGCTCTCTACCAGGCCATGGGGGTCGCTGCTCAACAAGCGGCCCAGTGGGAAGGTGATCTGATACGCCGTCAGGCCCAAACGGTATCATCTAACAATGTCGTTGAGACTATTGGGGCGAACGTGCTCTCAATTGGATGTATTGGCGCTGTCCTGGACCCCTCTAGCGCCGATGCGCGCGGCATGTGCGATGCTGCCAACCAACTTGGCGGCAGCATGGTCGATGAGTATGAGGCTTTGCCACAGCACCGTCCTCGATATGTCGAAGACGCGCTTTCAGACTTCCCACATCCGACGGCGCTCATCTCTAGTGAATACATGCGTATTCAAGCTGAGTTCCCTGGAGCCTACCCCGATGATGACTAGACCCAGTGGGGGAGTCGGAAACTCCAAACCCGGTCACGTTTTAGCCTATCTAGGCGTCGTGGTCGGGGTCTTTCGCGCCGTCCACTTCCTTGTGAAGTGGGCGGCTTCTCTTTTCATGCTTTTGTTTCGTTTCGGGCAACGGCAAAAGCAGCGCCGTCTGCACAAAGAGAACATGGACCGGATCGTGGAAAACCGGGCCAGTGGACGCCATGCGAATGATCGCCTCCTCGATTTCGCAGACGCCGCAGATCATGACCTCGTTATGCCGGAGGGCGACGAAGGCGGGCTTTATTTGGGAGCTTGGGATGAGGGCGGACAACGCCACTATCTTCGCTGGCCCTCAGACGAGTCGCTTTTTGTCTGCGGTGCTGCGGGCAGCTTCAAAAGCTGGTCCCTGACGTCTGTGAACGCAATCTCTACGGCGCTTGCTGGAGAGGCCCAGCTGGTCCTAGACGTCAAAGGTGAATTGTTCGCGGCATGTCATCGCGGCCTGGAGCAAATACACGGCAAAGCTTCCATCCGGATTGCGCCATTTGAGAGCGGTGGATTTCGGGTCAATCTCCTCAGTGATCTGGTGAGACTCGCAGAGCGAGGCGATCTATCCAAAGATGACTGTCTGGCCGCCATAGAAACCTTCGTGCCGCAAGAAAAGCGTGAAGGCACAAACGGCTGGATCGGAGATGAAACCGTTCGAATGTTCAGCCCGATTATGGGATGGATGGCCTATGAAAAGTTCATGCGCAATCGTTGCCATGTCGGCGAGATTGCCGACCTCTCCGCGAAACCTATCACAGCGTTCCTGAAGGTGATGGAGCTGATTGCCGAGAGTGACGGACTTGATGGTTGGTTTGCTGAGGAAGCTAAAGTCACGCTGTCGAAATATGCTCCGAATTCGAAAGGCGAATTCGCTGAGGACACGCTGCGGCAGTTTGGATATGCCATGTCCGTCGCGAAGAATGCCTTCGCGCCGTATTCGAAGGGCGGGAAGCTTCGCGGGTTTGTCTCTGTCGATTCAACTGAAGCAGCAGACGATGTATGGGAACCAGGTCAGTTGAAGGTCAATCCGCAGGCCGCTTTTTTGGTGATCCCGGCCCGGTACACCCGGTCTCATGGAGACTTCGTATCCGCGCTGATCGATTACGCCATCAGATCGATCAGGGATACCAATGGCACGGTCCGCACCAATTTCATTCTCGATGAGATTGGCAATATCGGCCGCGTCATGTCCGTGCCTGAAGGCCTGCAGCTTCTTCGTGGCTACGGCATCCGGTTCATCTGCGCAGTCCAAGACCGGCTGTCTCTGAAGAAGTATGAAAAAGTCGGTGGCAGCCAACTTTTTGAGAGCCAATCGATTCAGCTCGTTTGGACGGTCGGCCCTCAACATGCGCGCGAGATTGAGCAACGTGCAGGATATCATACCGAAGTCGCGCCGAGCTATGGGACCAGCACGGGCATGCAAGGCGACAGCGGTGATTGGAAAGGGTCAGAGTTCAAGAAGCCTAATCTTAGCGTTGCAGAGATTGGAATGGTGGGTAAAGGCCAAGCGATTTTCATCGCGCCTGGTCTTCCAGTCGGCGTGTTGCAGCGCCCAATTTACTCCGACATTCCCTGGGTCGCGCCGTTCATCCAAGACATTCGAGATGATCCATCATATGGGACATTGATGCATGGATGACGGATAGTTCAAAAGATGATCGCCCCGGCAAGGCAACCGGGGCGATCGAGAGATTAGGCGGCCATACTCTAGGCCTGATCCTCAGCGCGTGCCGTGCGTACGACAATCTCGCCATTCACGGGCAGGGCGTCGAGCCGGATCGTGTAGCCTTCGCCATCTTGGTGGCTCCAAACTGAACCGAGACGAGTCCAGATGGTTTTTGGGTTTTCACCATTGCCAACCGGCTTGGTCGTGTAGGCGATATGGGTTGGTTTCTTTGATGCTTCGCTCATTGCTAGCGTCCTTTCGATCTTGGGATGCTTGATTGCATCCAGTGAGACCGTTTGACCGGGTCAGCGCTAAGCCACCGCACCGATAGGGGAACAGGCCACACGTTTGTGCGGGCCGCCTGTTGCTGCGGCGTCGCGACCCTGTAGGGCTTCTTCATCTGGATTGCGATCTTATTCGGCAGCTCTAGAGTCGAAGGCCCCCCGAGCGCATGCGAACAGCGAGAAATTAACTGAACTGATTCTGCCTGACTGAGAGTCTGTTTTGGGGCGATTTTAGGACACTCGCGCCGAGCGTCATTTGACGGTTTTTGGCCCTTAGTTGCCGAACGCAATTCCAGCGTGAATGACTGAGCTCAGTCGGATTTCCGTCATTGACTGAACCGTCTCAGCGCATTTGCGATGACCTTTGCGAGTGTCAGTATTTCTGGAGATTGGGCGTCGTGCTTTGCCGCCAGCTCCGCCCTCAGGTTGATCAGGTCAAATACGAGCTCGCGATCATCGGGGCGCTGGATACGGCTTTCGATCCAGCCGACGCAAACCAGGCGCGTGCCATCGGTCACGTCTGCGACTTGATGGAGGCTTGTGGAAGGGTAAAGCACCAAATCTCCAGCACGGCCCTTCCAGCTCTCGGTGAGGCCCGCGTGTTCGATGACGAGGTCGCCGCCTCGATACTCATCTGGCTCTGACAGAAAAAGTGTGAACGACAGATCAGTGCGGATGGCTGCGTCGCCGTTTCCCATGAACGCGTTGTCCATATGAAGGCCATATCCACCATCTGCCTCGGTCTTGCTCACCAGCAGCTTGGAGAACCGTTTGGGCTGGGCCGCCGCTCGCAGCACTGGGTGCGATTGGATCGCTTTTGTCAGCGCGTCCTTGAGCTTTGCTCCGGTTCGCGAAGAGAGATCAGCTTGGCTGTTGTGCTTCACGGCGCTTGCAACACGGCCTGCGGTTTCGGTGCCGTCGCGCCAAGCCAAGGTCGACACAAGCTCCCGCGCCTGGATTAGGTCGGCGTGATCCAGAAGGTTGGAAATCGTCAGAAGCATAGACTGTCCACTTGCGAATGATTATCATTTCGTACACTACTGATAGATCGAAACGTGCGGGCTTGGAAGGATCATGGCGTGACGACGAGGAAATTGAAGCGGTGGAGCCGATTGGGATTGGGCACAGCTCTGGCCACAGGGACATTGGCAGCGTGCGGCGGCGAGCCCGCTGATCCGGTGACGGAACCTGAGATCGTTGCAGAGGCCCCTGTCACCCCACCCGATGACGCGGCTCAAATTGGCGAAGGTGAAGCTGGCGGCGAAGGCGAGGGAGAAGGCGGGGAAGGTGAAGGGGGCGTGTCCATCTCCGCTGCAGCAACGGATCCGGTCGTCTTCAACTCCGCCCTTGCGATTGCTGAGGCCCATGTCATTGCCGCGCGGGATGCGTTTGCTGAAGGCGAGACCACAGCAGCCTCGGAGATGTTTGGCCACCCCGTCAGTGAGGTGCTGTTCAATTTGCAGCCTGTTTTCGAACAGCGCGGCGTGGAAGACTTCAGCGATCTCTTCACAGGAGCTGCCGTTGCCATCTTCGACGGTGAAGACGCAGCCCAGATCAACGCCCGCGCTGAGGAAATCTTCGCGGCCCTGGACGCCGCTGCGGAAAAAGCGCCAGACGATGGCTCAAGCGCAGGGGCGATTGCAGCCGGTGTCGCCGCCGATCAGATCGAACGGGCAACCGACATGTACCGGGCTGCCGCTGAAAGCGACCGCTATGAGCCCTATCTCGATGGCTATGGCTTTTACAAAGCCGGCGAGGCCGCGTTCCTCGGGTCTAAGGCTGAAATCGAGGCTGAGGACGCCGAAGCGGCAGATGCCATCCGCGCGTCCCTAGCCTTGCTCAACGAAGCGTATCCCACAGCGCTTCGTCCGGATGCGTTGGACGCAGATCAGTCAGCTCTGACCGTCGCCGCATCACAAGTCGTTTTGGCGGTCGGAAACTAGGTAAAGCACCACATTGGCGCCTGCCCACAAACTACTCGGCGGGCGCCAGTTCGGCTTCAGCTCTCCTGCTCACCTTGTCTGAACGGCTTTGGGGCAGGACGTAAGCCACGACGATCGTACTCACACCCAACACGGCCATGGACACATCCACCCAAGCAGAGACCGTGTGATCGGACGCCAGAGCTGAGATGAACCAGTCTCCGGTCACCGCCCCGTTGAGTGCAGGAATGAACAGAGCGAGCGCGCCCGACCCCATTAACAGCTCGCGTGTCGTGGCGTAGTCATTCCGGCGAACAAGCGCGTAGCCCAGCCCTGCAAACCAGGCGGCGAAGTAGGTCCACCCAGTGGCAGCCAGTCGGCCTGCTTCAGCGCCCAAATAGAGCTTGTCCAGATAGAAGATGGCCATGGTTGCCAACGGTAGGCCCATGATGACGCCCGTATTGAGGTGTCCAAGCCGGTTGTAAAAGCCTTCGGACTTTGTGCCTTCATTACCGTGTTTGCGACGCTCGATCCACATCATGCAGCCGAGCGCGGTGATGACCGCCAGAGACAGGCCAAGGACGAAGTACAAGAGTTTCAGCCAGATGCCACCGAACGTGCCGTAATGCAGCGGGGCGATCGAGTTGGTCACTCGGTTAGCCGGGGTGATTTCGCGGTAGGGATCATCCGTGATGGGCTCACCCGTTGCGCCGCTGATAGCCAGGACTTCGAAGGTCGTCAGCTCCGTATCAGGTGTGTAGTAAACGTCGATCTCAGCGGCCGCATCGCCGTAATTGGCGAAGATCAGCATCGCTGGGGCTTCACCGCTTTCCGGGTGCTGGAAGGCGCGGAGTTCATCGACTGTGAGCATCTGCACCTGTTCACCCGTAGGTGTTTTGCCAGGGCCTAGCACGGCATCGACCAGTGTTTCCAGGTCGCCCTTGAAGGCGATGGCCGCAATGAGTTGGGACACAATTACGACCACGCCCAGGAACGCGCCGGTGAAGGCAATCATGACGTAGAAGGGCAATCCCCAGATCCCGACCACCTTATGGCTGTCTTGCCATTTGAGACGCTGGGAGCGCTTCAAGCGCATGGAATAGGCCTCTTCGCGGATTTTGGTATGGGCGATGATACCGGACAGGATGGCGAGCATTAGAATGATGCCGACGATGCCGACGAGCGACCGGCCAACCGTGCGCCCGCCGAGGCCATCAGGCCACATGAAGTCCCGGTGGAAATCGAGCAGCCAGATGCCCAACCCATCGCCGCGCATGGCAATGGGCGCACCCGTTCGCGCGTCCCAACGCTGTTCCTCGAAAACATGCTCATCGTTTTCGTCGTGGATCTGCATCATGCCCAAGTAATAGGGCGCATAGGTGCTCGGATAATCGAAACGGAGGAATTCCAGTTCCGCCCCGCCTGAGGTCTCTTCCATCCAAGTTGTGAAGACCTCGTCCATGGGCGCTTGCTCAGCAACAGCTGGGACAGGCACACGAAGCGCCGGATCTTCCCAGGTTCGAATTTCATTGTCGAAGAGGGCGAAGCAGCCCGTCAGCGCCACGACATAGACGATCAGACCGAGCGTGATGCCGGTCCAGGAGTGAAGATCGTAGTTCCGAAGATGACGGGCGCGGTCCATGGGTCAGCTCCTTCAGATCAGACAGGTGGCGGCGTGGTGAAGACCACCGCGCCGCTGAGAATGGAAATTGTTATCAGGCCTGCCGTGACACGCCAGCCGCGTTTGTCCCAGTAGCACCAGAATTGAAACGCCACCCAGATGATCGGTACGGCGAGCGCCATCCAGAGGGCAAGTGATTTGAATTCCACGGGCAATGTCAGCAGCAGGGCGGCACTGAACAGCATCGAGGCAATTAGCGCCCAGAGAATGACGCTTGTCAGTCGCGGCGCCTTCCAGGTGAAAAACCCGATGAGCGCCAGAACGACGACGAGAATGCCAAGGATGATCGGGCTCATAGCAGGGCTCCTATGGCGGCGAGAACACCGATGATGCCCAATCCAATTGCCAGCTTTGCATGCCAAGCGGGCTTTTGCGCCGCGAGAAACAGGCCGGCCACAAAGACAAGGCTGAGCAGTCCAAGCCATAAGGGAATGCCGCGCTCCCAACCCTGGAGCGGGGCCAGCATCATCAATGTCAGCGCAAAAAGTGCGATGGCACTCGCTCGCATACCGAACCGGGCTGGCTGAGAGCCCCGCACACCTGCAAAGGCCGAGCGGCGATCATCGGCCTGGTACAACAGCGCGCAGGCCGCAAAGAGCAAACAAGTGGCTGAGATAATGGTCAGCATGTGTTTGTTGGCCGTTGGGGCGACCGAAGCCGCCCCTCCGCGAGCCGTCTCCCCTAGAATTCTGCGCTCAGAATGATGCCCCATTCTGCCGGATTGCCGGCTGTGATGTTGCGCGAGTCTGGGCCTTCAATGCCTTCGAAAATGCCGAATGTGTAGAACTCATCGAACACGTTCCGGCCAAACACCGAGATTTCGAATTGGTCGAACTCGTAACCGGCGCTGAGGTTCACCAATGTGGCGCTATCGTTCTCAAAAAGCTCGGTGTTTTGGATGTCGTTGAAGGATGTGTCCTGGAAGGTAGCATTGCCCGCAACGTAGAACCGGTTGGTTACATATTGACGGCCGCCGATGGACCAGGTGAGGTCCGGAGAGGCGGCAAAATCTTTACCGCTCAGATCCTGACCAGGGCTTCCATCTTCCAAGGTACATGAGACGGCACCCGGCGCGGCCAAGTCCGCGACATCATCTGGCGCAAAGCAGAACTCGTCGAACTCCGTCTCCGCAAGGCCCAAGCTTGCATAGAGACTGGTCCGATCCGTCGGCGCATACTGAATTTCAAATTCGGCACCGTAGATCGTGGATTCACCCGCATTGATGACTTCCGTATCGAACAGGCTGCCGTTTCGAAACACCGTTAGCTGCTGGTCTGTCCACAAGCCGTAATAAGCGTTGGCATTGAAGATGAGAGTACCGTCCAGATAGGTTGACCGGTACGCTACTTCGAAATTGTCGAGATATTCCGGATCGAATTCGCTTGCCCCGCCGGTCGCATCAAAGTCGACGCCGCCGGCCCGATAGCCGCGCTTGTAGAAGGCCGCGACCGAAACGGTGTTGCTGATGTCGTAGGTCAAGCCGATTTGGGGAAGGAACGCGTCGTAGGATGTCGACGAAGGTGCATTGTCTGTCGGCGTAAGCTGCGCCGCCAGAAGCGCGTTCACCTGTGCAACACCTCCGCCGGCAGCCGGTCCAAACGCCATCGTGATGGCGTCAGGGTCTGGCAGTGGTGTCGAAGGATCAAGCGTATTGATCGAATTTGTGATGATGTCCTGGTCTTCCTGATCGAACCGGAAACCACCATTGAGGCGCCATCGTTCGGCAATCTGCCAGTCCCACTCGGTGAAGAAGGCGAAGTTGGTCGTGGAACTCTCAAACGGAATCAGCGTGTTGACCAGGACAGGGTTCGGATAGAAGGGCAGAAGCGTATCTGGCACACCAACAAGGGCCGGGTTGATAGCCACAAAACCCGTTGTGTTATTCTCGATATCGACTTCGGTGTAGTAGATGCCTGCAACGCCGCTCACGGCTTCACCGGAGTAACTTAGGCGTAGCTCTTCTGCCCAGTTTTTGTCCTCTGCCGTTCGACCGCGAAAGGCGTCGCCGCCGTCCGGACCATTATCATCGTCGTTGAAGCGTTCGTAATCACCGTCTAGGTAGGATGTTATCGATTGAACGGACCAGTTTTCGTTGAAATCGTAGGTGACATCCAGGGCCACCGTGACACCCTCGAAATCCTCGAAGCCCGCAAGGTTGGCATTGGCATCGCGGCTTTCAAAGCCCGTCAGATCTCCGCGATAAATGTCCCAGCCTCGGCTGGTTTCGGCATACTGGCCCGTCAGCTTGATGCTCAAATCGGCGGTGGGTTCAATGAGGTACTTGGCTCGGAATGTGGTGTTCTCTTTCGGATCGGCAGGCTGATCCAGAAGGATGTTGTCAACAAACCCATCGCTCTCGAAATACTCGGCTGTGAAACGCAAAGCTGAGTTGGCCGTCAGCGGAATATTGACCATGCCTTCGCCGGAGTAGGTATCGAAATTGCCGATTTGAGCGCGGACAGCACCTTCAAACTCGTCCAGATTCGGGTCGTTTGTCTGGACCACAACCGCGCCGACCAGGGCGTTCCGGCCAACGTTAGTGGATTGCGGTCCCCGCAGGATCTCCACCTGCTGCACATCCCAGAGGTCGCGCGGTCCAAAACGCGTGGCAAACCCGGTATAGGCGACCCCATCAAGATAAATGGACCCAAGCTCGCCATCGCCGCCGCGGGTTGATGCTGAGTTCTGGCTGATCCCCCTCAGCGCAAAGCTCTCGCTGTTCGGACTGATGGCCGCAACATTGGCCGCAGCTGCATACACGTCCTCAAGGTCCAGAAGTGACAGCTGCTCAATTTGTACGTCCGAGACAAGCGCGACGCTTTCCTTGGTGTCTTGCAGCGTCCGCTCAATCTTCTGCCCGGATACAACGACCGTACCTAAACGGGCCTCATCTTCCTCAGCGACAGGTGCCGCTTGCTGCGCCATTGCGCCAGCGGCAAGAAGGGCGCCGACCGACAGCGCCGTGGAAAACCGATACATTTGCAAGAAACCCCGTTTTGCAACTCATTCTCAATTTTGCATAGTGCGAATGAAAATGGTTCGCAATAGGTAATTTCACGGATTGTGTTCCGGCTGGAGCTTTTAGGCTGGAGAGCATATCCTACAGACCAACCGGAGAGTGGTTGAACTCCACCTAAAGGCGATATTGCTGAATGACGGTTTCATACCCAACAGCAGACACTGGAAAATCTACAGCGATTGACCGTTTTTGGCGAATTTCTGCCAAAGCCTAAGCGGCTGTTTTAGGGCGCTTTAAGCCGCTCGCCCTCGCTATCACCAATGTCTAAAATGGGCCAAAGGCGGTCTCTGACGATTGACCGTTCCCATGGCTGGAGTTGGCCCTTATTTGCCGGACGTGATCCAAATGTGAATGACCGCACTCAATAGCACTCCTATCATCAGCTGAACCGCCTCAGCATGTTCGCAATGGTCTTTCCAAGTATCAGCATTTCCGGAGATTGAGCATCGTACTTGTCCGCCAGGTCCGCGCGAAGGTTGATGAGATCAAAAACCAGCTCGCGATCATCAGGGCGCTGAATGCGGCTTTCGATCCAGCCTGCGCATACCATCCGGCTCCCTGAGGTGACCTCGGACACACTATGGATGCTCGTTGAAGGATAGAGGACGAGATCTCCAGCTCGAGCCTTCATTTCATGGGTTTGCCCAGCGTGCTCGATCACCAGTTCGCCGCCGCCATAGTCGCTAGGATCGGACAGAAACAGCGTGAATGAAAGATCCGTGCGGATGGATTGACCGCCATCGCCCATGAAGACGTTGTCGATGTGGTAGCCATAGCCTCCTCCGGCTTCGGTCTTGCTGACGATCAACTTGGAAAAGCGCGCAGGTTGGGCAGCTGCTTTCAAGACGAGGTGGCCTTGAAGCGCTTCGATGAGTCTGTGTTCGATCTTTTGGCCCAACCCAGTGGTCAAATCAGCTTGGCTATTTTGCTTCACTTGGCGCGCCGTTGAGCCGGCCGTTTCTCGCCCGTCGCGCCACGTCACACCATCAAGCAGGCCGCGGATGAGTGCGAGGTCTTCAAGTGACAAAACGCCAGAGATCGTCAGCAGCATGATTCCTCACTTGCGAATGATTTGCATTTTTTGCATCTAACTACACTAAGAGGCGTTCAAAAAGGCAGGGCACATGACGACGAAGCAAAAACACTGGGGCGGGTTGGGCTTGGGTCTAGCGATGGCGACCACAACGCTAGCAGCGTGCGGTGCTCCGGCGTCGGACGAACCGGCTTTGGACGCGGCTCAAGATGCGCCACCACCCGTCACTGCCATCGCTGTTGGAGAAGGCGAGGGTGAAGGCGGAGAAATGGGACACGGGATGGACACGCTGCCCGTTGAAAAGCGCGTTGCCTTCATGTCCGGCCATGTGGAAGCGGGCCTTGCGCTCTTCCGTGCTGGTGCACCGGATCAAGCCGCCAAGCACCTTCTCCATCCCGTCTCGGAAACCCATGAGGCCGAACGCGCCGGGATCGACGCGCTTGGGTTTGACCAGGTCATTTTCATCCAGGTCTCTGAAGCTTTGGAGGCCGGCCTGCCCGCCGAAGACATTGTGCCCCAACTGGCTGCCGCTGAAGCCAATATGGCCCTCATGCAGGCGAATGCTGGCGGTGATCCCGTCGATATCATCAGCTATCTCATGGACACTGTCTTTGAAGAGTATCGGATCGGTGTGACGGATGGTGTGATCACTGATCTCGGCGAGTATCAGGATGCGTTCGGCTTCACTGTCGTTGCGCTCAACATCGCAGGCCGTATGGACCGCCAGGACACGACAGGCTTGATCGGTGAGTTGGAAACCCTTCTCGCGATGTGGCCGGAGGGCGGACCCTTGGCGGAGTCTACGCCAACGCCCGTGACGGAACTGGTTGCGCAAACCTCACGCGTTCACATCGCTTTGGGCCAACTCGACTGAGGCACCCAAAAAGTGCCCGCAGCATCAACGCGCCGGGAGGAAACGAAGGGCGCCGATGCTGCGGGAGGTTGGCAAGGGCTGGAGGATCAGGCCACTTGCCGCGTTTCTTGGTCTTCAAGCCTCGCCACTTCGCTTGTTAGCCAAGCATAGTGGGTTTCAAGGCGCCGCGCCGCCGCGATGTCGAACTCCGGCCGGCAAGCGAGTTCTTCGCGCCAGGCCTCGATCACGCGAACTTGCGTTTTCAGCCAACAGACCATGGCGGTGTCATCTAGTGGCAGGCACATAGGTCAGTCTCCTAGTTTCCGAATTGATAGGACGCAGCGATCTTGATGTTCTGCCCCGGCTCTGACACGCCCGCGAACACGCGGTCGTAATCATGGTCGAGGACGTTATCGATTCCCACATCAAAGCGCAGGCCTTCCGCGAATTCTGGACGCCAGGACGCATAGAGATCCAGCACCACGTAACCGGCCCGTTCGTCTGCGATCACAAAACCGCCCATGCCGTCTGAATCCCGGCGTTCGAATTCGTCTGCCATTTGAATACGTGTGCCGAAGCGTGCCCGCCATTCCGGGACTTTCAGCCCCACATTCAGAGCCAGGCGATCCGGTGTGAGGGACCCTAGGTCCGAGCCATCGGAAAGATCTGTGCCGTCGATCGAAGAGTAGCTGGCGGTGGCAAACCAACGCTCTGAATCATAGTGCAGTTCGCCTTCCCAGCCTTCCAATTCCGCTTCGGCGACATTGGCCGATTCCGATGTGCCAGCGGTGCAGGGCTGGAACATGGGCGGGGCAAAACAGGTCGGATCAAAGGCGAAGTTGACGCTCAAATTGATGAGGTCTTCCGCTTCGGTTTCGAAGTAGCTGATCTTGGCCTGCAGGCGATCATCGCTGGTGAAGATGTCTGCGAAATCGATACCAGCGCCGAACTCGAACGTCTGTGTTTCTTCAGGTACCAGGTCCGGGTTCGGAATGAAGTTGTTATTGACGAAGACAAACTGAAACATGGCTGGGTCGAACAAAACGGGGTGCGGCACGGGGAAGTGAACACCATCCAGGTAAAGCTCGTTGATCGACGGAGCGCGGAAGCCTTCAGAATAGGAGCCGAACACACGCAGCCATGGCACGGCGTCCGGCCCGAAGCTGGCGGCGAAGCGCGGCGAAACGGCATCGTCTGAGTTTTCTTCGCCGGGCGCGATGGACGACGAGCTTTCAAATTCATCGAAGCGCACGCTCGGGATCAGAAGCAGTTCGCCCGCGCCGGTTTCCACAACCGCTTCGACCTGGGCAAACAGCCCCATGAACTCGCTTTCGCCGTTTGGAACGCCGCCGCGCACACCATCTGCGGTTTGATCATCGATGCCGACCTGTTCGTCCTTATACCAATCGCCGCCCACTGTGAGCGTGGTGTCAAAGGCGCCAACCATGAACCGCGACGCATTGCGAGCACTGAAACCTGTAGTTTCGATCTCCCGAACTGTGGTTCTGGGGATGGTCTGGTCGAATTCATCGACTTCACTGGTGGTTTGATACGCCGTCAGCGTGGCATCGAGCCAATCATTGCTGACCGGATTGAAATTGGCAGCCAGGCGGAACGTGTCTGTGGTGATGTCCTTTTCGACGTCGCGGTCGAGCGTGGAATCGCCGGTTCCGAGGGTGCCCTGGCCATTATTGGGCTCGATCGCCGTGTTGGCAAACCGTTGCCACGACCCCTCAATCGTCAGCGCATCGGTGAAGGCGTAGCTGCCCTTCAAAAGGGCCGTTTCAATCTCATCATCGGAAGGCAAATCCGCACCGGAGCCAAGCGTGATGTCACCAGACTGGCGAATGCCGAAGCTGGCCAACCCATCGAAACCATTTTGGCGCGTGAATGCTGTGACAGAGGCCAGAGCCTC
Organism: Pseudomonadota bacterium; assembly: GCA_039817025.1. GTDB lineage: Bacteria > Pseudomonadota > Alphaproteobacteria > Caulobacterales > Hyphomonadaceae > JANQQC01. The sequence continues at coordinate 26,593 of JBCBWQ010000005.1, read as the reverse complement.
TTCATTTACGCTCTGATAGCCAAGGCGGAACCGCGCGCCCCAAGTCTCGTCATCGGCGAGCAAGTCATCAGCATCGACGCTTTCAAAGGCGAGCACGCCGCCCACGGCGCCCGAGCCGTAAAGCGCCGAGGCCGGCCCTCGGACGACTTCCGCCGTGCCGATGAGTTCCGGGTCGACAAAGAACCGCCCATCATGGGCTGAGGTGAAGCTTTGGCGCGCCCCATCCAGCAGGATAAGCACGTTCTGACCGGACAGGCCACGCAGGCTGGGCGCTTCACCTGTACGCCGCGGCCCGCCAGCAAAATCCAGTCCGGGCACATCGCGAAGGGCGTCAGAGATGGTCGACGGCGCCAAGGTCTCTATGGCGTCCCGGTCAACGACTGTCACCTGGCCTGGATAGTCGAAAACCGGCAAAGGGTTCGAGGTCCCATAAACAGTCACGGTCTCTTCGCGCAGCTCTTCTTCCGAAGCGTCTTGCGCCGCCGCCGCCCCAACGGCCAGGGCCGCTGCTGATACCAGCATGACGGACTTGAGTGGCACTCTGCCTAGCTTCGCTCCGGACATACGTATTTTCCCCGATACTCATAAGATTGAAAATCATTCTCATTAATGAGAAACAGATTTCAACCTCGATTGCAAGTGAGAATCATTCGCGCTAATGTAAATTGTAATGAGCAGTCTCAGACCGATGAGGGGATCAATGACCAACCGCCGTTCAATCATTTTCAGCGCCGTCGCCGCATCAGCCGCGCTATTGTCGGCCTGCGTAACGCCGCCTGCCCAAATCAGCACCGCAGCAGTGACGCCAGCCCCCATTGAAGCCGTCGATACGGCCAAGTTTGAACAGGACCGTGCCTCCATCTTGGCCATGGCCGGAGATCACAAAGTTTCCTTCGACTTCACCGAAACCGTGTCCTTCGTTGAAGGCTATGAGTTGAAAGAACCCAAACTCTCAGGCGGGCATGAATCTGTGCGCGTTGTTGAAGATCGCGGCGATTTCATCAGCCTGCAGCACTTGCTCGTTGTCGGGCCCGACGATGCGCCATTTGTGGTCAAACACTGGCGCCAGGACTGGCAGTATGAGCCAGCGCGCGTGCTGGTCTTCATCGGCGGCAACGCCTGGGAATGGCGCGACGTGCCAGAAGAGGAACGGGCGGGCACGTGGTCTCAAACCGTTTATCAGGTCGATGACGCCCCGCGCTACGGCGCGGTTGCTGAGTGGACCTATGAAGATGGGATTGCTGAATGGACACCGGCCCAGGAATGGCGCCCTCTCCCGCGCCGGGACATGACCACGCGTGACGACTATCACGCTATTGATGCCGTGAACCGCCATGTCATCACGCCGTGGGGCTGGGTGCATGAGCAGGACAACTCCAAGCTGGTCTTGCACGGTGAGCCACATGCGCTGGTGCGGGAGATCGGGGTGAATACCTATAAGCGCTTCGACGCCTATCCGGTGAGCGCGGCCGATGACTACTGGACAGCTACAGAAGACTTCTGGGCCGGCGTGCGCGCCGAGTGGAACCGGATCGAGGCGGAGAACGAGCGCTTTGCCATCACCATACAGGGGGAAACCGAAGCGCTTTACAATCCGCTTCTGGGGCTCGCCATCGGTGTTATGGACGGCGAGTTTGAGCTGGAGGAAGCCCTGATCGAGGCCCGTTCGGTCATCAACAGCTTCGTCACACCTGAAGTCGGCTTGCTCGCCGATCGTTTGCGCCCGTCAACCACGCTTGCCAGCCTAGACTAGAATGCGCGCGCTCATTCTGTCGGTTGCCGCTTTGTCGTTTTCCACGGCGGCGGCAGCCGATACAGCCTATGTGAAGCCGTCCGATTTCTCACCCGAAACGGGTCAGACAATCTCTGTCGAAGTCGCGTTCAATGATTTCTGCTGCGAGCCGCGATACGCCGTGCGGACGGACACGTATGCGATGATTGGGCCAGACGGAGACGCGGTCGATCCGGATCGCGTAGAGACGTTTTCGACCGTCACAGTGCTGGAACACACCCTCACCCAAACTGGCACGTCTCGGATCACCACGGGCGAACGGCTTGGCCGAAAAGGCGAGTATGTGCTGCTCGACGGGACGTATCATCTCGTCAACAGCCCGGACGCAGAACCCATCGATATCCCGGAAGGCACGCCTATTCTAACCTCACAGACCGCGACGGTTACGGACGCCTATGTGACGGTAGGCGCACCGGATTGGGGCGCCATTCGAACATCTGTTGGGCGCCTCGCAATTGAACCGGCCATCCACCCCAGTCGGGTCAGAGTGGGGTTTCCCTTCATCGGGCGTCTCACTTTTGATGGGGAGCCCGTCCAAGGGCAAGACGTCATTCTCACCACCGAAGCCCAGCGATTGAGCGGTAAATTCGGATGGATGACCCAAACCGATGATGAGGGCCTGTTCACCATCATGCTAAACGATCCGGGTGTGTCCCTTTTGATGGTGAGACTTCAGGCTCCAGCGCCCGAAGGCGCCGAAACGGATATTCGAAGCTACACGACCGCGCTCACGCTGAACGTTTCAATGGATTGAATTCCATAGGTCCAAAACGGAGCTGAAAGCGGACACTCATCTCACAAGACCGATTGTCCGCTTACGGCGAATTTAGGACGCTCGAGCCGAGTACAATTTGACGGCTTTTGGCCCTTTTTTGCCGGTCTAAAGCCGAGTGTCGAACGGCTGAATGGCTGCCGAAGTCGGCCAGCCCTCGCTTTTCGGGCCTCATTCCCGGTTTGAGAATCTTCAATAGTTCGAAGCCCAGCTATCCCGCTGTTTCTTCTATTCCCACGCGTCCAGGCAAAAACGCGCCGCCTCTAAAACGTCCAGGCCGGGTATCGGCCTGTTCAACGATTAGGACTTGGGGGAGCAAGCATACTTGCTTTCTGTGCATTGCAAAAACAATCCGTCGCTGCGACAGGGGCTCATGACGCAACAAATATCTATCGAAAAATACCTCAAGTTTCGCCCGTCTCTTGAGTTAAGGCGAAGGGAAGTCCGGTTGCGGCTCAGGAAGCTCGCGCGACATGTCGGAGGTCAGCTCGACATGCCCAATCTCAGTCTGAGCGTTGGAGACAGCTGCGATACAGAGTCTGTGCGTTCAGAAATCGAAGGGCTTTTAGAGGATATCTCCCAACGTCCCTACACAGCCGCGGAGTTAAGGGAGCGCTTGAACATTACCAATCAGGAGCGATTGCGCTGGACCAAGGATGGCAGGCTGAAGCGTGGCAAGGACGGAACTATCAACCGTGGCCAGAAGATCACGGTTGCGACCTACGAGGTGGCAGCCATTGATGCCCTGGCGCTAGCGCCTCAAACCATCGAACAATGGCGCTTGGACGATGGGAGCAGCTGAATTTCCGCTCAGTATTCTTGCCAAAACGAACAGGATCACTAGTGCGATGGTCATGAACAAGACGGATCTTGAATTTGAAGACCATCTCGCGGCGGCGTTGGACGGCAAGACAAAGCCCGTGGGTTCCCTCGGCAGGATCGAACGTCTTGCGGCTGCGATTGCCCGTATTCAGGGAAGCCTCACCCCGAGTGCTGAGACTTGCGCGCTGACGATTTTCGCGGGCGACCATGGTATGGCGGCGGCAGGTGTTTCAGCCTATCCGCAAGCGGTGACCCGACAGATGGTGCTCAACTTCCTTGCTGGCGGGGCCGCAGCCAATGTGTTTGCGGCCTCTGTGGGGGCATCTATTGCCGTGGTCAATGCCGGCGTCGCGGGCGAGCCGATTGCCCATTCTGACCTCATTGATCGCAGGATAGCCGCCGGAACACAGAACGCGATCCAGCGGCCCGCCATGGATTCGGAACAGCTGGAGGCCGCGCTCCAAGCCGGGTTGGAGATCGGTGGTGGTATTCGTGCGGACGTCGCCTGCTTTGGGGAAATGGGAATCGGCAACACCTCGTCTGCCTCGCTGGTGGCTGCAAAGGTCATTGGGCGCAGGGTAGACGACCTTGTGGGCCGGGGCACCGGACTTGATGATACGGGACTGGCTCATAAGCGGGGCCTGCTCAATACAGCAGCGCGAAGGACCGAGGCGACGCTGGACGCGCGCATTGCGCTTGCGGAGTATGGCGGTTTCGAAATCGCCATGATGGCTGGTGCGATGATGGGCGCGGCTGACGCACGACGTGTGGTGCTGGTGGATGGCTTTATTGCCGGCGTGGCCGCATTGTGCGCAAGGGCTATCTCGCCGGGATGCGAAGAAACATTCGTTTATGCACACCGATCCGCGGAAGCTGGGCATGGCATTGTCCTTGATGCGCTTGGCGTGGAGCCTCTTTTGGATCTCGACATGCGTCTTGGCGAAGGCACCGGAGCTTTGCTTGCCTTTCCCCTTGTTAAAGCGGCAGCCGCGATGCTGAGGGACATGGCCAGCTTTGAAAGCGCCAAGGTCAGCGGCCCGGCATGAAAGACGAGGGCGCCTCGCTTTTACTGGCCATCCAGTTCCTGACGCGGCTGCCCGTGGCGTCCGGCGTGCTCTATTCGCCAAAGCGCATGACCGCAGCGGTACGCTACTACCCGCTTGTCGGGCTTCTGGTAGGTGGAGTGAGCGCTGGCGTTTTTCTAACCTCGACCACCGTATGTCCAGCGCCAGTTGCTGTTCTGCTCGCCGTTGCTGCGGGTCTGCTGATCACCGGTGCTTTCCATGAGGATGGTCTAGCCGACACATTTGACGGCCTTGGCGGCGGGCTTTCGCGAGAAAGAGCGCTGGAGATCATGAAGGATTCCCGGCTCGGCACCTTTGGTACGCTGGCGCTGGTTATCGCCTTGGCGATCAAGGCTTCATCGCTCATGGTGCTGCCCGTCGCGGTTGTAGCAGCTGCTTTTGTCGCTGCCCACGGGTTGTCCCGGCTGTCGAGCGTGCTCGTGATCGCGACCAGCCAGTATGTTCGCGATGAAGGAACGGGCAAGCCGGTGGCGGGCGGGGTGTCAGCGGCGAGCCTGGTCGTGGCGATCGTAACCGGCGGGGCGGTCATCGCTGTCTGGTGCGTTGTCCAAGACCCCATCGCGCTCGCCTGCGCTATCGGAGGGCTTGTCACAGGACACCTTTTGATGCGCCTGTTCTTCGAACCAAAGCTCGGCGGCTATACCGGCGACACGCTAGGCGCGGTTCAGCAGGCGAGCGAGATTGGTTTTTATCTGGGTTTGGTCGCATGGGTCTGATCCTGCTTCGCCACACGACGCCAGCGATAGAGCCAGGCATTTGCTATGGTCAGACGAACCTTGCCGTCGCTGATACGTTCGAGGCTGAGGCAACAGCAATTGTCGCTGCATTACCGCCCTACACATATATCGTCACAAGCCCGCTCATCCGTTGCGCTCAGCTTGCACAGTTCATCGGCAGGCATGCTTCGCTTGCAGTGGAGACAGACCCGCGTCTGATCGAAATGGACTTCGGATCCTGGGAAGGCCGCGCCTGGTCGGCGATCCCGCGGACAGAACTTGATGCCTGGGCTGGCGACTTTCTGCATGCCAGGCCCCATGGCGGGGAAAGCGTGGCCATGCTTCGCGTCAGAGCCCTTGCAGCACTGATGGACTGGCGGGAGGCCAACGAGCCGACGCTGATCGTTACCCATGCCGGCATCATCAAGGCGGCGCTCGCAACGGGCAACGAGGCGGGCGATTTCGATGCCAAGATCGACTTTGGCGGCTTTGTTAACCTGTCATTCGAAGGAAGAGCACTCTATGAGTGATCGCGATACCCATAAGGCCGAGATGCAGAAGCTGCAGGCCGAACAGAAGCGCAAGACCAGCGAAGCGACCGATCCGGGGCGTGGGCTGGTCCTTGTCCACACGGGCAATGGCAAGGGCAAATCCAGTTCGGCCTTTGGCGTGATTATCAGAGCTTTGGGTTGGGGGCAGAAGGTCGGCGTGGTCCAGTTCATCAAGGGAAAATGGATCACAGGTGAGCGGCAATTCTTCGATAAGCTCGGCAACGTCGATTGGCACACAATGGGTGAGGGCTTCACCTGGGACACACAGGATAAGGAACGCGACATCGCCGCCGCCGAAGCCGCGTTTGGCAAGGCCGCCGCGATGATTGCCAGTGGGGATTATGACCTCGTTGTGCTGGATGAGATCAACATTGCGCTGCGCTATGACTACCTCTCGATAGAAAGCGTCTTGGAAGCCTTGAAGGCCCGCTCGGAGCGCACCAGCGTGATCCTTACCGGCCGCGATGCCAAACCGGATCTATGCGACTATGCCGATCTTGTCAGCGAGATGCTTGAGGTCAAACACCCCTTCAAGGCCGGGATCAAGGCCCAGCGCGGCCTGGATTTCTGATCACGGTCCTCGATCAGACAGCGCAGAGAAGATTGACATCGTCTCGCGACCGCAGCATTAGCAGTTGCAGATGGTGCTCCCTTAACGGGGGCTAAGAGGGAACTCGGTGTAAATCCGGGGCTGTACCCGCAACTGTCAGCCAGGAGCTGATGGCCAATATGTCACTGGGACATTTGTCCTGGGAAGGCGGCCAGAAGCGTTGATCGGCGAGCCAGGAGACCTGCCATCGCGTCGTTCGTCCGGAGGCCGGGAAGAGTTCTCAGCGGGCGGGAAGGCCACACGATTCGTGTGACGGGCCTCTCCTTTGAAACGACATAGTCAAGGCTCGGCCGCCCGCACGGGATTATTCCGTGGGGCCAGTCGTCGTTTTCAAAGCGCGCCTTTTCCGACGGGCGGCAAGGCGCTGAGGGGTGCTACCCATGTCTTACCGAACTGCGCTTTTATGCGCCGTTTCGCTCTCAATTGCTGTTCCAGCCTTCGCGCAGGACGCCGATACCGAGCAAGCCACGCTGGATACGATCATCGTTGAAGGCTCACGCCTGGACCAGACCGCGACGGAAATCGGCTCCAGCGTCACGATCATCACCGCCGAGGATATCGAAGAGCTGGGCTTCGATTTCGCGCTCGACGCGGTGGCTGCAGCGCCTGGTGTGACGATCAATTCCAATGGCGCTTTTGGTGGCTCCGCCAGCGTCCGGATCCGCGGCGCATCGAGCGAGCAGACGCTGGTGCTGGTCGATGGTGTGGCGGTGAACGATCCCACATCCCCGGGCGGTGGCTTCAACTTTGCACGTCTTGATACCGAGAACATCGAACGCATCGAGGTGCTGAAAGGTCCACAATCCACGCTCTGGGGTACGGATGCCATTGGCGGCGTCGTCTCCATTACGACCAAACGCCCCGACCCGGGCCTCGGCGGCAGCGTGTTCGGCGAGTATGGCTCTTTCAATACGTTCCGTAGCGGCGCATCGGTGGAAAACGCCAATGATACGGGCGATTTCCGCCTAGCGATTGTCGGCACGAGTTCGGACGGCATTTCCAAGGCCGATGAGGACAATGGCAACACCGAGGATGATGCTTATGAAGCGCTGACGCTGTCGGCCAAGGGCGGTCTCAACCTTGGCGGCGACGCGCGCCTCTCGGCTGATGTGCTTTGGACCGATGCCGAGTCCGAATTCGACAGCTTTTCCGGCGGCGCCCAGGGCAGTGTGGCCGATGGGGATGAAGTGAGCGAAACCGAAGAGTTGTCAGCCAACATCTCGCTGACTGGTTCCTTGTTCGATGGCCGCCTCGAGAACCTGGTTCTGATCGGCTATTCGGACATCTCCCGCCAGAATTTCACCAATGGCGCGCAGAGTTTTGATGCCGAAGGTGACCGAACGGTCTATCGTTATCAGGGCACGCTCAGCATCAATGAGATGAACACGCTGGCTTTCGGTGCGGAGCGAGAAGAATCGACGGCCAATGATGATGACACTTCTATCGACGGCCTGTTTGCGCTCTATGAGTTCAAGCCCACTGAAGCGCTCACGTTGACCGGCGGCCTCCGCGTTGACGACCATGCACGCTTTGGCTCGGAGACCACCGGCCGTGTCGCCGCCGCCTACAATCCAACCGAAACACTGACCTTGCGCGCCAGCTGGGGACAGGGGTTCAAGGCGCCGACCATCTTCCAGACAACATTCTTCTGCTGCGGCGCGACTGAGCCAAATGCTGACCTACAGGCAGAAACCTCGGAAGCCTTCGATATCGGATTGGACTGGCGCTCGCCCGATGGGCGCGCGGAAGCCGGAATTACCTACTTCGACCAAGACACTGAAAACCAGATCAACTTTTCCTTCGCCGTCGGCGGCTACGAAAACATTGCCGAAGTCGAAAGCCGGGGTGTTGAGCTCTATGGGGCCTATCAGCTGACCGACTGGCTGCGGGTCTCCGCAGATTACGCCTATATTGATGCCAAGGATGGCAATGGAAACGCACTCGTTCGCCTGCCGGAACACTCAGGCGACATCACGCTCTCCGTGGATCCGACCGGTCCATTCTCCGGCGCCCTTCTGGTCCGCTACAATGGCGAAGAGCCGAATACGAACGGCACGACGCTCGACAGCTGGACACGGGTAGACCTCACCGGCAGCTATGAGCTGACCGAGCGGGTGGAGGTCTTCGGCCGCATCGAAAACCTGTTCGATGAAGAGTACCAGCAGATACTCGGCTACGGCACGCCGGACCTCTCGGGCTATCTCGGCGTGCGCTTGCGGTACTAGCGACCATGTCGAGGCTTGCAGTAACCCTCTTGGTACTGTGGCTTGCGGCCTGTGGCGGACAACCCGCGCCACCGCAGGCTGCCGGCGACAAGCCCATGCGGATTGTCAGCCTCGACTATTGCGCCGACCAGTATGTGCTGAAGCTCGCGGATCGCGAGCAGATCCTCGCCATCTCCCCGGATGCGGTGAAGACGTTTTCCTACATGCGGGACGACGCAGTGGGCGTGCCGAATGTGCGTCCCATCGCTGAGGATGTGCTGATCCTGAAACCTGATCTGGTGGTGCGAGCCTATGGCGGCGGGCCGAACGCGGCTGCCTTTTTCGAACGCGCCGGTGTGCCGGTCCTGCAGGTGGGCTGGGCGTCGAATGTCGACAGCGAGGAGATGGGGTCCATACCGTCCCTGATCCAGCACATGGCGGATGGCCTTGGCCAAAGCGGGCGGGGCGAGGCTGTTGTTGCCGAATTTAGGGACCGGCTTTCCGCGATTACCGCGCGAGACGACGGTCGGCTCGCCATGTACATGACGCCGGCTGGTGTCACCACCGGGCCGGGCTCCCTCGTCCACGAGATGCTGGTGGCTGCCGGGCTTGAGAATTTCGAGGCAAGCCCCGGCTGGCGATCGCTACCATTGGAACGCCTTGCCTATGAACAACCCGACGTGATTGCGGCGGCTTTCTTCGAAAGCCTGACGAACCACCCAGATGCCTGGAGCGCGTCCCGGCATCCTGTGGCCCGCGCCCAGCTGGATGGCCCAGACGTGGTTCCGCTACAGGGGGCGTGGACCGCCTGTGGGGGCTGGTTCATCCTTGATGCCATAGAGGCGCTGGCCGACGGAGCCAGGAAGTGAGTCCGGCGCGCTGGCTCACACCGGGCTTGCTCGCGGCAAGCGTGATCGCGGTTTTCGCGGCCTGCCTGCTCGGCTCGACGCCGCTTCCGGCCGAGCGGGTCATTGCCGCGTTGTTCGGCGGCGCTGAGGCCGGCGACCGTCTGGTGGTCTGGTCGATCCGTTTGCCACGGGCGCTCGCGGCCTTTCTGGTCGGGGCCGCGCTTGGCCTGAGCGGGGCAGCCTTGCAGGGCCTGCTGCGCAACCCACTGGCGGAACCGGGCGTGCTCGGTGTCTCGGCAACCGCGTCGCTGGCGGCGACGGTTTCGCTCTACTATGGCCTGGTCAGCGTCAGCGCGTGGATTTTGCCACTTGCGGCAATCGCAGGCGCTTTGGCGGCCACGGCGCTGCTGGCTCTGGCGGCCATCCGCACACAGTCCGTGGTCACGCTCATTCTTATCGGCGTGGGTCTTTCAAGCTTCGCTGGCGCGCTCATGAGCCTCCTCATGAACCTCGCGCCGAACCCGTTTTCACTCTCGGATATGATCAACTGGATGTTGGGCTCGGTTGCGAATCGCAGCTTTGACGAGATCACCCTGGCGCTCCCTTTCATGGTTGCAGGCGCGGCGATCCTTCTGGCCAGCGGGAGGGGCCTGTCAGCCCTCACCCTTGGCGAGGAAGCCGCCAGCGGCGTCGGGCTGAACCTCCGCAATCAGCGCATCTTCACCGTGCTCGGCGCGGGGCTTGCCACAGGGGCCTCGGTTGCGCTCGCGGGCGCGATAGGGTTCGTGGGCATCGTCGCCCCGCACCTGATCCGGCCCCTTGTTGGCCATGACCCAGCCCGTTCGCTCATACCCTCAGCGCTGTTGGCGGGGCTGATCCTTGTGATCGCAGACATTGGTGTGCGGATCGTCCCGACAGACAATGAGCTGAAGCTCGGCGTGGTCGCGGCGCTCATCGGCGCGCCAATCTTCGTCTGGATCGCCATGCAGAGGCGAGCAGTCCATGACTAGTCTTGTAGCCAGCGACATTTCTCTGAAAGCGAAAGAGGTGGTCCTCGTCGAAGGCGCGAGTTTCCACCTGACGCCAGGCGAGCTGATTGTCCTGCTTGGCCCCAACGGCGCAGGCAAAACCAGCCTGATCCGTGCGAGCCTCGGCCTTGAGCGACCGAGCAGCGGCACCGCGACGCTTGGCGGTGTTGAGACACAAAGCCTGAGCCCTGTCACCCGCGCCCGCAGCATCGCCTACCTGCCGCAGATCCGGCCGCTCGCCTGGCCAAACACCGTGCGCGACGTTGTCGCCCTCGGTCGCTTCAGCCATGGTGCCGCGCTGGGCCGGCTGAACGCCCGTGACGCCGAAGCAGTGACACGGGCGATATCCGCTTGCGACCTTGAGAACCTCGCCCACCGACGCGCCGATACGCTTTCGGGCGGCGAGCTCGCCCGCATGCACTGCGCCCGGGCTTTCGCCGCAGAAGCCCCGCTTTTGATCGCCGACGAGCCGACCTCCGCCCTCGATCCGCGTCACCAGTTCCGAATTCTCGATCTTATCGCGGCCTTCGTGGCGCAAGGCGGCGGCGCGCTTGTCGTTCTCCACGATATCCAGTGGGCCGCCCGCTATGCCTCACGCCTGATCTGGATGAAGGACGGGCGGATATTGGCCGATGGGCCGCCTGCTGAAACGCTCACTGCGGAGCGGCTCGAAACTGTTTATGGCATCCGCGCGAGCGTCGAAGGCTTGCGTGTGGACATGGTGGGGCCTGTTTGACGGCCAAGGCGCTCATGCTTCAGGGGACGGGCTCCGATGTTGGAAAGTCTGTCCTCACCGCAGCCCTCTGCCGGATTGCGCGACGTCGAGGATTGAGCGTTGCGCCCTTCAAGCCGCAGAACATGTCAAACAATGCCGCCGCCTGCCCGGGTGGAGGCGAGATCGGACGCGCCCAAGCGCTTCAGGCGCTTGCCTGCGGTCTCGACCCCCATGCGGACATGAACCCGGTGCTCCTGAAGCCTCAGACAGACCGCAGTGCCCAGATCGTGGTCCAGGGCCGCGCGATGGAGGCGATGGATGCGGCCGATTACATGGCGCGACGCGACCGCTTGATGGGCGTCGTCATGGAGAGCTTTGAGCGGCTGGTGACGCAGCACGAACTAATCCTGGTCGAAGGCGCGGGCAGCCCGGCCGAGATCAATCTGCGTGCCCGAGATATCGCGAACATGGGCTTTGCTCGCCGTGCCGGAGTTCCCGTCTGCCTCGTCGGCGACATCGAGAAAGGCGGCGTGATCGCCAGCCTTGTGGGAACCAAAGCTGTGATCGATCCCAAAGACGCGGCCATGATTGGTGGCTTTCTCGTCAACAAGTTCCGGGGCGACCCCCGTCTGTTCGATAACGGCGTGACCGAAATCGAAGCCCGCACGGGCTGGCCCTGTTTCGGCGTGATCCCCTGGCTGGCGGCCACCGCGCATTTGCCAGCGGAGGACGCGGTGGTGCTCAGCCGCCCATTGTCCGGACGCAACGGCAAGCTGAAGATCGCGGCCCCGATGCTCAGCCGGATCGCCAATTTCGACGATGCCGATCCGCTAAAGCAGGAACCTGCTGTGAGTTTTTGCTGGGTGCCGCCGGGACAGGCCATCCCTCGCGATGCCGATGTCATCATTCTCTTTGGCACCAAGTCTACTCTTGGCGATCTCGCCTTCCTGCGCGCCCAGGGCTGGCACCATGACATCATCGCCCACGCCCGCGCAGGCGGCCGTGTCATCGGCATCTGCGGGGGATACCAGATGCTGGGGCGGACCATTGTGGATCCTGATGGCGTCGATGGCCCGCCCGGTCAGGCGGATGGGTTGGGGCTCCTTGATGTTGAAACGGTGATGCTGGGCGAGAAGCGGGTCGCGCCAGTGAGCGGGGCCTGCGCTGTGTCCCGCGAAGCGATAAGCGGATACGAAATCCATACCGGCCGAACGGTCGGTCCAGATACCGGTCAGCCTTTTTCGGTTATCGACGGAATCCCTGAGGGTGCTCGCAGCGCGGATGGCTGCGTCGAGGGCACTTACTTGCATGGCGCCTTTGCCAGCGACAGTTTTCGCCGCGCCTGGCTAGAACGGATGGGCGCGTCCGGAGACTTCGCGTTCAGTTACGGCGCCAGTGTCGAACACGCGCTCGATGAACTCGCAGACGGCGTTGAAGCGGCCGTCGATATCGACGCATTGCTGGGCCTCGCCAAACCGGTCGGTTGGGCACCGGGCGGGCCATGAGCGCAGCGGCCCTGATGCTGCTCGCCTGGGCGGTGGAAGTTTCGCTGAGCTGGCCGGACTGGCTCTACCGGCGCATCCGCCATCCCGTGGTCTGGATGGGCATATTGATCAGGGCGATGGATCAGTCGCTGAATCGCGAAGTATGGCCCCACTCCGCGCGCTACTTCGCGGGCGCCGCGACCACGCTGCTCGTTGTTACAGTGACCACAGCGATCGCTGTGGGTGTGGCTTTGGCCTTGCCAGATACTTGGTGGGGCATCGGGTTTGAGGCTGCGGTCGCCTCTAGCCTAATCGCGTCGCGGAGCCTTCATGCTCACGTCGCCGCCGTCGCACGCCCTTTGTCAGCTGGCGACCTTGCGGGCGCCCGTTCTGCTGTCGCTATGATTGTGGGGCGCGATCCTCACCAACTCGATGGGGCCGGCGTGGCCCGCGCTGGTCTCGAAAGTCTCGCGGAGAACGCCTCCGACGGCGTCGTCGCACCGCTCTTCTGGGGCGCGATCTTCGGCCTACCAGGGCTTGTAGCCTACAAGACGATCAATACGCTGGACTCCATGATCGGCCACCGGAACGACCGCCACGCTGCCTTTGGGGGCTTCGCCGCCCGGCTCGACGATGTTGCCAATCTCGTTCCCGCTCGCCTTACGGGTCTGCTGATTGCCGTAGCCAGTCTGAAGACACGCGCCTTCATAGCGGTGGTCCGTGATGCGCGCCGCCACCGTTCGCCGAATGCCGGTTGGCCTGAAGCCGCCATGGCGGGAGGGCTGGGCGTCAGGCTGTCCGGCCCCCGCACGTATGGAAGCAAGATCAGCAAAGAGCCCTGGCTGAATGGCGACGCCCCAGATCCGACCGGCGACGATGTGCACGCGGGCCTTGTTTTGTATAAACGCGCCATGGCGCTGGCTGCACTGGTCCTGATCGTACTGGCATGGAGCCTTAGACCATGACCGCGGACCTGACGCATGGCGGAGCCCTCGATGCCATGCGCGCGGCCTATCCAGATGCGCCCGAACCGTGGATCGACCTCTCTACCGGCATCAACCCCTGGCCTTATCCGGACAATTCCATCTCCGAAGCCGCGCTCGCGCACCTGCCGACCCGCGCGCTCTACGAGGCTTGCCGTCAAAGCATGGCGAAAGCCATTGGCGCTCAGCCGGACGCGCTCCTCCTCGCACCTGGCAGCGAATTGCTTATCCGGCTTTTGCCCGATGTCATCGGGCTGCGCCGTGTCGCGATACTGTCGCCGACCTATGGCGACCATGCGGTCGTCTGGCGGCGCGCTGGAGCGCAAGTGATCGAGTCACCTGACCCTTTGCGCCTCGCAGATCAGGTTGATGGCGTGGTGGTCACCCATCCCAACAATCCCGATGGCCGCATATTTGAGGCCGAAGCGCTTGAGGCGGTGCGCGCCATTCTCGGAGCAAAGGGCGGTTGGCTGATCATCGACGAGGCATATTCAGATCTCGTACCAGACCGTAGCTTTTCCGGGTGGGGCGGCGCAGATGGGGTGATCGTTTTGCGCTCCTTCGGCAAGTTCTTCGGCCTGGCTGGCGTGCGGCTCGGCGCTCTGGTTGCGCCCCAGTCTTTTCGTGCCGCTTTGGCAGACCGTCTTGGCGGCTGGCCCGTTTCAGGCGCAGCGTTGGAGATTGGCGCAAGGGCCTACGCCGACGAGCGATGGCAGAACGCAACGCGTGCAAACCTGAAAGCGGCGGCGGCACGTCTAGATTGCATTCTGCGGGAAGGCGGCCTTACTCCGGCTGGTGGCACGTCGCTCTTCAGATATGTCGAAATCACTGACGCTCATAGCGTTTTTGAGCGGCTGGCACGGGCGGGCATCTATGTCCGCAGATTTGCCTGGTCGGCGACCCACCTTCGCATCGGGTTGCCCGCGCGCGACGAGGCCGAGCAGCGGCTGGCCAACGCGCTCAGCCCTTGAGCGTCAGCGGCAATCCAGCCGCGATCAACTCGACACGGTCGCAAACACGCGCCAAGGCCTGGTTAAGCCGACCCTGGGCGTCGCGAAAGGCGCGACCCAGGCGTGTTTCTGGGACGATGCCGAGGCCCACCTCATTCGACACCAGAATGATGGGGATCCTTATTGCCGAAACCACCTCGCAAAGCTTTTCAGTCTCTCGGTCGACATCATGACCATGGTGCATCAGGTTCGACAGCCACAGGGTGAGGCAATCGACAACACAAACGTCGGTTTGCGCCTCTAAACGGCTAAGTTCCCCGGCAAGGTCGAGCGGCACCTCGCGTGTTGACCAGCCGAACCCGCGCTCATCTTGGTGGCGGGCAATCCGCTCTTCCATTTCATCGTCCCAGGCCTCCGCAGTAGCTATGAACACACGAGTACTGCCAATGGACTCTGCAAGGGCGAGGGCCCTGCGGCTCTTACCCGATCGTGCGCCGCCAAGAATGAGATACGATATCGACATTTGCCGCGATTACCATATCGGTCCGAACCCAGCTAGCGAGGACGCCCAGCCAGCATTAGAGAGCGCTTTTGTTGGTGTGCCGACTTCAGGGTTGCCGATTCCGTAAACCCTACCGTTTGGCTACGTATTCCTATGGGTCGCCAAACCGCGTGTTGGGCACCCAGGTCACAGACCGACTCTAGACGGTCACTCAGCCGCCACGTCCGTCAGGCAACTATCGGCGAATTTTTGCCGGAGCCCAATCAATCGCTATGGAGTGTTTCGCGCTGCTCCTGCTAGCGATCGCGCCCCGCTAGCCTCACTCTGGACGCATACACCCGGCCCGTATGAGCCTTCGCCGATTCGTATCGAGCAGCCATTTGCCGACGATTGGCGCGGTCCTTCGCAGCTGCGCGCTCGCCCGCAGCCTTTTGCTCGTAATAGTGTTTGGACGGTGGGCCATAGGGGGACGGCGGCTCGGGATCGCTGCCGTCACCATGGCTTTTCGGCGTGCCGTACCATTTTCCACTGCTGTCATAAGGCATTACAAGACGTTATCGAAAGATATGAGCTTCGTCTATTTGGCGGAGCGGTTGAAGCGCGCGGCATAGGCCGCCCCAGCAGCTTTCAGTTTGGCGGCTAAGTCTTTGATTGCTTTCGAACGCCTTGCGTCCTCTCGCTTCGCCGCTTCTTCAGCGGCGGCTTTGTTGCGATAGTAATGCGCACTTGGCGGACCGTATTCGCTTGCGGGTTTGGGGCCTGATCCATCTCCATATTCCTTGGCCATCTCCCCTCCTCAACTCTTCTTGGGTTTGGGCGGGACCAAATCGACTGTGATCGGCCCAAGCAGAGTGACGTCCGCGTCAATGGCGAGGCGATAGCCGGTTCGGTTTCGGTTGGGCTTGGCTGAGCCAATGCGCTCCGCTCGGCGTTTCTTAGTTTCGGACCGGAACGCGATCGCTTCAAAGACAGTGTCTGGCACGGGTTGCGGGTCAGCGATGAAGGGCGTGTGCTCATCCCACCGATTGAGCAAAGGGTGGCCGATCCCGGCGATCTTTTCGACCCATTTCGTTTCGGATTTGAGGCTTTCGGATTCGGTTTCAACCACTTCCAAGGCCAGGAACTTCGGTATGATCTTGGCTTTGTGAGCGGCTTTCAGCCAGTGTTGAAGCGATCCGGGTGGAGACGCTTTGCGCTCCCGGTGTACGCTTAGATGGTCAGACTGCCGGCGAGCATAATCGAGCGTTTGGCCGATATAGACGATCCACCGCGTTCGCGGGTCTATGATCGCATACGTCGTGTACATTTAGCAGACTTGAGCGCGCGGACCGAAAACGCGCGCCACCTGCCGAGCGATGGGACAAACAACATCCTGCTTGATGGCGGTCGCAGCCGCTTCGAAACTGTCTACGATCCGATCAATCGGGCTTGGCACATAGGGTTCTGGCATGCGGTCTCGGACCCAGGGCGGGTCCAAGTCCAGAGAGACTTCCAAGGCGGCCATCCCATAATCGGCCAGATACTCCGTTAGCTTCGCTGCCGCATGTCTCATGGCGCGAGCTCCGCTCGCAGCGGCTTTGAAACTCGATTGTAGTATGCCCCCGATAATCATGAGCATCATTTTATCAGTCTACGGACTATTTTGCACGCGTATTTTCGCTCGGCGTTGTGGGTAGAACAATCCTGCTTTTTGTTCGGGTGATGGTGTAACCCGACAAGGCTTTCAGCACATGGGCCACCAGTTTGCGCGTCGCCTCATCCCCTTCGCTTGGGCGCTTCGCGGCCAATCCTCTGCGCACGTGTTTGGGCGCGGTTCGGATCGCCACATAGAGCGTTGTCGATAGCTCGTCGTCCAACCTGACCTCTCTTGGTCTTCAAGGGGGCGCGAAATTTCGCCCTGGAGGGCTGTTAGGGTTTCACCCCTCTTCCTCTTCCTCTGCCTCGTTTCATCCCACTCAGCGTTCGAATTTGGGCAAAGAAACATCGCTCCAATTGAGAATATTCTGATCTTTCCAACTCATCCGATGTTCACGCATTGTTCCGATACTTGAGACAATGCCCCCTGGAAAGCCTCTTCACGGATTTATCCCCAAACTTCTGTCATTCGTTTTAGGGAAACCGCCTTTCCTTCTTCGATTGGGCGCGCCCTGCGCGCCTGATCACTCCCCCACTCTCCCTTCGTTTTAGTGCAAACCGCCAAAGCCAAATGCAAGATCAGCGCGGGCCAGAAAAGCGATGTCACCCGTCAGGGCCGTAGCGGAGCGAAGGACGGCGTCGCCGTTGACGGAGCGATGGACTGCGCAAGGATCAAATGGCTTTGAGGACTTGCACGAGACAGAAGACGTATCAGTCAGCTTCGCTGCCCTGTACCCGCGATAAGGATCGTTACCTGACGAGGCCAAGACCGCCTGCAGCGGGCTTGGGGGCCAGCCTCAGCTGGGCGTAGAGCCTGGGCCTTTAGGCATCGCCAATCCCTTGAGACACGTTATTCGTCTCAAAGCTCGCCGTTGATACATTCTGAGACGGGGTCGGCTACTCTAAGAGACGATAGGGAATCTTGTTGCGGTCCATCATCGCCATCATTTTGCGATCCCAGTCGTCGATTTCTGCCTTATAAAAGATAGAGTTTTCATTAGTGTCGGACACAAGAGTCGCGGCCCGGTTTTCTGGGCGTGTTCTGATCTTCTTTGGCTTGGGCAGCGTACGTTTAGAGGCAAAAATCGCTGAAGGATTGAGGCGGATTTTCAGTCCTGTGATGTAGCCGAGACGGTCTTTTCGGTAGCCATAGTAGAGGTAGCCTTCTTCAGCGGCGTCTTTGACGTAGCGCTGCACTTGTCGGATCGATCGCCCCAAGTGCTTGGCGATCGTCCCGAGCGTTGTGTGAATATCAGGTGCTCGCCCACTCCACCCCGCGAGCAGCAGAAGCATGCGCGTCGTGCCAGGCATCAAACGCGGGTCGCGGATAAAGTCCTGGCGCACTGGAAGCACGAAGGCGGAGCTGGGTTGGGGGCGCAGGGCCCCTTTTCGCTGTGGCAGTCCGAAGGCTGCAGGATTGTCAGCGTAAGCGAGTGCCCAGCTGAGTTGAGAGATGGCCGATTCAGACCGGCTTCCAAAAAATCGCATAAGAGTTTCCTTTCAAAACTGAGGAAACCCGCTTGGAATAAGGCGCAAGAAAACTTCGCAAAAATACTTGCGTTATAGTCTAATTTGTTTAATATAGGAATTGTTCAGAGACCTACATTAAAATAGTATGCCCGCTTCGGCGGGTTTTCTTTTGTCTAATACATTGACCTTTCTGTTGATAACTCGATCGCGGAACGCGAATCGAATCCGAATATTTGATAATATACTATTATACGGGTGAGACAGACAACCTGTATTTACTTGAGACGTACTGAGACAGTGGATGAATTGGAGTGAATAAGACGTTCTTATCATTGAGAGAAGCCGGGTTAGAGACCGGCAAAGACAAGATGACGATTAAGCGGGCCATTGATAGTGGGCGGCTTAGCGCGGTGAAGGAGGGCAATCAGTGGCGCATTGAGCCCTCAGAATTGTTCCGTGTCTTCCCGGCGATCAGTCGCAATGACAATAAGGATGAGACGCCCACTCAACCCAGTGAGAGACGAAACGCGACGTCTCGAAACACCGATGAAACAAGCATGCTCCGTCTCAAACTGGAGATGCGAGACAAACAGATACAGCAATTGGAAACCGAACGTGAGCGCGAAAGGGCGCAGCTCAATGAGCGAATAGATGACCTATCAAGGCGACTCGATCGAGCAGATGAAGACAGAACGCGTCTCACCGCGGTGCTTACACACAAAGAAAATGCGGTGAGCGAGGAAGCAAGTGAGAAGAGGGGGCTGCTTTCGATCTTTAAGCTTTGACCTCAACTGCCCTCTCCGGAAAGCACCTCCCAAACGCGTTTGTAACCGTTGCCATTGAGTGTCGCTTGGGGTGGGCGCGATTGATCCCAATCACGGTCAGTGAGCGATTTAAGAAAGTCGCGCGCTTTACTCACGGAGTATCGTTCTTCGTCATTGTTAGACAACTCTCGATACAGCTCGCCCAGCCGTTCCGCCGCAGTGCGAGGCGCAGAATTCATACGCATCAGGACCGCATCTTCAGTTTTTACCCCATGATAAATCATCGCTGGAAGTGCGTTTATGCGCCTGCGGTCTGAAGGCTCCAGGTTGTCGAAATCAACATCGGACACGCGGCTTAGGGCTGAGACTCCCCATGTTCCATTGTTTACGATCGCCCGATATATCGCTCTGCACGCGTGGGTAATCGCGGCAGTCGAATTCTCATCGTCGTCATCTCTGGAGAAGTAGTCTTGCGCAATTGCGTCGATCCCCTTCCCATTAACCCAATCTCGGGTAACGTCGGACAATCTAGTGTGGTCAAAGCCCTCTCCCCCGACCTCTTCGAGAGGTTTCTTGAGTTGTGGGACGTTCAACATGACTCCGAATAGGTCCGCCATCTTCCCTCCTTCACCAAAAAGGCTTTCGGGCGCCCAATCCGCTGTGGTCAGATTGTCTTCGAGGTTCCGCATTCCAGCCATAGCTTTAGCCACGCCCTCGGGAGAAAACCCTGTAGAGTCTGCCAATTCCGCTCTGCCCGGGTGTTGAGCTAGCTCCCGAGCATAGTTCTGAGTCGCCGCAAGCAGGGCATCTGCTTTTTCGCGTTGCGCCGGATTGTTGCGGAGCGTCGTGTAACCATAGGTTTGCCTTAACAGCTGGTCGGTATCGGCCAGAACTGCATCCAGATTCTTTTTCTCGGCCCATAAGTGAGCGATATAACAGCGGAAATCGTCCCATTGTTCTTGCCACAAAACATTTGTGAGTTGGTTCAGCTGGCCCTGTTCGGCTAGCTCATCCAAAAGAGTCACCAGACGAGACACTAGAGCGCCGGTGCTTCGACTCACAAAATTGACTAAGTCTGAGCGATTTTTTCCCTCTGCGAGACCGACAACGCCTACCGCATCGTGACCGATTCGTCCGGCTCGTCCGGCGAGGTTCCAGAATTCTCGAGGGGACATTTCTTGGCCGTATGCATACTTGTGTGTCTGTAAAAACACCGACGATACTGGGAAATTTAGACCCTGAGCAATTGTGGTTGTTGCACAAAGCAACTTCAAACATCCTGTCTCAGCAAGCCATTCGATCAAACCTCGAACATCATCTGAAAGACCCGCATGATGAACCCCGATACCCTTTCGGAGTAGCTCCACAAGTTGAAACCGTGGGCTAATCTCGCTCCTGAGAAAGTCCTGGACCATCTTGATGTCTTCAGGCAGGTCAGTGATTTCATCCGAACTTTTTGCCGCTTCGTTCGCCATGCTCCAAACGGTGCGAATGCTGTTTGCAACAGCTACGCTTGTTCCGCGAGACGACATCACTTTTGCCATGGCCGCCGTTTGCAAACCAAATCCAGTCTGCTCCCCGGCAGCGATAACTCTGCTCTTTGGTACGTCGAGCGGTTTAACGTCGCCTACGCGATGATTCCCGGACAACTGCATCGCTTTCGGCGTGGTGGTAAGCGTTTCAAAGGACAAGTGCCAGCCTGCACGTACGCTATCGTCTGCTACCGCCCGATACAGACCGATAATGCGTTCATTTGGCTTCCAGGGAGTAGTCCCTAGACTGATCGCTTGCCCGGCATTGATGTCCTGAGCCAACCACCTTGCAACGGAGTCCGACCCTTCCACGAAGGGCATCAAGAGCAGGAAGTTGGCCGTCGGGCAATCGCGCTTAACCGTAGCGAGCAGCAACTCAATTCGAAGGCCGCGTCCTTCCGTTTCGAGGTTGTGAGCCTCATCCATAACCACTAACGCCAGTGGTCTTGATACCTTCTGATTGCGAATGACGAGCGACAACTTTTCTGGAGTGGCGACCAGAACGTGAAAAGGCGTTTGATCGTCAGATAAGAGCTCGTCTTCGAAAGAATCGACCTCGATGGCAGCTGTCAGCTGCTCGACGCGGAGCCCGATTGGTTCAAAGTCTTTTCTAAGACGCCGAGTTATTTGCGCAGCTAGAGCCCGGGTTGGGGCAACATATGCTACCCAACCGCTTTCAGCGTTGAACTGGTTTAGAGCTTGGAGCATCCGAAACTGGGCAAGAAGAGTTTTGCCGCCGGATGTTGGTAAATCAACAACAATTGCGGTTTTTGCTTGGTCCAATAGCCCCTGTTCCAAAAGTGCCGCGCGCTGCGGGGGCAACAATTCGAACATTGCGTGATGGGTCCGTTGAGTCAGAGATCGAACAAACTCTGACGTCTTAGAGTTTATCGTTCGGGTGGCCCACCAAAGTGAATTGGTGATCATGATCCGAGCAGACGCTTGAAGCCACCTAACTATGATTTCATGCTGCGCATCGCCTGACGCGGTTGCGCTTCGGAGCGCAGCATCAAAGTGCCTCTCGAGAACTCCGAACGGATTTGCTGGCTGACCTTGCAACATATAGTTTGCCAGGATTTCTGTGGCTTTGGCCCAATGGTACAAAGCTGCCAGGCGTAGTGCCATCGCGCGATCAGCTGCCTGAGACCCATTGTCTAGTCGCGAAGCTTCAAAAGACGACTGATCTTCTCGCAATCCAGAGATGATTTCTCGGATACGATCCAGATCGTCCCAACCTTTCTTCCGGAACAAGCGCACCCAACAATGGAACAACCGATAGAGTAGCCGCTGATCCCACCCGACGTCGGCAACGCTGGGGGCTTGAAGGGCATTTTCATTAACTTGATACCACCGACGGAGATCGGACCAACGATCGCCGCAATATGCCAGCGCCGACAACTGCAAAATGAAATAGAGACGGTCATTTGGCTCTGCGGGAACGGGCATCAAACGACGAATGTCGAACGCTTTGAATGCAGCAGCCGCAGCCTGATCACGTAAATTACTATCTTCGCCAGTGGGACGGCTCAGCTCATCGAGACCCTCTATGGCGGCCATTTCGTAGGCGAGAGCAACTTTCTCAAGGAACTGCTCGTCATCAGGCTCGACGCCAAAAGCAAATGAGATTTGCTGTCCGACAGACCTTTGAGCGAGTCGCTCGTTTGCGAGCCTATCAGCCTTTTCGATGCCTTCCGTACCAATGGCACTAAGCGCCCAATGCTCTCGTAAAGCAGCAAGAGAGGTCAGAGACAGTGTCATTCCGTAGCCTCCGTTCTTTGCGCAAGAATGGAGGCCCCGATCCCATCAATGCGCCCGTTCGGAAGGTACAGCGCATAGAGTTCCACATTTGTGGAGACCGGCTTGTTTTCAGCTAACTTAGTGACGCGAACTCGCAAGTCGTCCTCGTTCGGTTGAACGTCTCGAACGAGAAATCCGAATAGATGGACGTCTGACTTGTCTTGTAAATATCTGCGACTGGCCTCGATGAAGCGAGCCTTCCAATTAGCATTTTTGGCGCGATGACAAAGATACTTCAGGAGGTCGTCTCGAATGTGTTCACGGTCCCGCAAGTCCTCCAACTGTTGCTTCAGCCCTGTTCGTCCGTAGACAGCTCCAGGAGGGTATTGTTGCTCCGTTGAAGTCTTAACCTCGCCAAACGCCAGAGCGTCCCCATCATCATCCGTACGGAAACCTACTAGATCAGCACCTGGCAAGCTTGATCCGCTCTTTCTTTCGTCCCTTCCGTCGGGCCAGGGGAATTCGCATGCGCAGTGGTCAGACAGATACGCTTCTGCAATGGCCTCACCTACACGCCAATCATCGAGATGGTTAGGATCGGCCAAAATTGCGCGAAGCCCATCTTGAGCGAATTCCGTTTCTGCCAGACTATTGAGAATCCCATCGATGTCAGCTTTGCCATCGTCGTCTAAGACTAACGCAGAAACCCTATCAGTTATCGCTGCGTCTAGTTCACCAGAGGACCATACCACTCCGGTCCCGGAGCAAGGCGAAGTACCATGCTGATACGCTAGCTCTCCCCCAGCGACGCTCATACCATCCCATTTCTAATCTCTTTAGCTGGCGCGAATGGCCGCAAAACGAATTTAGGCAAACTGAAAATTGCCGGGTAAACTTCTAAGGCAACAAAGCCGTCGCAACTAGTTGTCCCAAGTCGTAAGCCCATAAATTCTTCACCGCCGCAGCAGCCATGTATACGTTTTGTTCTCAAAGTTCTAGTGCAATTATCAGCGGTTGAGCTGAAACTCTTGATAATTTCCTAATTGGTCTTCTCACTGACGTATAGAGTGACTCAAGCCACGGACATCGCACATAGATATCGGTCGAGCCGACCATTGTGTCGTACTCTTGAAATGTACACGACCTGTACACGAGTTTCGGCTGCGAAGGACGCGAAACCGCTTTTTTTTGCTACGATCGGCTACGATGTACACGATCGCGCTTCAATATAATCAATGGCTTAGCAGGTTTCCGGGCCTTGCCAAGGTTGGGGTCGTGAGTTCGAATCTCATCGCCCGCTCCAAAAAATTCAAGGTGTTAGAAGGCTGCGGATTTGAGAGCTAGGAATTTGTGGTCTCACCAGGGTCACAATTCCAGAAATTACGTGTCACTATCTGCGGTGGGCCTTTGAGGAACATGATGTCCTCAGCCAAAAATTTTTCGGCTAGGTCACTCCGACAACAGGTGGGTAGAACTGCGACGAGACTTTTTTGATCCAACAGCGATCGTCCTGCAGCTTAGTGCTAGGATGGTGAAGAGCGACCGCTGTACGCGATCAACGGCTGTATTCGATCAGCACGCGGCACCCAAGCGTTACAGCCCGAACACGATTGCTAGCTGCAAGCCTGAATTGACCATTCGCAAAGCCTAGCGCGATCGCGCTGACTGCCAATCTTGCGACGACCTGCTCAATATTGCCTCGTTCCAACGGGCTATGACAGCTTCGAGCCTAAGAATTCGATGCCTGCCTAATCCCGATAGCGGACGTTAGTAGTGAACGCGCTCAACGTCCGCTGATCGCCGGAAATAGACTGAGCGGTCGTTTCGTTTACTGTCTTACATGGGACGAACTCAGGTCGTTGTGAGTACAAGTGATGTTACGACGGGTCTTCGATTCCATACGCTTCACAGCGCCCAAGTAAATGCGGTTGCTTGCTCAGAAACAGTCCAGAGCCGCTCCATAACCGGCTTATCGTAAGCATACGGTTCCAGCGTACCCATGCCGACAGGGCCGCCGACGTCCATGAATCCCGTTGGACCGTACAAGGCGCGCTGCTCCAGACCGTTTTCGGTTGCGCACATCACTTCTGGATAGGCACCTTTTTCGGCGGATTGGACCATCGGCGTTTTGGACATCAGCCACCAAGCCATACGTGTGAGCGCGCCCCCGCTCGTATCAATCAAGGACGTCGCTGAGGCCCCGGGATGGCAAACATAGACCTCCACCGCCTTGTTTGCAGCTCTGATGCGGTCTTGTAACTCATAAGCAAACATCATCTGCGCGAGCTTGCTCTGACTATAAACCGGGTTCGCGCTGTAATTCTCTTCCCAGTTCATATCGTCAAATCGGATGGTTCGACTGCCGAGTCTGTAGCCAAGGCTTGCCACCACGACGATCCGGCCCTGGGAGCTCTCGACACGGTCGAACAAAAGTCCGGCGAGAAGGAAATGACCATAGTGATTTGTGCCGAGTTGGCTTTCAAAACCATCGACCGTCAGCTTTTGCGTTGGAACCTGCGCGATCGCGGCATTGCAGATCAGCGCATCAATGCCTGACACTGCGCTCAACACGTTTTCAGCCGCGCTTCGCACGCTGGACAGATCAGCAAGATCCATGCGGACGAAACTGATTTGAGCCTCGGCACCGAATTCATCTTTCAAGGCCTGAAGCGCGGCTGTCGATTTCTCTGTGCTGCGGTTCAGCATCACGACACGCGCGCCTTTTGACAGAAGAATCCGTGACGCCTCAAAACCCGCTCCGGAATTGGCACCGGTAATCAGATAGGTCTTCCCGGCGAGCGAGTTCAAACGCTCTGGTGTCCAGCCTTTTGGGCCGAATTGCGTATTTGGCATTTCTGTTCCCCGTCGCGGGCGGCACGCTCAATACTGCTCAACGTAGTATCGCTCACCATGGATTTCACTAGAGAAGGCAACCTGGCAACGACCGTTTTAAACTACCTCAGCGCCGCTCGTCCGAATCACCATATCCGGCACCGTGGGGCCAACTCCGGTCGCGCGTTCGATCTACTTCTAACGGCAGCTTCTGCGCCCCTTCCTGCCGACCGACGCTACGCCGACGACCGGCCGGAACTCGCCGGAAGCAGTCTATGGCGCGGCAGTTGCGAGTGGCTTAAGTGGGGCGAGTTTGAGCCGCTCTCGAACTAGGTCTTCTAGCTGCAGTTGGCTCAACCCGAAGTTCTTTTAGCTCCTGTGCTTTAGCCATCAAAATAGCCGGCGCCTGGACGCCACGGGATATCCGTCGCGCCGTAATCAATTCCCGTTGAATGCAATGCGCTAGTGACCTGGCTACGATGATGGGTTTGGTGGTTGAAGAGCTGCACCACCATCACCCAGCGAGGGACAGCGGGAAAGTTCCTGATCTGCGGGTCGTGCGCGGTGGTTGTTCCAGCCAGCCAGTCTTGACTCCACTCAAGGGCGCCCGCCGACAAAAGACTGTCTTGCTCAAGCCGGATGGACTTCAGCACATCCCAGTCAGGCCATACCACTTGGTCAGATGGACTGCGCTCCGGCAAATTGCCATTGAGAAATGTCAGGATGGAACGATTGACAACGCAAATATGCTCAAGCGTATCGTGGATCGAGCCGAAATACATCCCGCGATCTCGTTTACGTTCCTGTTGCCCAATCTCATCGCAAAACTGATATACGCTATTGTTCTGCCAGTGCGCGTAAGTCGACATCTCGTCAATGTACTCATTTGTAATCATTTTATACTTTCCTAGGTCTGTTGTTCAGTGGGCGAAAAGCGAGGAGTTCGGTAAATTTCTCTGAAAGCCAGTGCGTGAGTTTCCGTTGGTTACAGACCATAGCGCCAGAGTCCGTTTTGGGGCGACTTAGGCCGTTCGCCGAGGATGCGACGACCAGCTCAAAAGGGCCAGATCAGGCCCGTGGAGGTCGCGATTTCCAACGGCGGCTTTTGCGCCCATAGTGGACGTTCAGAGCGAGTTCCAACTCGCCGCGTCATGTCAGCCTGTCCCGGTGACTATTTGCTCGTAGGCTTCTGTCGCCTCAATCCATTCGGTCTCAGCCTGCTCTAAGTCGTCTGCCAAGGCAGCGCGGCCGCGCATCAAATCCTGAAGAGAGTCCGACGATAAGCCCGGTGTCGCAAGATCGCTGTCTATGTCTTCGATGCGCTTTGAAGCTTGCGTCATCCGCCGTTCCGCTTGCTCGGCTTGCTCTTTAAAAGGCAGCGCCGCCTTGCGAGCTTCAGATGTGCGTCGTCGGCTTTCGGCTTTGTCGAGACCGGCAATGTGTGCCGTTTCTTTTGCGACCGTAGGCTTCTTGGATTTGTCTTGCTTGGTCTTAGACTTGGTTTCATCGCGGTCCGCGCGCAACACCAAAGCGCGATAATCCTGCAAGTCGCCATCGTAGC
>JBCBWQ010000059.1:0-12708 GCA_039817025.1 Pseudomonadota bacterium | reverse complement strand
GTCCCTACAGGAATGTCGCCTCGCACGATTAAGCTAGCATAAAGGGAACGCGTTCCCCAAGGGCTGAATCACGATTTCGAATTAACCGAGAGCGGGTGCACAATCATCGCCCACCCGTCTGCATCCTATTGATTTCTATTAGAAAACCATCTGGCGAACCCTGAACCTTTCGCGTTCGCCAGATTAACTATGGTGAAGTTTTCTCGCCGCTGCGGCCTTCCGATCACTGACAGGCGAGACATTCTTCGTAATCGGTCTGTGTTGTTTCCATCACAGCGATATCGACTTTCTCAGACCCGGCAAACGCTGCACGTTGCACCGATTTGGACCGGCAGTAGTAGAGGGATTTCAGGCCCTTCTCCCACGCCGTCCAGTGCAGCATGTGCAGATCCCACTTATCGATATCGCCCGGAAGGAAGATATTCAGAGACTGCGACTGGCAGATATAGGGCGTGCGATCAGCCGCAAGTTCTATGATCCAGCGCTGGTCTATCTCGAAGGCTGTCTTGAACACGTCCTTCTCGTGCTCGTCGAGACAGTCGAGGTGCTGCACGGAGCCCTCATGTTCGAGAATCGAGGTCCAGATGGCGTCGGTATTCTCGCCCTTTTGTTCAAGCAGCGCTTCGAGCTGGCGATTCTTCACTGTGAACGAGCCCGACAACGTCTTGTGAGTATAAACGTTTGCCGGGATCGGCTCGATGCCGGCCGACGTACCGCCGCAGATGATCGAGATCGACGCTGTCGGAGCAATGGCCATCTTGTGTGAGAAGCGTGCCATGACGCCAGCCTCAGCAGCGTCCTCGCAAGCGCCCCGTTCCTTGGCGAGCTTGACCGAAGCGGCATCTGCGCCGCGGCGCACATGCTTGAAGATCTTCTCGTTCCACGCCTTCGCCATGGCGCTCTCGATTGAGACGTTCATGGTTTGCAGGAAGGAGTGCATGCCCATGACGCCGAGGCCAACTGACCGCTCGCGCTTTGCCGAATAGACGGCGCGGGCCATCTCATCCGGCGCACGCTGGATGAAGTCCTCCAGCACATTGTCGAGGAAGCGGAAAATGTCCTCAAGGAAGCGCTCGTCCTTGGACCATTCTAGATACTTTTCAGCATTGAGCGACGACAGACAGCATACGGCGGTGCGATCTTCGCCATTACTGTCTAGCCCGGTTGGCAGGGTTATCTCTGAGCAGAGATTCGACTGCGTCACCTTCAGGCCGAGCTTGCGCTGATGCGCGGGCATGGCGTTGTTCACCGTGTCGGTGAAGAGCAGGTAGGGCTCGCCGGTCTGGATGCGCAACTCCAGGATTTTCTGCCACAGCTTACGGGCATTGACGGTCTTCAGCACCTCACCGGACTTCGGCGACAGGAGCGGGAACTCCTCGTCACTGCGCACAGCTTCCATGAAAGCATCAGTGATGTTGATGCCATGGTGCAGGTTCAGGGATTTGCGGTTGAAGTCACCTGACGCTTTGCGGATTTCAAGGAACTCCTCAATTTCCGGGTGGTGAATATCGAGATAGCAAGCAGCCGAGCCACGGCGCAGGGAGCCCTGGGAGATGGCCAGCGTCAACGAGTCCATCACGCGGATGAAAGGGATGATGCCTGAGGTCTGTCCATTCTGGCCAACTTTCTCGCCGATGGAGCGGACATTGCCCCAATAGGTGCCGATGCCGCCGCCATTGGAGGCGAGCCAGACATTCTCGGTCCACGTGCCGACAATGTCGTCCAGCGAATCGCCGACCTGGTTCAGGAAGCATGAAATCGGCAGACCGCGATCCGCGCCGCCATTGGACAGGACGGGTGTCGCCGGCATGAACCAGAGCTTCGACATGTAGTCATAGAGGCGCTGGGCGTGGTCTGCGTCGTCTGCGTAGGCGGTCGAAACACGGGCAAACATGTCCTGGAAGGACTCTCCGGGAAGGAGATAGCGATCTTCCAGAGTCTTCTTGCCGAATTCGGTCAGCAGGGCGTCGCGCGAGGCGTCGATCTCAACGCCTTTGACCACGCGCAGTTCAGGCGTTTGGCCTTTCGGCTTACCGCGGCGAGCGGTGGTTTTTGAGACAGAGACGGCTTCGGACGCAGACATGTGCAACCCCTTTAAACGATCAAACATATATAGGGATCAGCCCCGAGAAGCGCCATATGTGGTGCCTCACCCGTTCCCTTGAGCTAGATATTGTGGTGCATCGGTTAACGAGCCGTCAACGGAAAACTCGTTCGAGAGGGGATTTTTCCGGTGGATAGCTCGTTACTGAGAGGTTAATCCGCCTGCGGATCGCCCGCCACATCTGGGAGTTTGAAAGCTGTGGATGGGGGAATCCCGGTGACAGAAAAACGACGGAAAAAACTAATTGTCTGCCGCAGGCGCGTTGACGGACCCGGACACAACATCTGGGAAGGTTCGGGAAAGGGCCTGATTCCACTCGTAAAGGGCCTGCCAGTCCTCGTCGGAGTTCTGCATCAGCCCGAGTCGCACAACCACAAGGTCTTTGGAGGGCACAATCCAGATGGTCTGACCCTCCGATCCGCCGGCGTGGAACGAATCCCAGGGCGGCGTTGAAATGTATGCGCCGCGAGTCGGGTCGTCGTCCGGCGCAGTGATCCAGAAGCCCGCTCCGTAGACGTTTGAGTTTGTCGCTGGCGTATCGGTGCGCGCAAAGTCGACCCAGCCTTCGGGCAGAAGTCGCTCACCGTCCCACATGCCATCACGCAGGTAGAGATAGCCGAACTTGGCGAAGTCTCGCGCCGAGGCATACACCAGTGCGCCGCCGAGATAGGTGCCGTCCGGGCCAAACTCAGGCTGGATAGCTGCGCCGATGGAGTCAAAGAGCGCAGTGCCGAAGGTTGCGTCCGGCGCTTGCCGTTCGCCGCTCTCCAAGCGCTGGAGGGCAGCGCCGATCAGGTTGTATCCCGCCGTTGAATAGTTCCACACCTCGCCCGGCGGGTGCAGTACGTCCATTTCCCGGCGCGCATAAGCCCCGATGTCGCTTGCTCCCGCGCCGAACAGCATCTGGGCGGCATCGTTCTCCGCCAAGGATGTGGCCTCGACTTCGGTATGGTCGAGGCCATCTGTCATGTTGAGCCATTGTCGCCAGCTTATGGCTGCTCTGGGGTCGTCCTCCACAAAAGGCGAAGGCATGGGGTCATCGATTGAAGCAATCAGGCCCCGCTGGGCGGCCCGCCCGACCAGTCCATGGGTGATCGATTTTGCAACCGACCAAGACACCTGTTTCGTGTTTCGCCCGAAGCCGTGATTGTAAGCCTCCAGCACCAGCTCGCCGCCGCGGACAATGACAATGGCGCGCGTCTCGCCCATTACGTCTCCGCGTTCGCCTTCCATCGCCTGTCGTACCAGCTGTTCCACCGCTTCGGTGTCCACGTCTTTTGGCGGGGCGGACACCCGTGGCCACTCATCAGTCGCCCAGGCCACGCCGTCCGGGTGTGGCTGCAAGGGATAGAGCTCCTGCGCCGTCGCAGCGCCGCTCAGCAAAGCGGCGGTCCCCATAGCTAGAATCTGCTTGAGCATGACCACCTGCCTCCCTTAGCGTTCGCGCAAACCATAGGGGTGGTCCATGAAAGTCGTCAAAGTGCTTCTTGTCGTTGTGGGTGTTCTCGCCGTGATTGCGGGTGCAGGCTGGCAGGTCTTCCTGAAAGATGAGGTTGAGAACGCTCAGATCGGCCTTGCCTATGCGGCCAAGCAGGTTTGTTCATGCCGGTTCGTCTCCAGTCGTCGGATGACGCAATGCCAAGGCGATTTCCTGACTGACATTAGCCAAGCCACGCTCACCGAGGACGGCGAAAGCATCAACGCCAGCGCGCTGGGCGGACTGGTCTCCGCCACAGCCACGCACACCGAAGGCCTTGGTTGCGTCCTTAAAGGCTGAGGAGTTCCGGGTCGCCGCCTTGGGCGCTGATGTTCACTGTCATTGTACGCTCAGCGGCAAAGCGCAGGACATAGTGCGGTCCACCCGCCTTGGGGCCTGTACCGGAAAGGCCTTCGCCGCCAAACGGCTGAACACCGACCACGGCCCCGGTCATCGACCGATTCACGTATGTATTGCCGACCTTCACGGCATCACGGACCTCTTCGCAGAAGGATTGCAGTCGCGAATGGATGCCGAGTGTCAGGCCGTAGCCCTTGGACTCAAGCTGGTCACCTACGGTCTCAATGTCATCGGGGTCATAGCGGATAACGTGCAGGATCGGGCCGAAGGTCTCCTCATCGATGCCCTTGAGCGACGTCAGTTCCACAAGTGCTGGACCGAAGAAGTGTCCACCGTCCGGTGCCTTGATCTGGTGCAGGATCTTCGCGTCCTTGCCCATGCGTTCGAGGTGCGCCTCAAGCATCGCCTTGGCTTCAGCGTCGATGACTGGGCCAACATCGGTTTCGGGCAGACCCGGGTCGCCAAGCTTCAGGGCGTCCATCGCACCTTTCAGGCCCTCAATCAGCATGTCAGCCGTATCGTGCGGTAGGAAAGCGATGCGCAGCGCCGAACACCGCTGCCCCGCCGATCCGAAGGCAGAGACGATCATATCATCGAGCACCTGTTCCCGGAGGGCGGTGGTGTCGACAAACAAGCCGTTCAAGCCGCCCGTTTCAGCAATGAAGGGAATGATCGGGCCATCGCGCTCGGCCAGGGTTCGATTGATGGCACGGGCCGTTTGCGTGCCGCCCGTAAAGCACACACCGGAAATGCGGGCATCGGCCGTGAGAACCGCACCAACCGTCTCGCCCGTACCCGGCAGCAATTGCAGCGCGCCGCCAGGCAGGCCCGCTTTCTGAAACAGACGAACGGCTTCAAATGCCGTCAGCGCGGTTTGCTCGGCCGGCTTCGCGACAACCGTATTGCCTGCCGCAAGCGCTGCGGCCAGTTGTCCGGTGAAAATCGCCAGCGGAAAGTTCCACGGGCTAATGCAGGCAAACACGCCGCGTCCATGCAGGCTGAGATGATTGGTCTCACCGGCCGGCCCAGGCAGTCTCGTCGGCTCGGAAAAATGGGTTTCAGCCTGAATGGCATAGTATCGGCAGAAATCGACCGCCTCGCGCACTTCGGCCACGCCATCCATCAGCGTCTTGCCAGCCTCGCGTGCCATCAAGGCGATCAGGCGCGGAGCTGCCGCCTCCAGCGCATCGCCCATGGCGCGTAGGATATCAGCGCGTTCAGCGGCCGGGGTCTTGTCCCATGTGGGCTGGAAAGCGCTGGCAACGTTCAGCGCCGCCTCAATGTCGTCCTGTGCCGCCTGCCGCGCTGCGCCCAGCACCACATCGGTATCAAACGGTACGCGGACGAGGTCGCCACCACCGGTTATCGGCTTGCCATCGATGATTGGACCGGCTGCGATCGCCGGACTGTCCCGGAAACTCCGCATGGCTGCTGCTATACGGGCCCGCTCAGAGGCAAGGCTTAAATCGACCCCTTCAGAATTGCGGCGCTCAGGCCCATAGAGGCGCGGCGGCGTTGGAATGCGCGGATGGCGGCGCGGGCCGGCCTCAATCTTCGCAAGCGGGTCGTCAACAACGGCATCAACCGGAACGTCGGGATCAAGAAACGTGTTCACGAAACTGGTATTCGCGCCATTTTCCAGAAGACGGCGCACGAGATAGGGCAACAAGTCCCGGTGCGCACCAACTGGAGCATAGATTCGAACCTTCGAGCCGGCTCCAGCCGCGCCATAGAGCGCTTCACCCATGCCATGCAGGCGTTGGAATTCGAAAGCAGTCACACCCGCAGCTTCAGCCAACAGCTCAATGGCTGCGAAGGTGTGCGCATTGTGTGTGGCGAACTGCGGATAAAGCACGGGGCTGGCCTGCAACAACGCGTTGGCGCAGGTGATATAGTTCAGATCTGTGCCCTGCTTGGTCGTGAACACCGGGAAGTTCGGATGGCCTTCTTCCTGGGCGTGTTTGATTTCGGTGTCCCAATAGGCCCCCTTCACAAGGCGCACCATGAGCCGCATCCCGGTCCGCCCGGAAAGCTCTCGAATATGAGCAATCACGTCGAGCGCGCGCTTTTGGTAGGCCTGAACGGCGACACCTAGTCCCGTCCAGCCCTTCAGGCCGGGCTCTTCGGCGAGGCGCTCAAGCATTTTCAGGGACAGGACAAGCCGATCAGCTTCTTCGGCATCGAGGCAGAGATTCATATTCCCGGCCTTGGCTTGTTCGCAGAGCGCCAGCACGCGCGGGTATAGCGCCTCCATAACTTGCGCCTCATTGACCGCTTCATAGCGCGGGTGCAGCGCCGAAAGCTTCACCGAAACACCCGAACCCTCCTCGGGGGCAGTGCTCACATCCTTATCGGCACAGACAGCCGCGATCGCGCGCTCATAGGCTTCATAATACCGCTGGGCATCGCTGGCGGTGCGTGCGCCTTCGCCGAGCATATCGAACGAGAAATTCGCGGCCTCTCCGGCCCGTACCATCCGTTTGCCGCGCTTGATCGCCGCTTTGACGTCGCGCCCCAGAACGAACTGCTCGCCCATGATCCGCATCGCCTGCATGACCGCGGCTCGGATCACCGGCTCGCCGCTTTCCCGGATCAGGCCGGAAACGAAGGTCGCCGGGCCTTTTTTTGCCGTCTTCGGTGTGCCGATGACCCGCCCGGTCAGCATCAACCCCCATGTGGACGCGTTGACCAGCCAGGATTCTGATTGCCCAAGATGGGACGCCCAATCGCCTGAGCGAATCTTCTCGGCAATCAGCTCATCGCGCGTTTCGAAATCCGGGACCCGCAAGAGCGCCTCGGCGAGGCACATGAGGGCCAGTCCTTCAGAGTTCGAAAGGCCGAACTCTTCGAGAAAACTCTCCATCACTCCCTTGCGTGAGCCCTTTGCGCGGGCCTTGTGCACCAGCTCCCGGCCACGCCTCACCGCAGCATTCCGGGCTCCAAGATCGAGCGGGGAGTGTTCGAGCTGGTCGGCCAGCATCGCCTCCTCGTCTGAAAACTTGTTTGCGTCTAGCGCATCCCAGTCGAGGGCGGGGCGAGTGGCGGTGTCGGGCATGTGTGTGCTGTCCTTCTCCTTGCTTGCGACTTGCCTAAGTCCGGGAAGACGGGCACTCCGCTTGTATCGCGACACCTTAACGCAGCGGCGGCGTTAACCCCACACCGCCAATTGGGACAATACCGCCCAGGGAGTGACGATGCGGATCATGTTGATTACGGACGCCTGGGAGCCTCAGGTGAACGGGGTTGTCCGCACCATGAAGCGCGTCATCGCCGAGTGTGAGGCCATGGGGCATGAGTGGGAAGTCGTCTCGCCGGCAGATGGCTTTTTCACGGTGCCGCTGCCCACATATAGCGAGATCAAGCTCGCCATCGGGGCCCGGCGCGCAATCGCAAAACGGTTCGATGATTTCGAACCTGATGCGGTGCACATCGCCACCGAAGGCACGCTCGGCATGGCAGGGCGCGCGGTCTGTCTTAAGGAAAAGCATCCCTTCACCACGTCCTATCACACGCGGTTTCCCGAATACGTGTCCGCGCGGTTCCCGGTTCCTGTCAGCTGGGGATACAGCTTTGTGCACTGGTTTCACAAGTATTCAGGCAAGGTGATGGTGGCGACGCCCTCCATGCGTGAGGAGCTCGAGGCACAGAATTTCATCAATGTGGTGAGCTGGACGCGCGGCGTGGATACAGACCTGTTCGATCCGGACAAGCGCATTGAGGAGGGCGAGGATCGCGATCCGTTCGCTGGTCTGCCGCGCCCGATCTTCCTGAATGTGGGCCGCGTTGCCGTTGAGAAGAATATTGAAGCGTTCCTGAAGCTTGATCTTCCGGGCTCGAAGGTTGTCGTGGGCGACGGTCCGCAGCTGGAAGAGCTGAAGAAGAAATACCCCGGAGCGACATTCCTTGGAGCCATGTTTGGCGACGACCTCGCAACCTGTTTCGCGAGTGCGGATGTTTTTGTCTTTCCAAGCCTGACCGACACGTTTGGGCTGGTCATTCTGGAGGCCATGGCGACGGGAACGCCCGTTGCCGCCTATGATGCGCCTGGCCCAAAGGACATCATTCCAGGGTCGGATGCGGGCATGATCTCCGATGACCTGGGGGCCGCCGCTGTCGCCTGCCTGGACCTCGACCGGGCGGTCTGCCGAACCTATGCAGAAGGCTATAGCTGGCGAGCCTGCGCGGAGGCCTTCATCGAGAATCTTGAGCCCCTTCCAGCGCCGGAGCGGAAACGCTTCTGGCAGAAGATAAGACTACGCCGACGCAAGCAGCGCGACGAAGTCAGTTCGTTCTAGCCATGACCAATCGCGAGCCGAGCCGAGAAGAGATCGAAGCTGCCTTGGGCGACGCTGCAGAAGTGCTCGGCCGCAAGGTCGGCGCGCTGGATGCTGAGGTTGGGCGTTGGGTTGGGCGCGCAAAGGCTGCAGCCTGGATGCTCGGTGCCCTCGCCATCGGCCTGATTGGCTGGGGCGCATACGCTGCGCTCACCGGGACAGGAGCTTACGCCGCCAGTGCAATTGCGGCTGCCATTGTTCTGTTTGCTGCGGCTCAGGCTTGGCGCAACCTGTCGAAGCCCGTGCGCGCCAGCGAGATTTTGCGAGAAGAAGCAGAGTCGCGGATCGCGGTCGTCGGCCTTGCGGGCCGGCTTGCCTCCTTCATCGGTCTTGGGCCGAAGAAGCGCTAGGCGTCATTTTTTGGCCTGGCTTTGCCGGCTTCAGATTCTTCCAATTGTGCTTTCAGTTTCGCGAGTTCGCGTTCGCGCAACTCGTCAGTGAATGCACTTGCAAATACACCGGCGGGCAGGGCGACAACGCCAATCCCAGCAAGCGCAATGATCGACGCTGCAATACGGCCCAGTACCGTGACCGGATAGATGTCGCCATAACCGACCGTCGTCAGCGTCGCGATCGCCCACCAGATCGCGCGGGGGATAGAGCCGAACTCCTCCCGGCCCTGGCCGACGCCTTCAATAAAGTAGAGCAACACAGCCGATATGTAGACCAGCGCCATGGCCACTGCGAGCGTTGTGAGGAGCTGGCTGCCCGCGCGTTGCATGGCTGCGCCCAGCACATCAAAGGCCGGTACGAAGCGCGCAAGCTTAACAAGGCGCGCAAGCCGCAGGACCCTAAGGATCATGAGGATCTGATCATTCGATCCCGCCGGCGCTGCGAGCATCCACATGAGTTCAGGAAGGAACGCCACGAGGTCGGCAATCGCATAGGGCGTTGCCATATATCGCAACCGTCCGGCCACGCCGCGATAGCGCGGGTCCTCTCCAGCGGCCCAGAGCCTCAACCCATATTCAATGGCGAAGACAATGAGGATGAAGACGTTAAAGCCCTCAATGAACCCAGACCATTCCGGCGGCAGGGACGGCTCCGTCTCCATTGCGAAAACGAGGAAGCTCGCCAGGACGAGTGCAACGATGACGAGGTTGAACGCCGACAGGCCGGGCTCTGTCCGTGCCGTGGGTTCAAGATGTCGATACGCCGCCGCCCGCGCGCCCATGGCTCGCCTCCCGCGATTCCTTCAGCTTTGCTAACCAGGCGCGCCGTGGCTGCTCAGGTCAAGCGCGGGGCTCAGCCGCGCAGTGTTCCGCCCGTACCCTTGGCCACAGCCGCAACGACCTTGGCGGCAATCGCGTCAATGTCCGCGTCTTTCAGCGCTTCGCCCTTTGGCTGGATAGTGATCTCGAATGCTACGGACTTCTTCCCGTCCTCGATCCCCGTGCCGCGGTAAACGTCAAAGATGCTCGCACCAACGATGAGCGCCTTGTCCGCGCCCATGGCAAGCCGAATCAGTTCGCCTGCAGGTGTTGCGTCATCCACCACGAAAGCGAAATCGCGCCGGATCGCGGTCAGCGCCGCCTTCTGCAAGACCGGTTTCGTCTTCGAGGTTTTCACCTTCATGTTCGGCAGGGCATTGAGGTTGAGTTCAAAGCCATAAAGCGGCCCGTCCACGTCCAGCGCTTTCAACACACGCGGATGCAGAGCACCAAAGTGCGCCACAGTCACTTTCGGTCCCAGTTTCAGGGCCGCGCCCTGGCCAGGATGGAAATGGCTCGCCTTGTGCTCGGTGACCTGGAATCGCGCCGATGGCTGGTCCAGCGCGTCCAGCACAGCGAAGAGGTCTGCTTTTGCAGCATAGGCGTCATAACCAAGCGGAGCGCCTTGCCAGTGGCGTTCCGCCGCGGGCCGCACGAGCGCTGCAATCACGGTGCGCTGATCTTTCGGGCCATCGCCGAGATAGATTGGACCAGCCTCAAACAGGCGGCCACCGGCTTCACCGTGGTCGGCAGCGCGCTGTAGGGCCTGCGCGAGATTGCCGAGGGCTGACGGACGCATCTGGTCGAGGTCGCTGGCGACGGGATTGGCAACGGTCAGGCTTGCCGGCAAGGCATTCTCGCCGCCGGCAAACAGCGCCGCATGGGCCTTCGCCATGAAGCTCCATGTCACGGCCTCAACGAAACCACGCGACGCCATCACGCGGCGGGCGGTACGGACACGAGATTGGATCGGCGTCGTCACCGCCTTCAGGCCACCGGCTGGGACAGGCAAAGATGTCTCTGGCAACTGATCAAAGCCGGTCAGCCGCGCGACTTCTTCCACAAAGTCCGCTGACTGCTCGATGTCGAAACGCCAGCTCGGCGGCGTGACATACCAGGCAGACCCGGCATCTTCGACATCCATGCCCAGCGTCTTCAGCTGCTTTTTCATGTCAGCCGCTTTGACCTTCAATCCGGTCAGGCGTTCCACGTCTTCGGTCGCAAATGTGATCTTGCCGTGCGGGGCAGGTGGTTCACCTGCAACGGAGATGCGCGAAGCCTCCCCGCCGCCATACTCGACGATGAGGCGCACAGCGAGGGCGACGCCGTCCACGCAGCTCTGCGGATCGACGCCGCGCTCAAAGCGGTAACGCGCGTCCGAAGTGATGCCGGTCGCTCGGCCCGTGCGGGCTGTGCGCAGCGGGTCAAACCAGGCGCTTTCGATAAACACGTCGACCGTATCATCGGACACAGCTGTGGACTCGCCGCCCATCACTCCGCCAAGACCGATGACGCCGGACCGGTCTGCGATCACGCACATATCCTCGGTCACATCATAGGTTTTGCCATCCAGCGCTTCACACGTCTCATTTGCCCTGCCGAGCCGGGCCACGATCGGGCCTTTGAGCTTTGACGCATCATAGGCGTGCAGCGGCCGTGCGCGATCGAGCGAGATATAATTGGTGACGTCGACAAGCAGAGATTTCGGCGTGATCCCGACAGCTTTCAGCCGCTTCTGCATCCACTCCGGTGACGGCCCATTCTTGACGCCGGTTACCAGAGCGCCCGCAAACACGGGACAGGCCTCAGGCGCGTCCAGCTTGATCTCAACCGGGCAATCGTAGGATCCGTCGAGCGGCTTCACAGTTTTGGCGTCGAACCGTCCCGCACCTGCAGCAGCCAGGTCGCGCGCAATGCCAACAACGCCCAGCCAGTCAGGCCTGTTGGGGGTGACTTCAAAGTCTATGATGGGTTCATCGGCTTTCAGGGCTTCAGAGGCCGGCGTGCCAACTTCGAAGAAGTCTTCAAGATCGATAATGCCGTCATGGTCATCCCCCGCTTCGAGCTCCTTGGCTGAGCAGAGCATGCCATGGCTTTCTACGCCGCGGATCTTCCGGGGCTTCTTGTCCAGCGCAAAGTCGAGGCCAGGGATATAGGTTCCAAGCGGCGCATAGATGGCGCTCATGCCCGCCCGCGCATTGGGCGCACCGCACACAATCGTTTTCTCACCGTCGACCGTATCGACCGTGCAGACGCGAAGCTTGTCAGCATCGGGATGGGGGTCGGCTTCGCGAACCTTTGCCACCGTGAACGGCGCGAGGCGCTCGGCTGGATTGTCCACATGCTCGACCTCAAGTCCGGCCTTCATCATGTAGGCGAGGATCCCGTCGAGATCTTCCTTGGTCGCGAGATAGTCCTTGAGCCATGAGAGCGTGAATTTCATCAGCTCAGCCCTCCGCTCACCGACGGCGTCAGCCAGGGCGCGAAGCCGTAATGCCGCGTCCAATCTGGATCTGCTTCGAAATAGGGGCGCAGGTCCGGCATGCCGTATTTGAGCATGGCCAGCCGGTCGACCCCGAGCCCGAAGGCAAAGCCCTGATGCTCGTCCGGGTCGAGGCCGCAATTCCTGAGCACATTGGGATGCACCATCCCGCAGCCCAGCACTTCCAGCCAGTCTGCCCCTTCGCCCACGGATACTGTCCCGCCAGAGCGGTCGCATTGCACGTCCATCTCCGCAGACGGTTCGGTGAACGGGAAGAAGTGCGGGCGGAAACGCGTGGCGGCTTCGTCCACCTCGAAGAAGGCTTTGGCGAAGTCCGACAGGCAGCCTTTCAGGTGCCCCATATGGATCCCTTTTTCGATCACCAGGCCCTCGACCTGGTGGAACATGGGCGTGTGCGTCGCGTCCCAGTCGTTCCGGTAGACACGGCCCGGAATGAGGATGCGGATCGGCGGCGGCGTTGATTCCATGACGCGGATCTGTACGGGCGAGGTATGCGTGCGCAGCACTTTGGGCGGCGCGCCGTCCTGCCCATTGAAGAAGAACGTGTCGTGGGTCTCCCGCGCCGGGTGGCCTTCGGGGAAGTTCAGCGCGGTGAAATTGTGCCAGTCATCCTCGATGTCCGGTCCGTCAGCGACGGTGAACCCCATATCGCCGAAGATCGCTGCGATCTCTTCGAACACCTGCATGACCGGGTGGAGCGCGCCCCTGGTCTCGGCGCG
>JBCBWQ010000058.1:0-12786 GCA_039817025.1 Pseudomonadota bacterium | reverse complement strand
CGTTGGTTTAACGACGAAATTGGATGCACCGCGCTTCATCGCATCGACGGCAATAGAGATCGACCCATTGGCCGTAATCACGACCACGGGCGCATTTAAAGGTAGCGCCGACCAACGATCGAGGAGCTCCATGCCGTCCACATCCGGAAGCTTCAGATCGAGCAGCACGCAGTCTGGCATGTCGATGGAAAGCGCAGCGTTTGCGGCCTCGCCGGTCTGTACGACCGTGATTTCATCAAAGTCTGTGCGCAGATGACTTTCATATGTCCGCGCAAGGGACGGTGTATCTTCGACAATGAGAAGGCGCTTACGATTAGCCATGCTGATGTGCCCCGATGTAGGTGCGCTCCAGCGCCTGTTTCACGTCCATCGCTTCTGCTTCTATGCTCGCAATCAGGTCGGTTGCGTTTCTGTTGTCGCCAGACTTTGCGAGGCGTTCGAGCTCAGCGGAAAGGCGGCTAAGCTCGGTCGCGCCGATGTTCGATGCGGCACCTTTCAGCGAGTGTGCGTGATGTTCAACTTCATCGCTTGATGCGCCCCTCAAGCCAGGCAGGCGCCAGTCAAGTTCTTCGATGAAAATGGCACCGATCTCGGCGAAGGTTTCGAGGTCACCTTCCCAGACTTCGGAGATTGCATCTTCGTCCAAAGCGCTCACGGCAGTTGCCTCGGATGGCTCACTGGCAGGTTGGCTTGGAAGGAATGCCTCCAGCGACTCCCGAAGCGCTATCGGCCGCACTGGCTTTGTGAGATAACTGGTCATGCCGCTTTTCAGGGCGTGGTCACGATCGCCTTTCAGAGCGTGGGCTGTCATCGCGATGATCGGCTTCTCGAATCCACGCTCGCGTAGGATCCGCGTTGCCTCCAGCCCATCGAGGGACGGCATTGAGACATCCATGAGGATCAGGTCAAAGTCTTGATCAAGCGCGGCGTCGACTGCAGCGGCACCGTCCACAACGTGGTGGTAGTCGAGACCGAGCCGATCAAGCATCTTTTTGGCCACCATGGCGTTGGTTTCGCTGTCTTCAGCAATGAGAACCTTGCCAGAGAGTTGTCCCAGCTTGGTCAGCTGGGCGTCGAGTGTTTCCTGCTGGTCGCGCCAGCATGTGACGGGCACAGAGAAAGCGAATGTGGACCCAACCCCCGGTGCGCTGCTCACGGAAATTGAGCCGCCCATAATATCGACGAGTTCCTTGCAGATCGACAAGCCAAGCCCTGCCCCACCATGGGACTTGGAGCGCGAGGAGTCGGCCTGTTTAAACCGGTCAAACAGGCGAACCTTATCTGACTTTGATATCCCGATACCTGTATCGCGAACCTCGATTTTTAGTTCACCTGCCTTTTCGCTGCCGACATACTCAATAGACACATCAACGGTTCCCCGGCGGGTAAACTTCAAGGCATTGCCAACCAGATTTATCAGAACCTGCCTGATCTTACCGACATCTGCCCGTAAGGGTTTTTCCGGCGCGCTTACCCCCGTGTTTAGCTCTATGCCCTTCTCGACAGCGAGCGGTCGGAACACTTCGCCGACGATTGTGGCCAGATCCACGGGATCGAAGACGGTGCTTTCAATCTCGACTTCACCGGCTTCGATCCGCGACAAGTCCAGCAGGTCATCGATCAAAGTCAGCAAGGTTTCTGCGGATCGCTCAGCCGCCTGAACGAGTTTCGCCGTCTGCGCATCAACGTCCACGCGTTCGACAAGGGCAAGCGATCCAATCACGCCATTCAGCGGCGTGCGCATCTCGTGGGACATATTCGCAAGGAAATCGGATTTGGCCGCATTGGCCTTTTCGGCTGCATCCTTTGCACCAAGCAGTTGGCGTTCGCTCGCGATGCGTTGGGAAATATCGCGGACGACGCCGTGATATAGTGGCCCGTCGATATTCTCGATACGCCGCCCGAGGACCTCTGTTGGAATACGATTTCCATTTGAGTCGAGGAACTCAATATGAATCTGGACCGTGTCACCCTGTGAAGCTTTGCCGAGCGCCCGTGCCGCAGCTTCAAACTGATCGGCGGGTACAAACTCCACGGCATTCATCGCCGTCATGCGCTCCTTGTCATATCCAGCAAGAGCGCAAGCCTGTGTATTCACGTCTACGATTTCGCCTTTGCCATTGATGACGACGATCGCATCCGGAGACAGCTCAAACAGGCTCTGGAAGCGTTCTTCCGAAGCCGACAGACGGTTTTGCGCTGCCCGTGCGTCGGTGATGTCTCGGAGGTATGCGGAGAAAAAGATCGACCCGCCAAACTCAACGGGAGAGATAGCGAGTTCAACCAGCAGCTCTTCGCCTGCTTTGTTCGTGGCCGGAACTTCAACACGCTTATTGAGCACCTTGTGCTCACCGGTCTTCAGATAGTGGCCGAGGCCATGATGATGGGCGGCTCTAAGGTTTTCAGGAACGATCAGGTCGGCCAGCAAGGCCCCAACCGCCTCGTCCCTCGAATAGCCGAAGACTCGCTCCGCAGCTGGATTGAATTCGACGATCTTGCCGTCTTCATCCATCATGATGATGCAATCAAGCGCAGCATCAATAACCGCGTTTCGCAGCGCGGCATCAAGTTCGATTGCCGCCAAGGAGGAGGTGCCATCTGCCATGTCGTGCGCCTTCTCGTTCAAGTTCAAAGTCCAATTATTCACGTTCAACATCCGCAGCCCTGTTGTCATCAGCGCCAGTGTTGCAAGAAACAGTGCGCCCAAAGCAATAAACTAAAGGCCTTTGTTTTCAGATCCTTAATGGCTGCAAGTGATCTTCATCTCATTTGCAGTCTGCAAGATACGCCATTGCGATTTGCAGAATGCAAAGACCGACTATGCAAGTTGCAAGACTTGTTTTCATGCCGCGATGACCGAGTTCTGTTCC
Organism: Pseudomonadota bacterium; assembly: GCA_039817025.1. Taxonomy (GTDB): domain Bacteria; phylum Pseudomonadota; class Alphaproteobacteria; order Caulobacterales; family Hyphomonadaceae; genus JANQQC01. The sequence goes on along the minus strand of JBCBWQ010000058.1, from coordinate 9,916 downwards.
ACAACGCGATAGACCGATCCCCGTTCAGTCAAGGGCAATCCGCCAAGTGCCGCGCGGCGCGAAAGGGCCTCGGCCTGCCAATGCGACAGGGTCCGTGTAGCCTGGTCGAGACGGACGTTCTCATTGCTCCCGCGAAGCGTCGACCGCAGCGTGTCGCGTCCACCTTGACCATCCATCAAGACCAGATCGCTGCCCGCGAGCGAGCATAGTTCCATCCAGGCGAGGAAAGCCCTTTGCTCAGCACACTGCGGAGTCGATCGATCGTAAAAGATCGAGGCTGACCTGGAATTGTAGAGGTGAAGACCTGTGGGCTGGTGGCGCGCAGCCCCGAACGTTAGTCCGCCTTCAGTCGTTGAGTACCGGTAAAGTGTCCATACATCGTCGAACGCATGGGCGGTTTCCGTCAGCCTGAAGGTATAGTTATTATGAAACCAAACCTTTCGTTTGGTGGACGCAGCGAACCGGCGGCCGAGCGCCGATACGCAAAGTCGGTTAGCCTCAGTATATATCTCCTCTGTCAAAGCTTCCGGGGCGACATCTGCGTTCGCCATTGCGGGCTCCTTCACCATCTACACTGCTACCACCAGTAGCAAGAATACGATAACGAAGCATTACAGGTTGAATTTCTTCAGTATGCACCCCTAGCGCTAATCACGGCGAGCGGGGTCTTGATGAGGATTACCAGATCAAGCCACAGCGAGCGTTTCTGCAAATAGGCAACATCAAGGATGACCTGCCGCTCAAAAGGAAGGTCCGCCCGCCCCTGAATCTGCCAAAAACAGGTAATGCCCGGTTTTCCCTTCAACCGCTTGCGCTCAGTCGCTGAGTATTTGTCTACCTCGACGGGCAAAGCCGGCCTGGGCCCTACGAGGGACATATCGCCCTTAAGGACCGTCCAGAGCTGCGGCAGCTCGTCAATTGAATACTTGCGGATGAATTGACCGATCCGGGTAATCCGTGGGTCCTTTTTCAGCTTGAACGTGACACCGTCATTGCGATCATCTGAGAGCTTGCTGAGCTCAGCCTGGGATGGGCCATCGGTCCTCATGGAGCGAAACTTCACCATTTCAAATGGCTTTCCGTTTTCGCCAATTCGGATCTGCCGGAATAGGGCTGGTCCCTTGCTCTCTAGCCGAACAGCGGCAGCGACCGACAGGAGTAGTGGGGACAACAGCAGCAACCCCGTCCCTGCTCCAACAACATCCAGGCACCGGGTCAGACCGCGGTCTAAACGGCGTCTAAGCGAGCGCAACCGTTTGTTGATCGCGTGTCCGCCAGCATGGACGATGAAGCTAAAATTGCCCAGTAGATAGCGCCGCCACATCCGCTGGGGCTCACACTTTAGCCGGTATACCCACTCAAGACCCGCCGACCGCATCCATTGCGGCGCGCGCGGGATGCGACCGGACACAAAGTCCAGCAACCCACCAACCCCGAGAATGACAGGGGCGTTGATCCGATGACGCACTCTAGCGATCCAAGTGTCCTGATCCGGAACGCCAAACGCCACGAACACGACCCGGGCACCTGAGGCATTGATTTGCGCGATGACTTCATCTTCCTGCCGCGGAGAGAAGTAGCCGTGCCGATGGCCAGCAATGTTCAGGTTAGGAAACGCGTCGCACGATACCTTGGCTGCTGCCTCAGCAACGCCCGGCCGGCCGCCGAGGAAGAAAACGGGGATGCTCCTGAAGGCCAGGCACCGGCAGAGCGGTGCAAACAGGTCAGTCCCATTGAGGTTGTCTCCAAGGCCAGAGCCCTCCAGGCTCGCGGCCAGAGCGACGCCAGATCCGTCAGGCAGCAAAGCGTCTGCGGACTTCAGCGTGTCTCTGTAGCGCCAGTCCTTGCGCGCGATGTTTGCGCAATGCGCATTCAGAAAAGCGATCTGTGTGGGCGTGCGAGACTGCGCACGATCCGCGATCCAGTAGACGGTCTCCGCGAGTTTGGCATTCGCAACGTCAAACCCAAGAAGGCGGGAAGCTTTAAGCGAGCGTTCTGGACCAATTTTCGGCCGGCTAAGCCTCTGCTCGGGACCGGGAAGACGATGAATGAGTGCGTTCTGCATCGGTGCTCTCCTGTGATGAACGGTTTGCCGTTGTGTTCGCAGGAGACGTTCCGCACCGATCGCGCGAGATTTTATTCAATGTTTTCAGACGCAAACTCTGTTGCATTGCCTCAGAGACGCTAATGGCTGCCGCAGAACGCAAGAGATTTCCATTGCGAATTGCATTGAAGGCCGCAGTCCGCAGCGGCCGAAAAGTACGCACCGAAGATAATTTTTATAATGTTTACAGGGCTCAAGATCAGCGATCGATCATCGCTATAAAGTGGGGCTATTCTTGAAGATGTAGCGGCACGGATCTGAAGGAGACGTGTTGTGAAGCAAGAATGGCTTTTCCAGGCTCAAAGCCTTGCCGCCCGCGCATCGGGCGACAAGCTGACACAGAACATCGGCTGGCTGACAGGCGCAGAAATCGTCAGCCGTCTCGGCCGAATTGCTGCTGCTGTCATTCTTGCGCGTCAACTCGATGCCGTCGCTTTCGGGGTGGCAGCAATGGCGATCACTGTCTTTGAGATTATCAGGGTGTTCACCGAGAACGGCATTGGTGCAGCCGTGATCCGGGCGGATCGCGATCAATTCGACAAGGTTGCTAACACCGCTCACAAGATGATGTGGCGAATCTGCATGGGCCTGGCTGCGGTCCAGATTCTTGCGGGCCTATGCCTTGAGTTTGTCCTGCCAGGCCAAGATAGCGGAGCGATGGTCGCCGCGCTGGCGCTCGTGTTTTTCATCATGCCGTTCGGCCTGCTACACGCCTATAGCCTACAGCGCGAACAGCGGATGAAGCACCTAGCCGCTGTGACGTCCGCACAGGCTGTAGCCGACCACACATTGACTGCTCTTCTTGCGCTTTTGGGCTTTGGTGCTTGGGCGATTATCCTGCCAAAGATTCTGACAACGCCTATCTGGTTGTTTGGCGTCAGACACACACGGCCATGGAAACGCCGCCCCGAGGCCGGATTTGCGCGATCGGGTGTCATCTTCAGGTTTTCGCTACCGGTACTAGGTGCCGAGTTGCTCACCACAGCCCGCGACCAACTGGATAAGCTCGTCGTGTCGCTCTTCCTCGGCATTGAAGCACTCGGGCTCTACTACTTTGCGTTTAATGCTGGACTTGGTGTCTCCACAGCATTGAACCGCGCCTTTTCAAATGCTGTGTACCCGAACCTTTGCATCGCATCGGATAAGCTGAAGGCCTTCAAGGCTGCAGTCAGCGGTCTTGGCTTGCCACTGGGGCTTGTCTACTGCACGCAAGCTGCAGCTGCCCTGCTCTACGTTCCTATCGTCTTTGGCGAGCGATGGAGCCAGGCGGCACCCCTTGTCGCTCTACTCTGCCTTGGCGGTCCCGCTCGCTTGCTTGTTGACGGCGCTCGAATGTACGCGCGCGCCGAGGGTCGGTCAGGCAACGAATTTCTCATCGCCGTTGGTTTTTGCACGAGCATCCTCATCCCCTTCACTGTGGCTACGCCTTTCGGTCTCATGCACGCCGCAATAGCATCCGTTGTCGGAGCATCGCTGTATGCGTTCATTTCTACGATCGCCGCATTTCGCCCTTCAACACTCCCGAATGCAGCGACGATGGAGGTTGCGCGATGAGCGTTGCACCCAACGTTTCCGTGATCATGCCTGCCTACGGCGCGGCCGACACGATTGAGGCGTCCGTAATCTCTGTACAAGGCCAAACGCTCGATGACTGGGAACTCATCATTGTCGATGACGGTTCGCCCGACGATACCGCGGATGTTGCAAAACAGCTGGCAGCGAACGACTCCCGCGTTCGACTGGTTCGCCAATCCAATGCCGGCCCGTCGGCTGCTCGCAATACAGGATTAAGGTATGCCCGGGCTAAGGTGATAGCGTTTCTTGATGCAGATGATTTGTGGGCTGAGCAGCGCCTTTCGGGCATGCTCCAGGCGTTTGCTGAACAGCCAAAGGCAGGCGTTCTGTTTAGCCGGACCCGTTTCGTAGATGAAGAAACTCTCGCTCTCGGAACTCTAACATCGCATGTACGGCAATTGAGCGCCGCCGATCTGATGGCAGAGAATGCAGTGTGCAGCTCTTCAAACATCGTCTGCCGCCGAGAGGTCCTAGACCAAATTGGCCCGTTCAGACCGGGTCTCAATTTCGCTGAGGACCAGGATTTGCTCCTTCGGGTTGCTTTGGATGACGAATGGGAAATCCGAGGTGTTGATGCCGAATGGTTTTTCTATCGATCATCTGCAAGCAGTCAGTCTGCGGATCTTGAAGCGATGCGGCGGGGCTGGTGGTCTATGGTGGACCGCGCGCGGGAGTGTTTCCCTGAAGAAACTGAAGCAACTCTACGCTATGCCATTGGTCCAATCCATCGCCAGTTGGCACGGCGGGCCTTGCGCCTCGGCCGCTCCCTAGAAGCCGTCCGATATCTCCGTATGGCGGTGATGGCGGACCCCTTTCTGATTGCTCGCCAACCCAAGCGCACGCTGCTCACAGCCGCTGGCCTTCTTGTTTCGTTTATTCCGCATCCAAAACTCAAGGAGCTCGTTGTAAAATGACTTGTCCGACCGTCACTGTCGTTATGCCTGTCTACAATACTGCGCGGTACGTACAGTCCGCGATTGACTCCGTGCTGGCGCAAACGTTCACCGATTTTGAGTTGCTGATCGTCGATGATGCGGGAACGGATAATTCCATTTTGCTTTGCCGCGCTTATGATGACCCGCGCATAAGGATCATCAGCCAGGAGAATCGCGGCCTTGCCGGCGCGCGCAACACGGGCATCCGAAACGCAGCGGGCCTGTACATCGCCCTTCTGGATTCTGATGATTTGTGGGAACCCGACAAACTCGCAAGCCATGTCGCACATCTGGAAGGGTCGCCATCGATTGGCGTAAGCTACGCCGCCTCTCAGTTGATCGATGAAGGCGGCGCACCGCTGCGTATCCTCCAAAACCCCAAGATCAGAATGATCGATCCTCAGGATGTGTTTTTGCGCAATCCGGTCGGGAATGGGTCTGCGCCCGTCATCCGCAAGGCCGCGCTGAACGCGATTGCCTTTGAAAACACTGAACGGCGGGAGCTTGACTTTTTTGATGAGACTTTCCGCCAGTCGGAAGACATCGAGTGCTGGTGCCGCATTGCGCTGACAACCGACTGGGAGTTCGAAGGGATAGCGGGCACGTTTACCCGATACCGCATCAATGAAGACGGCCTGTCAGCAAACGTTATCCGACAGTTCGAAACGTGGAGCCGGGTCCGCGACCGGGTGGCTGAGCTCGACCCCGACTTTGCTGAGCGCTGGGCCAAGCCAGCAGAGGCATTCCAGCTACGCTACCTTGCACGCCGCTGCGTGCGCATGGGTGACGGCGCAATGGCCTGGATCCTGATGAAAGATGCGCTCGCAGCATCACCTTCAATTCTTTGGCGAGAACCAGCGAAAAGCATCACAACGCTCGTTGCCGCAGCAGTGCTTCGCTTCCTCCCAGCAAGACTCAATGCGCCTCTGCAAGCCGCAATCGAGAAGGCTTAAGGGATGCGACCCGAACGGACAATCGTTCATATCCTCGATGACTTCGCCATTGGCGGTGTTACCCGTGCGCTTAAGAATTTCGAGGATCCGAGGCTTGCTCAGCTTGGCCAGCACGTCGCCGCGGACATGCGAGACGGCTGTCCGAAAGCCTCATCAGCAAACGACATTGCAATTGTTCATTTCACCGCGAACTGGCTCAAGCTTGGTGCGCTCGCGGAGCTGAAGACGCTCGGTGGGTTCTCGAAGGTCATATTGATCGAGCACTCCTACACTGACGGGTTCGAGCAAAGCGAAGTTCGGCTACAGATGAAATTTCGCCAATTGCTCCGTGCCGCGTATTTCTTAGTTGATACTGTTGTTGCGGTTTCTGAGGGTCAGCGTCGTTGGATCCTCGAAGCCAAACTTGCACCCGCGCGGAAGGTCGTAGCTATCCCTCAGTCGCGGGATTGCTCAAGTCTACTTGATATTTCGCTTCCCGATCGTTCGGGCGGCCCTCTGAAAATTGGTGCTTATGGGCGCTTTCACCGGCAAAAGGGTTTTGATCTGCTCATCGAAGCAATGACGAAAGTTCCGCCAGCAATCGCCTGCCTCATGTTGGCCGGAACGGGGCCCGAAGAACCCGCGCTAAGGACGAAAGCTGCACCCATTCCCCACGTCGAGTTTTGCCCGCCCTTCTCAACGCCGGATCGGTTCCTCGCGCGTACAGACGTCATAGCGATCCCGTCGCGCTGGGAAGCCTTTGGACTTGTGGGCACAGAAGCGAGAATGGCTGGACGCCCAATTATTGCGGCTGGGATTGACGGCCTGACCGATCAGCTCAGCGGACAAGGATTTCGTCACCGCTGCGGCGACGTGGACAGTCTTGTTTCGGCAATACGATCAGCGGCATCGGCCGAAGACTTTCTTCGTCGCGCCGGAACGACCCGTGCCGAAGCAATCGGAGAGTACGACCGTATGATTGGTGCATGGCAGGCAGAGTTGTCGGCTCACGAAGTCGCCGCTGCCGCCTGAATGGATCTTACAGACCATGCAGTCTACTTAGCCCCGGGTATCAGGCCCGGGGTTCTTTTTTATGCGGGCGCAACACGATCTTTCAGCTCCCGCGCGGCAATTCCCATAACGATAAGGCCCGGCCACATGAGGTAGGCAAGAATCTCGAGATTTTCGCCAATCGAATAGAACGCCATGAGAAGCACCATGCCAAAGGCGATTTTTCCAGCTGGCGAGCGCATTATGGCCAGGATGGAAAACTCAGCCAGGCTCCACACAAGCGGTATGGCGAGCGCTAGGGCACCTACTGCTCCCTTTACGAACAACAGCCCGTACCAGGTGTGGTGACTTCCAATCGGCATGTATTCGACAAAGTGGGGTCCGCGCTCGACAATGCCGTGCCCCCAAATCGGCGCTTCGGTCCACCAGCGGTCGATCGCAATCTCTCCAAGAGCCTCTCTAACACGGGTAGAGTCTGCTCGCATGGATTTGACCGAGGTCAAGGTCTGATCGATCCAGTCCAGCAATCCTTGGGCAAGCGGTGTCAACAAGAGCAGACCGAATGCAGCAAGAAACCAGAGCGATGGACGACGGCTTTCGCCCAACGCGACAACCAACGGCCAGATAAAGATCGCCGCTGCAATTGCCAGCCGCGATTTTGACGTGACGATCATAGCGAGTGCCGAGACGACGCCAATCCATTTCCAGATCTTGCGACGGTCTGACAAGGCGAAGATCAGATACATATTACCGATCATACCGGCGGCCGGAGACCAGGGCGTAAAGTAACGCAAACGGGTCGATCCATCGGTCGGCTCAATCGAGTAGAGCTGAACGGCGAAGAACTCTGGACCGGGGCCACCTACTGCTTTCAAAGGGGATACGAACAGGACTTCAGGCAGCCCAACCACAGGCGCGAGCATGAACAGTGGAGTGACAAGCAGCGTGCCGAGCGCGACCCACCCGGCGGCCCGGATCAGCGTCTCAAGGCGGATATCCATGCACGCACCGATCAAAGGGAACAGCGCGAGGAGCGCCCAGCCTTTCGCCCAACCAATCGTTGACTTTATGGTCTGGCCGACGCCGAGGTTCTGGTTCATATGACCGACCTCCAGCGCCAATAGCATAATCAGCATGCCGATCATCCATACCCAAACCCCACCGGGTATCGTCGCTTTTGGTTCCGGAGAAAGCCTTGTTTCGCCGAGATATACTCGCGCAAAGAAAAGTGCTGTGAGACCGACACCAAGGACCGGTCCGAGCACATAAAGGCCGCCGAAAAGATGGACGAGCCACGTCGCGGCAAGCGCGCGGCCGACTATAACGTCTTCAGGAGCGCGCGAATGATGGGCAGTCTGATCCACAGCAGAGCCAATCCGATTGAGTAGAAGACAATGCCGGCCAGTGTCCCGAGCACGATGAATTTCTTGGACGGCGTCGCTGGTGACGTCGGCAGGCCAGGCGTTTCGACTGTTTGCGTCAGTGGGTACGATGCGAAGATATCGGTGCGGTTCGTATCGATCCGCGCGAGCGCCGAAGCAAAAACTGTTTCAGCGATCTGGTGATCTCTGAGAAGCGCGTCGAGTTCCGTCGCAGGCACTGCGAGACGCTCCACCCGGTCCTGTGTATCGGCCAGTTGTTGCAACATAGCGTCCCGGCGCCGGTTGGCTCCAGCCAACTTGACTGCAGCGTCAACCAGCTTGGCGATCAGCGCTGAGCGTTCGCCGGTTGATGTATAGTAAATCTGATCTACGGCGGCGAACCCTTCAATGCCGAGGAGGCCCCTGCCCCGGTTGCGCAGTCCCGCATTCAAACCGGCGGCCTCTCCGGTGGCCGCGATCAACTCAGGATGGTTCGTGCCAAACATTTCCGAGAGCTCAGCAAGACGCGTTTCAGCCACCGAGCGCGCATCGATGAGAGATTGGAAGGATGTATCGGACAAAAGAGTTAGGATATTCGCAGCTTGGTCCGCAGACACACCGAGAATGCCGGATAGTCGTGCAACCTCGCCCTGCGCGACGCGCATTTCAGCATCTGCGCGCTCGAGTTCCGCGCGGAGGGATTCGGTCTGCGCAACCAACTCCTGGAATTGATCAAGCGAGATGAGTCCATATTCGCTCTGGAACGCAATGATCTTGACTTGCGCGTCCTCGACCGCCTGTTCGAAGCTTTCAAGCGTCGCCCGATAGGCACCTTCCCTGAGAGCTTGTTCCTCGGCGCGCAGCGCAGCAAGTTCAGCTTCGAACACCTCCAGCCAGGTGTCCGCGAGGCGTTTTGCGGCCGGCGGTGTGTCGGAACGAACGGTCACGTACATGAGCTTCGTTTGGTTCGCGAGCTGGATCTTCGGTGCTGGCACGTCCGCAATATCGAGGGCCAAAGTTGCGGCAACGCGGCCGCGAAGGCGGTAGGACTGGAGCAAGCGCTTGTAGTTTTCGGTCGGGCTAAGACTGTGGCTACCGAACGGCGACGCGGCGTTGCTGTTCGCCTGGCCGAGAGACTCCAGATTGACCGATGACGATGCGCCCGCCCCTGGAAGAATGAGCGTAAAACCACTGTCATAGGTCTTCGGCGTGAGGAAGAAAAAAGCTGCCGCGAGCGCGAGGATTGCAAAGCTTCCTCCAGCGAGGACGATGAAATAGCGCAGCCATCGCCCCCGCGCCGGACCGCCCTTAAGGAAGCTCCATGCGGCGATCATCGCAGCGCTCCACCAATCAGAGCGGCATTCAGCGCTGGCGCTGCAGATTCCGTGACCATTGCGATGACATCACGCACATTCGTGACGTGAGAATCGTAGCAGGCAATCGCATCATTCGGCAAAAGCACTGGATTGAAGACGTCACGGTCAGCGCGGCGAACAAGATCTTCAATCGACCGGGCGATCACTTCACTCTCGCCGGTTATCGGGTTCCGCGAGATCAGGACACCCCAGCGGCGCGCATTGGTCGCCTGAATGCCACCAACACAGTTTGCCGATACGAGGCCCTGCAGGAAGCGGACGCCATATGGAAGCTGTGTTGCATGCTGGCCTATGGCTGAGTTCGCATTCGACGCAGCCGGACGGGTCAGGTTCGACATGTAAACGCGCACACCGGGCGGGGTAATCCGAGACGGGCGTGCGAGAGCCACCTGAAAACAACCGCGCGACGGGACATGGACCCGATCGCCCGCCACCAAAAGCGGATCTTCGATTGGTCCACCGTCCAGCGCGCCGGACATATCGAATACACGGCGGCGGCCATTCCGGGTCAGAACGATATTACGAATATCCGCATCCGGACGAACACCGGCTGCAGCGAACAAGGCAGTGCTCAGCCGGCGTTGAAGGGTGAAATCACCGGAAGCGTCAACCCGTGCTTCGG
>JBCBWQ010000057.1:0-12833 GCA_039817025.1 Pseudomonadota bacterium | reverse complement strand
GGCAGCCGTTTTAATGGGATCCCGCACCCGGCAGTTGTTTTTGTTCGGGCTGACGGGACCGTCGCGGCCGTGCTTCGCGAGGAGGGCTACAAAGACCGTCCTCAAGCTGAAGTTATTGTGGAAACGGCAGGATACCTGAACGAAGCCGCTGGATAAGGCGCACTGGGAAAACCATCAAGCGGCGAAGCATCGCCCTCAAACCCCAATCGTTCCGCTCGAACACTTCTGCAAAGGCCAGGCTCGCCGCGAAGGGGATTAACAAGAGCGCGGCCGCGCGAGTGAGAATATGCGTCTCAGCAGGTAGCAGCGCGCCGACCAGCCACATCACGGGCATATGAACGAGATAGAGGGAGAAGGTGGCGTCTGCGAACCAATGGGTGGTTCGTCTTAGAAGGCCGTCCTTTGAGCGGTCGTCAGCGCACACCGACGCGACGCATAGAATATGAAAGGCAGTCAACGCGCCTAGAATGTTCAGCCATACGAATGGACCTGAACGCGCAAGCATTTGGTAGGCTTCCACGCCAAGGGTCGCCTCGGTCGCAGAGCTCATCAGACTTGGAAGGGCAAAGCCCTGTGCGACCCCATAGATCAGAGCGGTTGCTATAATGCCGACAAGAGCGGAGCGTTGCTCAAGGCGTCTGTGCTGTCCTGTTGAAATCAGGTGCCAAACATAGACACCGGCAACCCATGCCGGTGCGAGCAACAGTATCTTGGGCCCAGCAATTAGGCTCAGTCCCACTGTCGAGTAGAGACGGGCCCGGCCACGCAGAAAAAACCAAGCTGCAAAGATTGCGTAGTACCAAGCCTCGTATCCCAAGGACCACCACGGTGTATTGGATGCGATATCCAAGTTGAGCCACCATAGCTGGTTGAAAAATGCCAGTGCGATCGCGCTCATGCTGGCCCAACCCGCCGCGTCAGACGGGCCGAGGGGTACATTGGTAGTGCCGAGCCAATGGAAGACAGAATCAATACCGATTGTCAGGACCATTGCAGGAATCGCAACACTCCAGAGCCGCCCGCAGCGATCCGCTGCAAAGCGCCCAAGTCCAAATTTAGACTTGCGCTCAGTAGAATAGGCGATGACGAGGCCGGACATGACGAAGAAAACAATGACCGCATCACGGGCGATGTCATGGACATATATCCAGCGCGTGATTGACCATTCTGGCATCCGATAGGACCAATGCCCCACCAGGACGACAAGGGCCGCCATAAAACGAAGGCCGTTCAGGTAGGCTGAAAACGCTGGCGTCATACCCTAGGGTAACCGATTTGGCCTAGCTGCGGCTTAACGACAGCGCATCAATTCACGTCGGGACCGGGTCATTCCTGAGCCAGCCAACAATTGAATAGCGCCCGTCGCCGGCAAATGCTGAAACGGGGCTGACGCTGTGGACTGCCATTCCGTCGAACAGAGTGAGCGTATTAAATCTCGGAATGTAGGCGCTTCTGACATCTGTGGTCTGCTTGTCGATGAGCATGAGCAGGCCGCCCCAGTCCGTTTGCCAGTTCTGCGAAAACCCAAGCGTATAGGCCGCGCGGCGCTCCCGGTTTGCGCCTTCATCGACATGGCGCGTCAGGAACCCGCCCCGTCCGAACAGCGTAGCCTGGGCGTCGGCTTTGGTGATGCCCGCTTCTCCGATGATCGCTGAGCCGAAATCGAGAAAGGCGCGCGAATTCAGGAACTGTGTCACATCATGGATCGGGTGACCGGGGTCGCGCCGCTGTATGACGGCTTCGATCATCTGGTAGCTGTTGTAACAGAAACCGTAATTCTTCTCCGCGAGCTGCATGACCAACTGCATGCGCTGCGCGATGACATCGCGGCCCAGGGACTGGGCATCTTCAGGGCTGATCTGAACCACGCCATCTTGAGGGGTTTGATAGGCGAGCCGCCATGGAATCTGTGTGCGGAGCATAGTCGCAAGAGCATCCGCGAGCTCTGGTTCGAAGATGTCGGGAATTTGCACAAACCGGTCGCGCGTGTAGGCCTCGATATAGTCTTCCGGCTTGAGCGACGGGTTCAGGCGAAGGGGAGGGAGCGTCATCGTGATGTCTTTCGCACAGGCCGGGTGGCGAATGAACCCGGCGCAGCCTAGAGTGCGCACAAACCGTCCTCAAGCCCGTCCCTATTGGAGATCGTCCATGCGTTCAGCGCTTTTCGCTCTTGCCTTTGCAGCAGCTCCGGCTTTCGCCCAGGAGGTCGCGCCGGTACCGCCGCGCGTCGTCGATACCGTGAACGAGTTGATTGCTGAGGCGGAAACCGATGATGTGGGCCTGAACTTTGTGCGCGACTTGACGACCCAGGTGGGTCAGCGGCTTGCTGGTTCGGCTGCGGAGAAACGCGCCCGCGACTGGTCCGTGGTGGAATTACAGTCTCTGGGCTTTCGAAACGTGCGCGTCGAGGACTTTGAAATTCCATTCTGGAGCCGGGTGTCGGACTCAGCTTCAATTGTGTCCCCCTCGCCGCAGGATCTGGTGGTTACAGCCCTTGGCGGTTCAGCCCCGACACCGGAAGGCGGCCTCGAAGCGCCGGTTGTTCGGTTCGACAGCCTCGCCGATCTCGAGCTGTCCGACGGCCGCGATGTAGAGGGCGCGATCGTCTTTATTGATGAGGGAATGATCTCAACGATGGACGGATCGGGCTATGGTCTTGCCGTCCGCAAGCGAAGCCAGTGCGCGAACGTTGCCGCTGAGAAAGGCGCTGCGGCTTGCCTGATAAGGTCTGTTGGGACGCAGCCGCACCGTATGCCGCACACGGGGATTATGTCGCGTCCCGATGGCGAAGCCCAGGGCGCAGCACCCGCGGCTGCTTTATCGGGGCCGGACGCAGATCAGCTTACCCGGCTGCTCTCGCTCGGGGAGGTGGTCGTCAATTTAGACATCCAAACTGAAACCCTGTCTGGCGTGCCGTCGGGCAATGTGATTGCCGAGGTGCCCGGCTCAACCGATGAGATTGTCCTTCTGGGATGTCATCTTGATAGCTGGGACTTGGGGACGGGAGCGCTCGATGATGGGGCGGGCTGCGGGATCGTGGTCGGTGCGGCAAAGCTGATCGACCGGCTTCCGGGCCAACCCAAGCGGACCATCCGCGTCGTGCTCTATGGCGCAGAGGAAGTCGGCCTGTTCGGCGGTGATGCCTATGCGCGCGCCCATTCCGATGACTTGGACAAACACGTTCTGGCCTCAGAAAGTGATTTCGGGGCAGGCCGCATCTGGCGATTCCAGACCAATTTCAGCGAAGGCGCGCTGCCCTATGCCCGGGCCATGCAACGTGTGCTGGCTCCGCTACAAGTGACGGCAGGCGATAACAATGCGTTCGGCGGCCCTGATATTGGTGTTCTTCGCCGTAGCGGTGTGCCGGTCGTGACGCCCGGGCAGGATGGCCGAGACTATTTCGATTATCATCACACACCGGACGACACCTTTGACAAGATCGAGCCAGAGGCCTTCCGCCAGAATGTCGCCGTGTATGCCGCTTTTGCGTATCTTGCGGCAGAAACGGGTTGGGACTTCCGCAAACCCGCAGAGGATGAGCCAGCACCGGCGCAGTGAGTTTGCAATGGCAGGTCAGGGGCCGGTCTGGCGATACGCGGTCGATACGCGTGAGGATCTTTTGGAGTCAGTGCGGTTCATGGCCGTGCATGCCGGGCTTGTTGTGGATGACCGGACATCGGCGCGTTGGCTCGTCATCGGCGCGGTGATGGCGGCGCAGGCGGCGGCCATACGGGCGCTGTCTGAGGCCCCTATGGAAGACGGCAGCCGCCGCAATCCGCTTTTCCTGATCAAGCAGTGCTGCGATGAAAAGCGTCTGCGTCCACCCTTCACTTTAACCCTGTCCAATGGCGACCTCGCTCGGCTGAAAGGGCTCATTGAAGCCCGTAATGCTTTCATTCATCCTCCAAATGCAGGCTGGACCCTCGACCTCGCCCCATTGCCGCGCGGGGTGAGTGCTGTGACAAAAGTGGTGCGCCATCTTGCGACGGTGCAGCCCACTGCATCAGCGCGGTTGGGGGAAGGGGAGCGGGAGTCGCTGGACGGCGCGCTTGACCATATCGATACGGCCATGGACTTCTGGCTCAGCCAGTTTGAGGGCCCGGCGCTTTAAGCCATTCCCTGACCATCAGTTAACCCACCGCTCAGGAAGCCTGTGGCAGTGTGAGGGTATGCGACTCATGCGCGTCCTTGCTGTCTCCACAGCGCTCCTCACCCTCGGAGCGTCTCCCGATACGTACACGCGCGATGAGCTGGTGGCTTTGGAGGCCGAAAAAGCCGAAGCCGAGGCGCGGCTTGCGGCGCTGGAAACCGCCGGGTCCGCAGCGCGCATGGACCTTGAGGATGTCGACGCCGCCCTGATCGAAGCCGCCATGGACAGTCGCCGCAGGGAAGAGCAGGCAACGCGATCGGAACGCAAGCTGATCGACCTCTCGGCGCGCCTGGAGTCGGCTCAGATTGCATTGCTGTCAGATCGAGATGCCCTGGAGGATTTGCTCGCCGCGCTTGCCTCTGCAAACCGACGACGCCCGCCCGCACTGATTGTTTCGCCCGATGAATCAAATCTGGCTGTGCGTGCTGCCATACTGATGGGGGATGCTGCGCCGCGTCTGTCCAATCGCGCAGAGGCACTGTCGGCAGAAATCGAGACGCTCAACCGAATCGAGCGGGATATTCGCCGTGAGCGGGCCCGCCTGAGTGCGACAGAGGCGACGCTTGCCTTGAAGAAAGCCGAGATCGAGCAGCTGGCTGCGCTGAAGCGATCTCAATATGAAGACCTCTCTGTTGAGGCCGATGCTCTGCGCATCACAGTGGCCCGGCTTGGCACGGAGGCCGATACGTTGCGCGGCCTGCTAACCTCGCTGGAGGCGCGGGCGCCTGCGCCGCCGCGCTACAAACCGCCATTGCGTCTGCGGTACGCAGCGTTGAACACAGGCCGCGATACGGCAACGGATGCGGCCCGCGCTGCGCCCCCTCAACCTGCGGTCCGCCTGTCTCCGCTTGGGGCAGCATCGCTCGGCGGATTGGTGCGACCGGCAGCGGGTCTGGTCTCGCGCGGGTTTGGCGACAGAATGCCAACGGGGTCCAAAGCGGAGGGGCTATACATCGTGACGCGCCGCGAGGCGCAGGTCGTCGCCCCGGCCGATGGCCGAATTGAGTACGCTGGGGCATTTCGCAGCTATGGCGAAATGTTGATTTTGCGCACGAGCGATGGCTACCATATTGTCCTAAGTGGATTAGGCGAGATTTACGGGTCTATCGGACAGACCGTTGTCTCTGGCGAACCGGTCGGACTCATGTCCAACCGGTCTGATCCGCCACCTGAGCTCTATGTCGAGCTGAGGAAAGACGGTCGGCCCATGAATCCGGCTGACTGGATGAAAAGAGGGCGATAAGCCCGACGAGGAGATGATGCAGATGCGGTCTTTGCTTGCAGGAGCGGCCATTGGGGTCGCCTTAGGTGCCGTAGCTGTTGGCATGTCGTCTGCCGCATGGACGGAGACGCGCTCATCGGACCCGAAAGCGGAAACCTATCGCCAGCTTGACCTGTTCGCCGAAATTCTGGCCCGGGCGCAAACCGATTATGTCGAGGAAATCGACGAAGCCGAAGCCATGGAAGCGGCCATTAATGGCATGCTCACCTCGCTCGATCCGCATTCGGGTTATCTGTCGTCAGAAGACTTCCGCGCCATTCAGGTACAGACGTCTGGCGAGTATGGCGGGCTCGGCATCGAGGTCACCGGCGAAGACGGTTTCGTCAAAGTGGTCACGCCCATGGATGACACGCCTGCAAGTCGCGCCGGCATCGAGAGTGGGGACTTGATTACCGCTGTGGACGGACGACCGATCATCGGCTTGCCCGTCAACGATGCCGTCAAGGAGATGCGCGGTCCTTCAGGAAGCGACATCACCATTACAATCTTGCGCGAAGGGGAGGACCCTTTTGATGTCGTCCTTACCCGTGAGGTGATCCAGCCGAAATCCGTCACACAGAGAGTTGTGGATACGGATATCGCGTATATCCGTATCTCGACGTTCAATGAGCGGACGACGATGCTCCTCGAGAATGCATTGTCGGATGCAGCCAAGACGATCGACGGACGCCCAAGCGGTATCATCCTCGACCTCCGCAACAATGGCGGCGGCTTGCTCGACCAGGCCGTCTCGGTCAGCGACATGTTCCTGTCCGGCGGCGAGGTCGTCTCGACGATCGGGCGCCGGGCAAATGATATCGAGCGGTATAACGCGCGATCTGGTGAAGTCTTCCGCGGGATACCGATTGTCGTACTGATCAACAATGGATCAGCCTCGGCATCGGAAATCGTTGCCGGTGCGCTCCAGGATCGCGGGCGGGCGACGGTGCTCGGTGTGACGAGCTTCGGAAAGGGATCGGTGCAGACGGTCATTCCGCTGGGGGCGGAACGCGGCGCAATCCGGCTGACCACGGCGCGGTACTACACGCCCTCCGGCCGTTCCATTCAGGCGACAGGGATCGAGCCCGATCTGGAGGTTGCGAGTTCACGTTTGTCTGAGGAGGATCTTGAGAAGATCCGCGTTTATTCAGAGGCTGATCTTTACAACTCCCTCGACAATGAAGATGGGAGCGAACGGCGCGGGCCGCACCTGCCGGATGACCAGCCGCCGGAAGGTTACAATGGCGAGGACTACCAGCTTGATCGCGCCATAGACCTACTCCGTGATCGGATCACGACCGCAAGCGCTTCTCCAAACGCCGGTTAACTGTTTTTTGCAATCTCTTAACTGTTTTGAGCGATCAAACTGCTGAACTATTGCTTCAGCAGACATCAGCAGGTCGCCCATGCCCGGCAAACGCCGTGACGATCCCAATCCCGTTCTATCGGGCATCGCCCACACGGCCGCGAGCCTTGCATTCTTCTCGGCTTGTGCGCTCGGACTGGGCGCAGCTGTTTATGCGATGGGCGACGCAGACGATGCAGGCCCCGCAACGCACATTGCGCTTTTCGAAGACGCGCCGTACGACGCGGCTCCTGTCCTTAAGGCGCGGCTCGATGCGAGGGACCTAAGGCCCACCCGCGCGGTCGCAGATGAACCTTCGCTCGGTGTGACCTATGCCGCTGCAAGTGTGCCGGAGCGATCCCAGCCGTTAGAGCAGGGTGACGCCGCTCCGCAATCCGTACGCATCAATGGTCATACGGTCAGACCCGGTCAGGCGCTGAGTGATGTTACAGCAGGTGCCCAATCGCCCGCCGCGGAACCCGTTACATTGCCGCGTGCGCCGATTTCTGGCCTTTACGAACGTGCGAGCATTGGGCGATTGCCCGTCATAGCGGCCTCGGGCGTGACGCCCGCGGATGCCTATGCGCGCCCCTTTGAGAATCCGGACGGCAAGCCTGCCGTGTCCGTCATCGTCGGCGGCCTCGGCATCAACTATACCCATACGGCATCGGCCATTGATGAGTTGCCGCCGGAGATCACGCTCAGCTTTGTGCCCCATGCGCGAAACCTGCAGACCTGGATCAATCGCGCACGCGCGGCTGGCCATGAAGTGCTGATTGAGATGCCGCTGGAGCCGTATGACTATGGGCGCGTGCGCCCGCACCCTCAGACGCTGACGGTGGCCGACGTATCGTCCAATGCCAACAAGGTGGATTGGCTTCTCTCGCGGGGCACTGGGTACTTCGGTGTGGTGAATTACCAGGGCGCGAAATTCGCGACCGATCGCGCTGCCGCCGAGCCCATGCTGTCCGCGCTTGCCAAACGAGGGGTCGCCTTCGTGGAAGATGGCAGCCTCTCGCGGTCAGTGTTCGCATCGACTGCGTCCGATACGGGAACGCCATTTGTCGGCGCAGCCCATACGATTGATGACGACACCGATGCGGATGCCATCGAGAAAAGGCTGCTCGCTCTAGAGAAGATCGCCAAGGATGATGGCTCTGCGCTGGCCGGAGGCTTCGCATACCCAGTCACAATTGATGTACTCCAGGCTTGGGCAGGCCGGCTCGAAGACAAGGGGCTCGTCCTCGCGCCCGCATCCGCGCTACTGTCCGATGCGCAGCGTGTGCGACAAGTAACGGCGATTGCAGCGCCGGGTGCTGGCGATCCTGCGCCTTAGCCCTAGTTTCCCAGCGCATGACCAAGCGCGACCCAGACCGATACCGCCCGAATGTGGGCCTCGCCCTTTTTTCAGAGGCGGGCCACGTTTTCATGGGACGACGCATCAATGGGCGCGGCCCATTTCAATGGCAGATGCCCCAAGGGGGTATCGATCAGGGCGAAGCTCCAGAGGTTGCGGCCCTGCGTGAGCTGGATGAAGAGGCCGGAGTCTCTCCGAAGCTTGTGGACATCCTCGAGGAGACATCGGACTGGATCTACTATGATTTCCCGCCCGCGCTGCGGCGCAAAATGCCCGGGCCATATCTTGGTCAGCGCCAGAAATGGTTCGCTCTTCGTTTCAAAGGCTCTGAACATGATGTGCGCCTAGACCGGCACACGCCGGAATTTGACGCCTGGCGTTGGGCTCGGCTTGAGGAAACGCCCAGCCTTGTCGTGCCGTTCAAGCGACATGTCTATGAGGACGTTGCCGCACGGTTTGAAAAATGGACTCACATCGAGCGGGCGGATTCGTCCTGATCCTGACCCGTCACCCTTGTCAGACTGCCTTGGCAAGAAACCGGTCAACCCAGTCCGGCACCACTGTGCTTGCTGAGCCGTAGAGCGCATCGTCGAAAGCATAGGCGTTTTCAGACGGCTCCAGATTGAGTTCAACGGTTTTCGCTGCGACGGCTCGTGCCATTTGAACAAAACCTGCGGCAGGGTAGACGGCACCTGAGGTGCCAATGGAGATGAAGAGGTCGCACACCGACAGGGCGTCTTCGATCCGCTCCATGTGGTAAGGAATTTCACCAAACCACACCACGTCAGGACGCACCGTTCCAACACTGCCGCACTGGGGACAGGTCATGTCCATGTGCAGGTCCTCGTCGCACATGGCGCGCCGCCCGCAATTTGAGCAGAGCGATTTCGCAAGCTCACCATGCATGTGGACGACATCGTCCGCGCCGGCCTGCTCGTGGAGATTGTCGACATTTTGCGTCACGAGTGTGACTGCGCCATGCGCCTTTTGAAGCCGGGTTAGCGCCTCGTGGCCGGCGTGGGCTCTTGCGTCGCGCAGCTGGCGGCGGCGGTCATTGTAGAATTGCTGAACAAACTCCGGATTGCGCGCAAAGCCTTCAGGTGTTGCCAAGTCTTCCAGAGGGTACCTGGTCCATATTCCGTCTTTGTCGCGAAACGTGCCGAGGCCACTTTCTGCTGAAATCCCAGCGCCAGTCAGGACAACAATGGAACGGGGTGAATCGATCGGCACTAACATCTCCTAGGGTCTTGCGGCTTGAGGGCTCGTCATATTGCTAACACACCGTTAAGATAAAAGTCGGGACGTGGCGGGATCTTCCAGAATGAGGACGTCGAGTATGCGGAAGACGGTATCGGGACGCCAGCGTGTCTGGCTTGGTGGTGCGATTGCGGCGGTACTCGCGTTTGCGGCATGCGACCAGACAGAGCTGCGGTCGGAGCGCGCGAAAGAGCTCGCTGATGCGGCGATTGAGCAGCTGAGCGGCGGGGAATCCGGGAATGGCGGTGCCATGGAACGGGTGTCGCAAGATGAGCGCGCGCTGGCCGGCGATATCGAGTCCCCGGTTGCCTTTGAGACCGCTGCCGCCCCAAGCCGCTTTGCCGTGGGATCGATCATCGCCAAACCCAAGGATGTGCCGGAGCCTGAGCCGGTCCTGGAGATGGAAGCCGAAGTCGATCAGCCTGAAGAAGCAATTGCCTTGGAGGCAGATGTTGTCAGCCCCGCGAGTGCGGGGAAACTACCGACCCTTTCACTGGATCCTCAGAAGCGGGAAACCGAAGAACAGGTCCAAGCGCACACTGCGCCGATCATAGAACGGATTGAACGCGCCCGTCAGGCTCCGCGCTCGCGCAGCCTCGGCCGTGTTGAGCTTGGTGAAGATGGTCGCCTGGAGCCTCCACCACCGCCTGGAGCGCCGGAAGTCATTGCAGATGGACCGCCGCTTCCGCCGGCGCAGATACGTAAGCTTGCACGCCGGACGATGCCAAGCGCCCGCTCCATCCGCGCCCAAACCGACGCGCGGACAAAGATGCTCGACGCGATGGAGAAATATGGCCTGAGTGGCAGCGTCGAACTCTCACCCACCGGTCAGATGAAGATCCAGCTCGGTAGCGATGGTGGCGACCCGACGCAGTTCACGACGGAGCAGGAAGAGCCAGACGGCGACATCCGCGATCAACGGCCACCAAACCCGCGATCCATCCTCGCCGTGTCGCTGCCCGAGTTTGCATTCAACTCCACCGACACCTGCCCGGAAGATGTCAGCGACGAGGCTGTCCGTCGAAATCCAGTCCTGGCGACCGCCTGCGTGGTCCAATCGCTGCGCCAGACTGGTGACTTTGAGTACGTCGAAAAAGACTTTTTGTTCGATCATCAGTTCGCGCGGCGACCTCCACCCGGTGAAACAGGAGGGGAGACGACCGGAACCGGCGTTGCGACCGTACTGCGCCCGGACGATCCGCTATATGACCTGCAATGGCACTTTCGCTCAAATGGTGATGGGGTAGGGGAGTCTCTTGGCGGGGCAGGCTTTGCAGACTTCTGGACCCGCAAGGCGACGACGGGCTCCGACGATGTCGTCGTTGCTGTTGTGGATACCGGCCTTCAGCTCGACCATCCCGATATCGAAAATTCGCCCAACGTTTACCCCGGTTGGGACATGGTCTCTGACCCACGCATGGGGAATGATGGCGATGGGCGCGATGACAGCCCCGATGATCCGGGCGATTTGTGCGATCCGAATGTGCCGGGGGCCGAAGACAGCTACCATGGCACCCACGTCGCTGGGACTATCGGCGCGGCAGCGACCAATAATGGGTCAGGCGTGGCAGCTGGAGCCTGGCAGGTGAAGATCGTGCCTGTGCGGGCACTCGGAAAGTGCGGCGGCCGGCTCTCCGACATCAATGATGCCATCCGTTGGGCAGGCGGACTGATCCCCGCCTATGACGATGCAGACAATGAGATCTGGAACGACAATCCAGCGGACATCATCAACCTGTCCATTGGCTTGTTCGAATTCTGTCCGGCCTCCTTGCAGGAAGCCATCAATGACGTGGTCGAGCGCGGAGCCGTGGTTGTATCTGCGGCAGGCAATGCGCGGACATCGACACGTTTCTACGCGCCGGGTGGCTGCGAGAATGTGGTGTCCGTGGCCGCAGGCGATGCGCGCGGTCAGATTGCGCCATATTCAAACTTCGGCGCGGAAGTGGATGTGTTGGCCCCCGGCGGGGACCTGACCCGCGATGATGACGAGGACGGTCGACCAGATGGCGTGCTCAGCACTAAGTTGTCTTCGGACTGCTATGACCCGCTGACCAATGCGAAAGTTGATGGCTGCTACTATGCCTATGAACAGGGCACCAGCATGGCTGCGCCCCACGTCTCGGCAGCATTCGCCCTTCTGAAGGCTGACAATCCAGACCTTGCGGGCACCGCGCTGGTGGATACGCTTCTGGGATCACTCGACCCGCGCACAGCGGAGCAGTGCTCAGGCCTGTGCACAGCCTATCCCGGAACCGATGAAATCCCCGGCTCCGACGGGCTGTGCTCTCGCCCATGTGGCGGCGGGCTGTTGAACCTCGCCAATATTGGCGAAGCAGACTAAAGGTTGAACGCGTGAGTGAAGACAAAACCTCTTCTGACCCCGGCGCAACGCAGCGAAAGCTGGGCCTTGTGGGTGTTGCAGGGTTTGTCACGGCTGCTTGCGCGGCTGCCTGGATGGCTGGCGACCAGAAGCCGGAACCCGCCCAGCCTTCCTCCGGCGCGGTCTCGACGTCGTCAGACCACTTCACGACGCCGCTTGCCACCGACGCTGATCAGGCGAGTGAACGCATCGCTCCAGCGATGGCCGGCACCGCGGACCACGCGGATTTCATCGTCAAATTCGAAGATGCGCCTGCGTTGACGGAGGCGGCGAGGCTTTTTCGTAAGGACAAGGCTCGCGCGCGGGAAATCTTCCGGGCCTGGGCCAAGGACCAGTCTGGGCTGGAGCAATTCGAGCTGGTTGGCGGATCTTATTCTGGGGAACTGATTTTGCGCAGAGCGTTTCTCGATGGAGAGCCCAGGGGGCGCGCTGCGGTCAATATGGTCCTCGAAGAGCTTCGCGCCCGGAACGACGTCGCCTATTGCGATCCTGACTTTACCGCACAACCCGGACAGGGAGACTGATCCGCTATGACCCGCGCCTTCATGCTCAGCCTTGGTGTTACATTCGCTTTATCAGCCTGCGGAGAGCCGCCACAGCGCGTGGCGGCTGCACCGGAACCGGTCGCCGAATCTTCAGATGGCGCGACTGTGCCGGCCCAGCCCACGCAAAGCGACAACCCTCAGGCCGTTTCAGCCCGCGCCGCCATCGACTGGGACGCAGCGCTGACGGATCTCGCCGCACGCGGAGACACAGAAGATGACGCGGTGAGCGTTCAGGTCCAGTCCGCTGGCGCACCGCCGTCGGTTCCGGTGCTCTTGCCAACGGGAATCGTGACGGTTCAATCGGCAGATGGAACGGGCGGGCCTTCTTTCAGGCCGACCGATGACGGGTACTTTGCGCGCTATCCCGGGCCCAGCTACGACGTCGTTGTCCATGGAACGAATGTCGTCGCCGATGTGGCTGGCGAAGCGATCAAGAGAGACGAGGCGATGACCTTCATCGACCTCATGGATGGTGCCCAGGTGTCGCTGTCGCGGTACGGCGCTGACTATCTCGTGACATTTGAATGCAAGGCAA
>JBCBWQ010000056.1:9311-12933 GCA_039817025.1 Pseudomonadota bacterium | reverse complement strand
GTGCGCCTTCGGCTTCGGCGTGGGCGACGACTTTTGCAGAGTGCGCATTGCCCGTTGCGGCCGACGCCTCATCCACATTTGCGATGTACAGGACAGGTTTGGCCGTTAGAAGTTGCAAACCTTTCCAGGCCTTGGCGTCTTCCGGGGAAACGTCGGCGCGCCGCGCCGGGCGGCTTTCATTGAGCTCGGCAAGGGCGAGGTCGATCAGCGCCACTTGGGCCTTGGCGTCCTTGTCGCCCGAATTCGCCTTCTTGACCCAGTTCGCACGGCGTTTTTCGAGGCTTTCAAGGTCCGCGAGCATCAATTCGGTCTCGACGGTTTGCAGGTCTGCGATCGGGTCGACCTTGCCAGAAACATGGGTGATGTCGCCGTCCTCAAAACAGCGCAAAACATACAAGATCGCGTCGGTTTCGCGGATATTGGCGAGGAACTGGTTGCCGAGCCCCTCGCCCTTGGATGCGCCTTCCACCAGTCCCGCAATATCTACGAAATTCATGCGCGCCGGGATGATTTCCGCCGACTTCGCGATCTCCGCAAGCTTGGCGAGACGCGGCTCAGGAACGGCCACATCGCCGACATTCGGTTCAATCGTGCAAAACGGATAATTGGCCGCCTGCGCTGCGGCGGTGCGGGTTAGCGCGTTAAAAAGCGTCGACTTGCCGACATTTGGCAGGCCAACGATGCCGCATTTGAAGCCCATGGGGCACTCCTTTTTCGGGGTCTGGAGAGCGAATACAGGGTTTTTTCTGCGAAAAACAGCCGTTTTTATCGCCTGTTAGCGGAATCTGGTGGATACCCATCCTGCGCCCGCTAAGGTCGCGCGTTGCACCAGAGTACGGAATTCGCCCATGGCTTATGATATTTTTCTCGCTTCAGCGGTTGAGGATCGCGACCTCGCAAAGCTGATTGCGCGCCGCCTGCGGGCGTTGAAGTTCAAGGTCTGGTTCGACCAGAAACAGACCGACGACACGTTTGACCAGAAAGATGCGCGTGATGCGCTCAACTCCCAGTCGATGGTCGTGCTCTGGTCCGAGAAAGCGGTTGAGTCCGATTTCGTGCGCGCCGCGGCCTCCGTCGGTAAGTCGCGAGACGGCACCCTCCTGCAGGCTGCCTTGGACGACACCGTGCCCTACGACCCGTTCGAAGTGGACAAGAATTTCAAGCTGGACGGCATGACGTCGCGCACGACGCCAGAAGGTTTCTATAAGCTCGTCGAGGAGCTGGGCCGCCGCGATGGCCGCATCGACCTGCGTGCATGGATGGACTTCGGCTCAAAGGATGATGGAGAGAAGGCTGCATGGCTGGCCGCCCACCCGACGGATCCATTGGCGCTGGCTGCCGAGAAGGCGCGCGCCCGCAAGCTTGAGACGAAACCCGCTCCAGCAGCGGCCGCCGCGGGCGCTGCTGCCCTAGCTGCATCGTCGCTGAAATCCGCATCGCCTGCGCCGGTCGCGCCGGCAGCGCCCGCGCCGCGCGCGACCGCGCCGAAGCCCGCCGCCGCTGCTGCGGCAGCCGCCTCGATGGCCGATGATGAGATTGGGATTGGCTGGGGGCTCTTGCTCCCCGTCGTAGCGGGTATTGCGCTGATGTTCCTGCTTGCGCGGATCTGGAATTCAGATGTCCGTCCAGATGGCGCGCTGCCTGCAGTGGCCAATTCTGTGTTCGCTCCGACCTGTCCTGCGGGACAGGCACCGGCGACCCTCTTCGCTAAGCCGCCCTTGGAAGCTGGCCCGATTATCGTCGACACCGACGACGAATAAACGACGCCCAAAGTCTCAGTCGCCGGTTCCGTCGATCAGGCGGATTAGCCGCGCAGCACCCGTCGTGCCGTCGCATCCACAGGTGTCCGGCTTGGCGCAATCAGACATACTGGCAGCCTAGCCGCTGCGCGCCCGATCAGTCATGGCTTTTTACCCGAGCCGTCGTCCCGGGCTGACTTGCGCGGATCTGCTTTCGGTGCCGGAGCCAGCCGAAGGACTTCCGTCTGGAAACGCTCGTCGTCCCCTTCGACCAAAAAGGGTAGGGCCCGGGAACAGGCGTCCAGCAGGGCATCGACCCAGGCTGTCTCGGCCTGGGGAAAATCTGCCAGCACGTAGGGCATCACCTTGGTCTTGTCGCCGGGGTGGCCAACGCCCATCCGGATGCGGCGCACCTCTGCGCCAACATGAGCCATGATGGAGCGCATGCCATTATTGCCGGAATGTCCCCCGCCGCGCTTCACGCGCAGCCGTCCCGGCGCGAGATCGATCTCATCGTGGAAGACGGTCACCGCTTCTGCGCTGAGCTTGTAAAAGCGCGCCGCCTCGCCGACCGATTGCCCGGTTTCATTATAAAACGTGTCTGGCTTGACCAGCAGGATCTTCGCGCCTGCCACGCTCCCTTCGGCGCAAACGCCGCGGAACTTCGAGCGCCACGGCCCAAATCCATGGTCCTCGGCGATCTTGTCCAGGGCCATGAAGCCGAGATTGTGCCGGTTGCCAGCGTATTTTGAGCCGGGATTGCCCTGGCCGACGAGGATGAGCACGGGTGGATCCTCCTCCGGCTCCGACGAAGCTGCGCCGCCCGCGCGGCCTGAAACGAGGCGCGCGAGCCAGCCTAGCATGACCGTCTAGCTTTCGCCGTCGTCGTCGCTTTGTGCCGTGGTTGCAACCTCGTCAGCAGCGACGTCTTCTTCGCCGTCTGTCGTGGTCTCTACGGCTGCGGTCCGTCCGGCAATCGTTGCGATGGTGAAGTCACGGTCTGTAATGGTCGGCTCTGCGCCATCGGGCAGAGAGATGTCGGAAATCTTGACGTTGTCGCCGATCTCCAGCTTGGACACGTCTGCCTCGATGCTTTCAGGAATGTTGCCGGCCTTCACATTCAGCTCGACTGAGAAGCGCACGACGTTGAGCGTGCCGCCCTTCTTCAGGCCCGGGCACACGTCTTCGCCGACAAAGTTCACGAGCACTTCCACGGCGATGGTCTGGTTGGCACGCACGCGGAACAGGTCCACATGCTCAGGCTGGTCCGACACCGGGTGCAGTTGGATGGCTTGCGGGATCACAAGCTGGCGCTCGCCCTTGTGGACAAGGTCAACGGTCGACGCCAGAAATGAACCCGTATCGATCGCTTTGATGACTTCGTTCTTGCGCAGATTGATCGCGACCGGTGCTTCATCACCGCCATACAGGACACCTGGCACCATGCCATTGCGCCGTGCTTCGCGTGCGCCGCCCTTGCCGGTGCGCTCGCGCACATCGACGTTCAATTCGATCCGTTTTGCCATGTTTTCCGTCCTTTTCGCCCTGAAGTCCGCCGAAGTCCTGCAGGGGCTCCGGTAACAGCCTGACACGCACGGCCTTGCGCCGCCGCTTCAAGAGCGCGGGACATACAGGATGGGGCAGGCGGGCGCAACCCGGCCGGCGTCTGGATGTCAGTGTCCGGCGTCGAGATCCAGCCAATTGCGATCTGGAAGGCCGTACAGCATGTCCATGACCTCGAACTGCACCTTCACGGGCGTTCGCGCATTCGAATTCCAGAGCGCGACCACGCCGGCATCTCGGTCCGGATCAAACAGGATGAGCGAGCGGTAACCCTCTACAGCGCCGCGGTGGCCCACCACGCGGTAGCCTGTGTCGGCATA
>JBCBWQ010000056.1:0-9212 GCA_039817025.1 Pseudomonadota bacterium | reverse complement strand
AAGATGGCCGCCATAGCGCCGGCTCATCCCTGATTGTTCGCGGGACGTGTAAATGCGCGGTGCGTGGAGCGTGTCCAGAACCTCATCGGGCAAAACGTCCTGAGCGAGCCCCATCTGCGCCTGCGCAAAGCGGGCAAGGTCGAGGATAGACCCATTCGCGCCGCCCGCTGCAGGCACCCGGTAATAGGCCTCCTTCACGGTGCGCACGCGCGGCGCAGCGTCCCTGCGGCGGCGCACATGGGGCTCCGCCCAACTGGCCGAGGCTTCCAGCGCCGGCCGGCCAAAACTCGCTGTGGCCATGCCAAGGGGTTTGAACAGGCGCGCCTCCACGACGCCAGCGAACGGACTGCCGGCAGCGGCCTCAACCACTTCCGACACCGCATCGAAGGCGACGTTCTGATAGGTATGGCATTCGCCCACAGCGCACACGGCCTTCAGCTTGCCGAGGTCGCGGCGAATATCTGCCGGGTCGCGATTGTCTTCCAGCCGTGTGTCATAGGCGTTCGGTACGATGCCGATGCGGTGGGAGAGGATATGGTCGAGCGTGGCCCGCGCCTCGCCGCCACCCGGCAGCCGCAGCGACGAGCCGAAACTGGACACGGTATCATTGAGATCAAAGACCCCATCCGCTGCCAGCCGCGCCACAGCGGTCGAGGCGACCCCTTTCGAGAGCGACGCCCAGCGAAATACGGTCTCCGCCGTCACGGCATCGCCGCCCAGCCGCGTTTGCCCATAGCCCCTGGCAAAGCGAATCTCACCGTCCTCTATTACAGCAACGGCGAGGCCGACCACATCATCCTGCGACGCCAATGCGAGGAGGCGCGAGTCAAGGCGGTCATACTTGGCTGCGTCTGTCTCTTGCACGGCCTCTTGCGCCATGGCGCTGAACACGAGGGCGAATCCGGCGGCGAGACAGCTCAGAACTTTCATGGGCGGCCTTTGTCAAATCGTGTTTGGAGGAACGCCGACTATCGCCGCGCTTTGTGACAGATGTAAAGCGGGCGATGCATTTGGCCAGCCGAACGCCTAAACCATGAAAGGGCTCATGGGTGCAGAACCCGCATAGGTCGAAGCATACGCCGTTTTCTGAGGCTGGGTGCCTCATCCTGGTCAAGACCGGGCACCTTTTTGATCCTGCCTTGGCGGCCTAGCGCCCTAGAGGTCCGGTATAAGCCCTGCTTTTTCCGGATCGCCAACCATGGCTTCCAGCGCCTTGCGCAATTTGCCCAGCGCCTGGTGCTCAATCTGGCGCACGCGCTCCTTGGATATGCCGAGCTGCTTGCCAAGGGTTTCGAGCGTGACAGTGTCTTCGGACAGGCGCCGTTCCCGAATGATCAGTGTTTCGCGGTCGTTCAGCGCATTCAGCGCGTCGGCAATCCACTGTTTGCGCCGCTCCGTATCGCGCCGCTCCATGATCTCATCTTCCGGGGCGGCGGACTCGTCAGCGAGCAGGTCCTGCCATTCCGCATCGCCATCCACGGCCAGCGGAGCATTGAGCGACCGGTCTGAAGCCGACAGGCGCGATGCCATTGATTCCACGTCCCGCTCCGGCACGCCGAGATGGTCGGCGACCCAGGTCTTGTTTTCCCGCGTCATTACGCCGTCGCCCGTGTCATCGATCTGCGCGCGCAGGCGGCGAAGATTGAAGAAGAGCGATTTCTGTGCCGCCGTCGTTCCCGTTCTAACGATAGACCAGTTGCGCAGCACGTAATCCTGGATCGAGGAGCGGATCCACCAGGCGGCGTAGGTCGAGAACCGAACTTCGCGCGCCGGCTCAAACCGTGACGCAGCCTGCATGAGACCCACATTGCCCTCCTGTACCAGGTCGGGCATCGGCAGGCCGTAATGGCGAAACTTCGCAGCCATTGAAATAACGAGGCGCATATAGGCCGTGGTCAGTTCATGCAGGGCGGCTTCGTCATTCTGGTCGCGCCAACGGCGGGCAAGGTCCAGCTCATGGTCCTGCTCCAGAAGCGGCGCTTTCATCGCTTTTTTCACGAACCGCCGGTCAGCCTGGGTGTTCCCGTAATTCGCTGCTGCCATTGATCTTCTCCTGCCCCGCTTGCGGCGTTTTGCCGTTATCATTTTGTTTACGCGGGGCTGCGCGCGGCGGATCAGAAAAAGTTTGAAATTGTTTGAGAGCGGTCTAACAGACCCTCCAAATGCAGAAAAACCGCGGCATCGCCAGGACGCCGCGGTTCTCTTTGTTCGTGCAGTCGGTCCTGATCAGGCCGCTTTTTTCTTGGCGAGGGAATCGGCCAGCATTTCCATGGCCTTGTCACGCTCGATATTCTCAACTGCGGCCAGTTCACGGGCCATCCGGTCGAGTGCGCTCTCATACAGCTGGCGCTCGGAATAGGATTGATCCGGCTGGTCCTCGCCGCGATGCAGGTCGCGCACGACTTCCGCAATCGAGATCAGGTCTCCGGAATTGATCTTCGCTTCGTACTCCTGAGCCCGCCGGGACCACATGGTGCGCTTGATGCGGGCCTTGCCACCCAGGGTTTTCAGCGCATCGTCGACGAGCTTGGACCCTGCCAGCGCACGCATGCCGGAGGCTTCCGCGCGATTGGTCGGAACGCGCAGGATCATTTTGTCCTGGTCAAATGAGACCACGTAGACTTCCAGATCCATGCCTGCGACCGTCTGTTTCTCGATGCCGGTGACGCTGCCGACGCCATGGGCCGGGTAGACGACGCTTTGGCCGACCTCAAAGGTCAATCCGGATTTATCCTGAGCTTTTTTCGCCATTTGGTCACGCCTCTCACACAGCGAAGACCACTAAACCGCCGTCGCTCCAACCATCAGGGGGAACGCGGCGTTCTTGTGGGCTTCTATTATTGATTGCTCAAGCGAAGACCATAACAGAAAATCAACAATTCAGCAACTGTATCAGTCGGTTGCGGGTCAGCCGTCACCCTCGCCGGGCTTTGGGCTGAAGTATTTCTCGAGTTTTCCGGCTTCCTGCGCATATTTTTCCCGGTCGGCCGGCGGTTCTTTCATGCGCGTGATGTTCGGCCACACCTTTGCATAATCGGTGTTGAGCTTCAGCCACTTGGAATCCGGGTCGTCTTCGGTATCAGGCTTGATCGCTTCCACCGGACATTCAGGCTCGCATACGCCGCAATCGATGCACTCGTCCGGGTGGATGACGAGCATGTTTTCGCCCTCATAGAAGCAGTCTACGGGGCAGACTTCGACGCAATCCATATATTTGCACTTAATGCAGGCGTCGACGACGATATAGGTCATTCAGGGCGGGCCTTTTCAACTCAGCGTACGCTCGATTAGGGGGCAGGGGCGGGCGATGTCAATTAGTCGGGCTGCCGCGCCTCTGCGGCCTGCCTGGCCCGTGCGCGCTGCACATCATCAATGTGAAGCAGGGATGCAATGTGGCGGACAAAGGCTTCCTCAATCGCCGCCTTGTCCCCATCGGCGAGGACGACGCGGTACAGCGCTTCGACCAGGCGCACGCGTTCGGCCTCTGGCAGGGTTTTCACGATTTTTGTGAATTGGTGTGCGCCCGCCGCTTCATTTGCGAGGTCTTCGCCTTCTGCGATCAGCGCGTCGGCTTCGTCGGCATCGAGCCCGAACGTATCCAACAGGATTTCCGCGATCATATCGCTTTCCAGATTGGCATAGACCCCATCGGCGAACGCCGCCTCGACCAACAGGGCCGCCGCCGCCGCGCGCGGGCTGACGGCCTTCGGCGCTGGCTCCGACGGGCCAGATAATAGTCGTTTCAGAGCGTCAAGCATCGCCGCTTTCCCCGATCTCTACATACAAGGTTTGCGCTTCTGCGGCAGGACCGCGGCGCTCACCCAAAGCCATGACTTCAGCACTTACGATATGGGCCCCTTTGCCGAAGGCAACAATATCGCCGACCTGAACACCGGCGGAAGGCTTGTTGACCCGCCGTGTGGTTCCAAAGCGCGTCAGCCGCACGCCTCGCTTGGTGACATGCGCTGAGGAAAGCGCGCGCGTCTTGAAGAACCGGGCCCGCCAGAGCCAGACATCCAGCCGCACCTGTTCGGTGGCCGCATCGCTCATGTAAACGGCGTATAGGAGAAGGCTGGCGTGGATTTGCCTTTGCCGCGCTTGCGTTTTTTCGGCTTCGGCTTGTCTTCTGGCAGCAATACGGCGAGCGCAGCAAAGGGACTGTCCGGGTCGGCGCGGCGTTGCGGGGGTTTGCCGCCGCGCTGCTGCGGCGAGCGATGGCCGGACGCGCCGTCGCGGCGCGGCTTGCGGTCGGGTCGGTCGCCCTCCGCTTTGTTGCCTTGGGGCCGGTTCGTGCGGGGCTTGCGCCCGTCGCCGTCCGGGCGAGACCGGGCCGCATAGCGCCACAGGCTGACGGCCCCCGTCTCCTTGTCCTTTTCCGCCGGTGCCAGGCCAAAGCCTTTCAAGACACCGGGAAACGCATCGCCCGGGCAGGATATGATCGAGGCCAACTCCGCAGGCAGCGCAAACGCGTTCTTGTTGGCCTCGCGCCGCCGCTTGGAAATCTCCCATCCCAGCCGTTCGGCAAGATCGGCGCGCACCGCGCGGCGCCCAAACCGCAAATACCCGTTCGCTCCGAGATGTTCATCGCTCCAGTCAAGACCCGCTTCGAATGACCCTGCGCCTTCTGGCGCGGCAGGGCATGGCAAGCCATCATGGGCCGAGCGCAGGATCGCAACGAGACGCTGGGCCGCGGGTTTCTGCGCTTCCGGCGCATGGGCCGCCACGCGCCCGGCGCGCACACCGACCGCTTTCAGCGCCTCCCGATCGTCCGGGGTCAGCCTGTGGGACGGGTCATCCCCCCGCAGGTCCACCGCTGCGCCTTGCTCCATGACCCGGAAAGCGATGCCGCGTCCAAGGCCGGAAAGCGTCTCCAGCGCGCCAAGCCGGCGCAGCGCATTGTGCGTCGACAGCGTCTTTGCAATCTCGCCATGCACCCACGCTTCGATACGGGTGCGCGCCGCCTCCTTGGCGTCTGGCTCTGCCTCCTCTGCTCCGGCAAGCTCAGCGCGCGGCATCAGCCAGTCCGGTCCCTTGCTGAGCCGGGCAACGGTCTCTCCGTCAAACGCCACCTGGCCCTCGCCATCCATGGAGAAGGCTGGCGGCAGGGCTGCCGCAATGTCGGCCAGCCTGCGCGCGAGGATTGGGCGTACGGCCGCCAGCGCAGCGTTGCGCACGGCTTTGCCCTCCAGGGTCTTTGCGTTGGACGCGGGGGCGAACTGCAACCCAACCAGCTTGCCCACCACGTGCCCCTCAACGCTGACTTCGCCGGCAGGTGTAATGTCGCTGACCATGGCATCCTCTTTCTGCAGACTCGCCAGGAGCGCCGTGGTGCGCCGGTCAACAAACCGCGCCGTCAGGGCTTCATGAAGCGCATCGGACAAACGGTCCTCAATCTCCCGCGTGTGACCCTGCCAGCGCTGGGGATGCTCAAGCCAGTCTTCCCGGTGGGCCGCATAGGTCCAGGTGCGGATCGCCGCCAGCCGCTCCTGCAGCTTGGCAATGTCGCCCTGCGTGGAGCCAAGGCTGTCCAGCCGTTTTTCCATCGCCGTATCGGACAGGCGCGCATCGGGATCCTTCAGCGTGTCCGCCAGCCCGAGCACCAGTCGCCCATGCCCGTCATGTCCTGCCTTCCGAAAATCCGGCAGCCGCGCCAGGTCCCAAAGCCGGCGCACGACACGCGCTCCGGTCACGTCCGGACCCACGCTCTCATCCTCCGCCATCCGGCGCAGGACCCATTCATCAAGCGCGTCCGGGTTCTGCCGCAGAACAGGCGAGCCGGAACCGCGCGACAGGCTCTTGATCAACGCCTGGATGGAGGCAAAGTCGAGATCGGAGTTACGCCATTGCAGCGCGTCCACCGGTTCGAAATCATGGTTTTCGATGCGGCGCACGTCTTCTTCGTCAAACGTGGGGCAATCGCTGGTCTCGCCAAACGTACCATTGGAACGGAACCGGCCTGCGCGGCCCGCAATCTGGCCGCATTCCGCCGGAGACAACCGCCTGCGCCGCCGCCCGTCGAACTTGGTGCGGCTCGCAAAGGCAATGTGATCGACATCGAGGTTCAGCCCCATGCCGATTGCGTCCGTTGCGACGAGATAATCGACCTCGCCCGACTGGTAGAGCTCGACCTGGGCATTGCGCGTGCGCGGGCTCAGCGCGCCCATGACCACGGCCGCGCCGCCTTTCTGGCGCCGCAACAGTTCGGCAATGGCGTAAACCTCGTCGGCGGAAAACCCGACAATCGCCGTACGCTTGCTTAGCTTTGTGATCTTGGTGGGGCCGGCATAGCCCAGCTCTGAAAACCGCTCGCGCGTTTCGGTGTCGACGCTTAAATCCAGCGCGCGCAAGACGTCCCGCATCGTGTCAGAGCCCAACAGAAGCGTTTCCTGCGTCCCGCGGGCGTGCAAAATTCGGTCTGTGAAGACGTGTCCGCGGTCCCTGTCCTCGGCCAGCTGGATCTCGTCGATGGCCAGGAACTCGACGGTCTTGTGAACCGGCATGGATTCAACGGTGCAGACATAATAGCGCGCCGTTTTCGGCTCGATGCGCTCTTCACCTGTAATCAGCGCGCAGGCCGCCTCACCCTTCTGGGCGACGATCCGGTCATACACTTCCCGCGCGAGCAGGCGCAGCGGCAGGCCGATCATGCCGCTGGCATAGCCGGTCATCCGTTCAATCGCGTAGTGGGTCTTGCCGGTGTTGGTCGGGCCGAGCACGGCTTTGAGGATCGCCATAAGCGGGTTTGTCTCGTCGGAAGGGAAATCAGCCCGTCTTTTGACGCGTGGTTGCGCCTTCCGCAAGCGTTGGCGGCGAGGTTTGCCGCGCCTTAGCCCCCGCCGGAGCCGACAGACGCTTCCTCAATCACCAGCGGTTCGAACTTCAGCACACTCGCCTGCAGCGTCACCCTGCCGATGTCATCGGTATCGGCCTCGATCCGCACAGGCGGCGTCGACCCGTTCGGCAATTCAGCCAGATACATGCGCAAAGGACCGTCTATGCCGGAAAGATTGTCGTTATCCGCTTCGCCTTTCTTGTAGCCGGCGACCTTGTCCATGGTGACGTGGCATTCCAGCGCCTCGCCGGACCAGGCGTCGGACTTCACCGAGGTGCGTCCGGCATAGTCAAGATGGAGATGCGTCAGCTGCCGGCCATCGAAAATCTTGAGCGGGCCACCGCAGGGATTGTCCCCGGACGTATCCCGAGGCTCCAGCGCGAAGGTGATCAAGGCTGTGATCGGATCGGTCGCATCCAGCTTTTGTTCAGGGGCCGCCGGCGGTTCACCCAGATTGCCGAATGTCGGCTTGGCCGTCATCGCCACATCGTCTGCGCCATAGACCATCTCGACGCGGCGGTTCTTTTTCCCGTCGCGGTTCTGGGAGACGTATCCATACGTGTCCAGGCGGTCTTCGCGGGTATAGCCGGTGGCTTGCAGGCTCAGGTCATAATTCACGAGAATGTCAGCAAGGCCGGTGGTCTTTACCTTCGACGTGATTTCGTAGGTGTCGTCCTTGATATCAGCGGTAAAGCGCGCTTTGCCTGTGATCGGCAGGATAAACGCCCAGGCCGAGGCTTTCAGCTCATAGGTCATGCGCATCGGCTCGCCGGCCTTGATCGCAGACAGCGGCGTCGCCGGACGCTCTGCTGGCGTTGCGGCATCATCGGCTGTTGCAACGAATCCGGCCGCGGCGAGCAGGGCAGCAAGGGCAAGGGATCGTGTCATGGGCGTCGGCCTTTCAATGACGTCGAGTAAACGGCGAGTACTCAACTAAGGGCTGCCTTAACAATGCGACCTGAACAAGACTGCCTTTGTTCGGCCCAAAACCCAACGCTTTTCGTCCTAAAGCGTGTCAGGCTGCCTGTCGATAAGTGTTGACGCGGCGAGGGTCGCGCGTGTATCTCGCGCTTCTGTTTCCTTATGATATTGAAAAAAACGAGCGCTCCGATGGCCCGCGAATGCGAATTGACTGGCACCAAGCCGATCACCGGCAATAACGTCTCCCACTCTAACGTGAAGACGAAGCGCCGTTTCCTGCCCAATCTCCTGAACGTCTCCCTGCGCTCAGAAGCGCTCGAGCAGACCTTCCGCCTGCGCATTGCAGCGAAGGCGCTGCGCACAGTGGACAAGCTTGGCGGCCTCGATGCCTACCTTGCGAAAGCCAAGGACGACGTCCTTTCGGCCAAGGCGCTGAAAATCAAGCGCGACATCGCCAAGAAAGCCGAAGCCTAGTCGCTTCCGGCATAATTTCCCGCAAGGGCCTGCGCCATGACCCATTCAAAGCGCGGCCCGTGGACGGTTTTCAGCACATCTGAAGCGTTCCGGAACCCCTGGATTGCGGTTGAGGACCATGACGTCGCCCTGCCGGATGGGTCGCCCGGCCGATACGGCGTTGTCTGCTTTGCCAACACTGCGATAGGCGTCCTGCCCATAGACGCGGATGGCTCAGTCTGGCTCGTTGGCCAATACAGGTTTGCCCTTGACGCCTATAGCTGGGAGCTGCCTGAAGGTGGCGGCCCCAAGCATGAGCCGTCTCTGGACGCAGCAAAACGAGAGCTGCAGGAAGAAACCGGTCTGTCGGCCCAGCACTGGCTTGCGCTTTGCCAGTTCGACGTATCCAACTCGGTCACGGATGAAGTCTCAGACTGCTTTCTCGCCTGGGGACTGGCGCAGGGCGAAGCCTCGCCTGAGCCCAGCGAAGACCTCAGCGTCAAGCAGGTCCCGTTTGCGGAGCTGGTCAGCATGGTCCTCGGCGGCGCGATCCGTGACAGCGTCACAATTGTCGCCGTTCTGACCGCGCTGGAGAAAGCCCGGCGCGGCGATCTGCCGGAGGATGTGACGCGGCTTCTCCTTGCCAAATAGGCGATAGCTCTCCAGAACCGGCGGCCAGGAGGACTTGTCCATGCGTTTTGTCATTGCTCTCGCGACACTCGCGCTGACCGCTTGCAATGCGGAGACCCCGCCAGAGCCGGTGGCCGATGCGCCCGCAACGCTGTTCTTCGGCGGAACTGTTTACACGGGTGTTGAAGCAGAGCGCCCGGCCAATGGCGTGCTCGTCGATGGCGATGGCCGTATCGAGACGGTCTACTTCGATCCGCCGCCTGAAGAGGTCTTCCAGCGGGCCAATCTCGGGCGCATCGACCTTGCTGGAGCGACACTCTTTCCAGGCTTCGTGGACGCCCACGCCCATCTTCTGGGCATTGGGGAACGAGAGCTC
>JBCBWQ010000055.1:0-13029 GCA_039817025.1 Pseudomonadota bacterium | reverse complement strand
CATGCGGGAGATCGAGGCGGCACCGGGCGTGGTCTGGTTCACGATCGCGGATAATGATCTCAGGCTGCAACTGGAGACGTTCTGCCGGAGCCGCGGTGTCCCGATGCTGCCTGTGCTTGATGCGTCGGTGCATATGCTGAGCCGTCATCTCGGCATGTCGGCCTCAGACAAGACCGCCGTGCAGCACAATCTCAACACTGAATACTTCAACCGTATCGAGGCGATCAATTTCGCGCTTGCCCATGATGATGGCCAGAATGTCGCTGGTCTGACCGGTGCCGATGTCGTTCTGCTCGGGGTCAGCCGCACCTCCAAAACACCGACCTGTGTCTACCTTGCCAATCGCGGCGTACGCGCCGGAAACATCCCCCTCGTTCCAGGCGTCCCGCCACCGGATATTCTTGACAGTTTACCCTCGACCACCATGGTCGTGGGCCTCAAGATCAGCGCTGAGCGCCTTGTCCAGATCCGTCGCCAACGCCTGATCTCGCTCAACGAGACTCCAGAGACGAGCTATGCCGACGAAGAAGCCGTGCGCGCCGAAGTGACCGAAGCGAACCGACTGTTCCAGCGCCGCAAATGGGTGGTGATTGATGTGTCGCGCCGCTCGGTGGAGGAAACGGCAGCGGCTATCCTCAACAAGCTCAATGAGCGCCACCTGTGAGTCGTCCCGCCATCATTCTGGCCTCTGGCAGTGCAAGCCGCCGCGCCGTCCTGTCTGCTGCCGGTGTCGAGGCGATCGGCATTAGGCCCAATGTCGACGAAGCCCCCGTGCGCGACGCCATGCGCGCAGAGGCAGCCCCGGTCCGCGACCAGGCCATGGCGCTTGCCGAGTTAAAGGCTATCAAGGTGTCGCGCCAGAACCCGGGTCTGGTTATCGGCGGCGACCAGATGCTGGCGCTTGGAGACCGCGCCTTCGACAAACCGGCTGATATGGCCGGTGCCCGGTCCCATCTCGAAGCCTTGTCCGGCCAGACCCATGTGCTGGAGACCGCGCTTGTCATCTGCGAGGACGGCCAGCCGGTCTGGCGGCATCTTGCCCGGCCAAAACTGACCATGCGGACCTTATCGCCCGCCTTCATCGACACCTACCTCGACACCGTTGGCGAAGCCCTGCTCGAAACCGTCGGTGCATACCAGCTTGAGGGGAGGGGGGCGCAACTCTTCACCCGGATTGACGGAGACTTCTTTTCCATTCTCGGCCTGCCGCTGTTGCCGCTTCTGGATTATCTCCGCGTAAGAGGTGTGCTGAACTCATGACGGGTCTTTACGGTGTCCTGGGAGATCCCATTGCGCAGTCCTTGTCACCGCTGATCCATCGCGGCTGGATGCGCACGCTGGGGCTCGATGCGGAATACTTGGCCATGCAGGTTCCAGCCGGCACCTTCAGCGATGCCATGC
Organism: Pseudomonadota bacterium; assembly: GCA_039817025.1. Lineage (GTDB taxonomy): Bacteria > Pseudomonadota > Alphaproteobacteria > Caulobacterales > Hyphomonadaceae > JANQQC01. The sequence goes on along the minus strand of JBCBWQ010000055.1, from coordinate 11,628 downwards.
AGACCCTGACCGGTCGCGGCGCGAAAGGGCTCAACGTCACCATGCCCCATAAGCACGCAGCCTCAGCGTTTGCCGCGACCCGATCTGAAACGGTGTCCCGCATCGGCGCTGCGAACACCTTGTCCAGAATGGAGGACGGCGCCTGGCATGCCGACAATACAGATGTTCCCGGGTTCGAGTCTGATCTCGCCCGCCTGGGGGTTGGCGACCTCATGGGCCGGCCTGTTACAGTCATCGGCGCAGGCGGCGCCGCTCGCGCCGTTGTCTTCGCTCTGGACCGGGCAGGGGCGTCCATAACTCTGCTCAATCGGACACTCGACCGGGCGGTGCAGCTCCTTGCTGATCTCGGCATCGAAGGACATAAACCCCGCGCGCTGGACGAGGGCATCCCGGCGCCGGGCCCCGCAGGGCTCGTCGTGAACACCGCCTCCCTCGGCCACGACGGTGACAGCCTTGCGCTCCCGGAATCGGAGGGCGGCTTGGTTTACGACATCTCCTACGGTCCCGCTGCCGCGCGGGTTCTCGGCCCCGCCGCCGACCAGGGGTGGCGAACCGCCGATGGGCTCGGCATGCTTGTGGGCCAGGCGGCGGAAAGTTTCAGGATCTGGTTCGGCCAGCAGCCAGATGTTGACGATGCGCTTGCCCGCTGCCGCCATACTGTGGACGCTGTCTCATGATCTATCTCGGCCTTACTGGATCCATCGGTATGGGAAAATCTGCGACGGCGGCCATGTTTCGCGAGGAGGGCATCCCCGTTTACGATGCCGATGCGGCAGTCCATGCGATCTATGCCAGGGGCGGATCAGCGGTCGGTCCCGTCGGGGCTTTGTTTCCTGAGGTGATTGAGGACGGCGCGGTCGACCGGGCGAAGTTGCGCGAGCGCGTCCTCGGTGATGCTGACGCCCTCAAGCAACTGGAAGCCGCGGTCCACCCTTTGGTAGGGCTGGAACAGCTGAAGTTCCGGGAACAGGCCGAAGCCTCCGATGCGCCATGCGCGGTTCTTGACGTCCCATTGCTCTATGAAACCGGCGGCGACACGCGGTGCGATTACGTCGTCGTTGTGTCTGCGCCACAAGACATCCAGCGCCAGCGCGTCCTGGAGCGCGGCGGCATGACAGAGGCTGAATTCGAAGCCATCCTCGCCAAACAGACCCCGGACGCGGAAAAGCGGGCGCGCGCAGACTTTATTGTCAGCTCTGCCCATGGCTTCGACTTTGCGCGCGACCATGTCCGCGCCATCATTGCGTTGATGATTCGACAGGCAGACCGATGACCGAGCGCATCCGTGAGATCGCATTCGATACAGAAACCACGGGCCTCGACTGGGCCGGTGAGGACCGGATTATTGAGCTCGGCGCGGTGGAACTGATCAACCACGTTCCCACCGGTGAGACATTCCGCCGCCTGATCAATCCGGGCCGCCCGGTCTCGGAGGCGACCATCCGCATCACAGGCATCACCGACGATGACCTGAAGGACAAGCCGTCCTTTGAGGACCCATCCGTGCTCGATGCCTTTCTCGACTTCATCGGCGAGGGCACCCTTGTGGCTCATAATGCATCCTTTGACCGCGGTTTTCTGAACGCTGAGCTGGAGCGGGCGGGGCGAGCCATCATTCCGGATGCGCGCTGGGTCGATACGCTGGCTATCGCCAAGAAAAAGTTTCCCGGTGCCCCAGCGAGCCTCGACGCGCTCTGCAAGCGCTTTGACATTTCCAATGAGCACCGGGCTTACCACGGCGCGCTCCTGGACAGTCAGTTGCTGGCCGATGTCTATCTGGAATTGCTGGGGGGCCGCGCGCGCGCCTTCGACTTCGATGCCGAGCGCACCAAGGCCCTCGCCGCCAATCGCGGTCCGGCGGCCCAGCGCCCACGGCCGCTGGACCCGGCGACCACGCCGGAAGAGCGTGCTGCCCATCTTGAATTTGTCAGGTACAAACTCGGCCCGGACAGTCTCTGGGCCAAGCTCCTTGAGTCCTGAGCGTCAGGCCTGCGGCTGGCCGGGTGCAGCCTCGCGGGCCTTTTGCTGCTGATAGAGCGACACGAAGTCCACCGGATCAATCAAGAGCGGCGGGAAGCCGCCTTCGCGGGTGATCTCGGCGACGATGCGCCGTGCAAACGGGAACAGCAGCCGCGGGCACTCGATCAGAAGCATCGGCTCGATCTGGTCTTCCGCGATGCCTTGAAGCTGGAACACGCCGGCATAGTCCAGCTCAGTCACAAACAAGGGCTGGTCGCCTGCCTTGGCGGTCGCGGCGAGTTTAAGCGCCACTTCATATACATCCGGACCGCTCGCATGCGGTTGCGCGGACACGTCGATGCCGAGATCGATGCCTGGCTGTTCCTGTACGGTCAAGTTGCCCGGATTCTCGAAAGACAGGTCACGGACATACTGGCTCATCACGCGAAGGGCTGCAGGTTGCGGGGCAGGGGCGTTGGGGTCGGCCGGACCGCCGGCGGGGGCGCTGGTATCGGACATATACTCACTCTTTTGACAATCCCCGCGCGCTACCATGTGGGCTGAATCATCGCAACAGCAGTGGCACTTGCCGCAACGCACCTATATGACACGTTGTAAGACGACTTTTCCCCCCTGAGACCGTATGACCTCGTCCATGACCGAAATTCTGATCCTTGCAGCCATCGCCCTGTTTGTCCTGTCGCGCCTTTACGTCGCGCTCGGACGCAATGACGGGGATACACCGGCACCGGTGCGCACGCGCCGCCCGGCTGAGTCGGCAGATACGGGCAATGTGAGCGAGTTGCCAACGGCCCAGCGTCGGCCGGTGTTCACCGGGCCGGCCGCGGGTGGCCTCGAAGACATTTACAATGCCGACGAGACCTTCAACACGCGCGATTTCACATCCGGCGCTAAGGCCGCTTACAAGATGATCGTTGATGCGTTCGCCCGGGGGGACCGGGAAGCCCTCCGCCCGCTGCTTGACGACGATGTCTATGAAGCGTGGGACAATGCAATAGCCCAGCGCGAAGCCGATGGCGTTGCGCCGTTCGATCTTCTCCGGCTGAAAAAGACAGAGATCGAAGACGCGTCTCTGGAAGACGGGATCGCGCGGGTTTCGGTCCGCTATGAAGCTGAACTCAGCGACACCGAGCGCACCAAGTCTGCCAAGGAAATCTGGACCTTCAAGCGCACGATCGCCAGCAACGACCCAAACTGGGTCCTGGATGATGTGGAGACGGCGGTCTAAGCCAGCTCAACAAGCCGCGCCCGCAGAGCATCGCGCTTGGCGTCATCCACACCAAGAACATCCACAAGATAGGCATCGAGGGTTCCGGCTTCGGTGCGGATCGTCTCAAACGCGGTGCGCAGATAGCGTTCGCGAACGCCCATGAACGGCCGATACACATCGTTCTCATAGGTTTTGCCGAGCATCTCATTGAAATAGCGCGCAGCCTCGGGGAGCCGCGCATCCACCTCCGCCGCGTGATTGGTCAGCTCATAGTCGGACACAAGGTCATCCTCGCCGACGCCGAGGCTATGCTTGGTCAGGGCGCAGAGGATGCCCGTCCGATCCTTCCCGGCAGCGCAATTCACCAGCGCGGCCTCTTCGGCGCCGAGGCCGGCCAGCCCATCGAACCAGGCCGTGAACAGCGCGACATGGTGCGGTTTGAAGGGGGCGGCCTTGTAGTAGTCGTTCATCCAGTTGTCGGCAGCCTCTGCGTCGGCCTCGACCTGGCGGAGGAAATTGGTGTGCGGCGCGTCGGTTTCCCGTCCGCCATCATGGGTTACGGTCGTGGCCGCAGACCAGCGCGCCACCTGCCGCTCGCGCTCGTCCGGCCGGCGAAGATCGATCTGGAACGTAATGTTTCGCGCTTCGACCGCGGCAATATCCTCCACCGTCGCCTCGGCATAATGTCCTGACCGATAAAGCAATCCCGGCTTCACCCGCCCGCCACCGGCCACGGCATAGCCGCCAAAATCCCGAAAATTCCGAACGCCCTCAAGGGGCATGACACGGTTCTGCATGAAGGCTCCTGATCTGCCGGGTTCGGTACAGGCTTGAGTCGTTCCTGTCCCTTGCTAAAGTTGAGATAAGTCGGGGGATTTATGATGGCAGACGTCTTTATTTCATACAGCAAGGAAGACCGGGATGTCGCGCTCTTATACCGGGCGGCGCTTGCCTCCAAAGGTGTGTCAGTGTGGTGGGACGACAACCTCCTGGCCGGCGACGTCTGGCAGGATGAACTCGAAAAACAGCTCCACGAAGCCTCGTGCGTCCTCGTTTTGTGGAGCGGCCGGTCTGCCAAATCGAATTTTGTCCAGTCCGAGGTAGCAGCAGCAAAAGAAGACGGCCGGCTGGTGCCTGCGCTGGTGGAGCCGCTGGAAACGCTGAACCTGCCGCAGGAGTTTCTGGCTATCCAGGCCACAGACATGACGGGTTGGGCTGGCGATCCGGACTCGCTGGAATTCGAGCGACTGCTCGGCAAAGTGCGGGATGCTATCACCCGCAACCGGTTCAAGAAGCGGGACCGCAACGCCTCCGTCGAATTCGAATACTTCAAGGCCATACGTCCCAGCACCGACCCCGACGACTGGGCAGACTACATCAAGCGTTTTCCGAAGGGTGACTTTGTCGACGTCGCTCGCAAGAAGATGATCCAGCTGGAAGAGGACCGCGAGCGGGAACGGCGCAAATCTGCCGCTTCTGACAAGGCACCGGCGCAAGCTCCGGTCGCTGTCCAGCAAAAGACTTCGCCGCTCATCCTCGCGTCTGCACTTCTGTCACCGGTCCTGATCGTCGCCTGGCTCGCTACACAGTTCGGCCCGCAGGCGCTCAGTGCCATACAATCCCTATCCGACCCTGAAGAGGTCGAAGTGGTCGAAGACTCCCTCACGCAGCGCAAGGCCAATATGCTCGCCGCAATAGAGACTTTCGGCTCTGGCGGCTTTTCGGACTCAGAGGCGCGCACCGCTATCGCAGCCGCCTCTGCCCTGACCAAAGACGAGATCGAGTCAGACCAGGAGATCCTTGAAGCCGTGGAGACAACGCTCGACAGCTTCTTCGGTGCGGACCGGTTCGATTTTGCCGCTCAGCTTGAGGAGGCCCACGCGCCGCTCTTCCGCGAACATGCTGAATTCTACGTGTCCTTCTGCCTCGCCTATGGCCTGCGTATCCTTGAGCAGTCGCCGCGAACCTCGAGCGATCTCTGGTCAGTCGATGACCGCGGCTACTTCAATCGCAATGTGGAAAAGTACAAGGAATACGCCCAGCTCGATGTGGTGAGGCAGAGATTCCCGGAATACGAAGCAATGTATGAGCCCTTTATCATGCGCCTCGAAGGGGCCTCAGACGCGGCTATCATTGAGAAGATGCTGGCCGTTGATCGCCTGAACGGGGGAGACCTCAATAACTTCACGCGCACCATGGAGCGCTATGCAACCGGTGCCCATGCTGTGAACCCCAATCGCCGCGACGCAGTATTGGTCAGGCAGCGCATCCAGTCTCTGATCCGCGATTTCCATGAGGAAGATCCCTCGGGCAATTGGCGACGGCTTGGCGTCCTGTCCGGAATGGACCTTTAACATCTAGCGGAACGGCGGCTCGTCGAAGGCGCGCAGCTTGCGGGAATGCAGTTTCGCGCCGCCATCCTGGGCGAGCCGCTCCAGCGTCTCGATGCCAATGCGGATATGCTCGCCAATCGCCTTTTCATAAAATCGGTTGGCCGCACCCGGCAACTTGATCTCGCCATGCAGCGGCTTGTCCGAAACGCATAGGAGCACGCCATAAGGTACGCGTAGCCGGAAGCCGTTGGCGGCGATCGTCGCGCTTTCCATGTCGATGGCGATGGCGCGAGACTGGTTGAACCGCCGCGCCGTCTCGGTGAAGCGCAGCTCCCAGTTGCGGTCATCGGTGGTGACCACCGTTCCCGTGCGCAGGCGTTTCTTCAGCCCATCGCCGGTTTCACCCGTCACCAAGGCCGCGGCTTCCTGCAGCGCCACCTGCACTTCAGCAATCGGCGGCACGGGAATGTCCGGCGCGAGAACGGCATCCAGCACATGGTCATCGCGCAGATAGGCGTGGGCGAGCACATAGTCGCCAATCGCCTGCGAGTGCCGCAGGCCGCCGCAGTGGCCAACCATGATCCAGCATTGCGGCCTGAGAACAGCCAGGTGGTCGGTGATGGTTTTCGCGTTGGAGGGGCCAACGCCAATATTCACCAGCGTTATGCCCGTGCCGCTTTCGGATTTCAGGTGGTAGGCCGGCATCTGGAACCGCCGCCAGGGCGCGGCATCAATTGCCTCGCGGGCATCATCTGTATCAGCGGTCACCGTCAATCCGCCCGGCACCGACAGCGCCGAGTATGGCCCCGGCTGGCCCAGCCGGTCCACGGCCCAGTCGCAGAATGCATCGACATAGCGATGGTAGTTGGTGAACAGGACATATTGCTGAAAGTCTGCGGCAGGCGTGCCGGAATAGTGTGCCAGGCGGTTGAGGGAGAAATCGACCCGCGGCGCATCGAACAGCGCCAGCGGGCGATTGTCACCGGCCTCGAACAATTCTCCATCGGCCACTTCATCCCCAATCGATTGCAGGCGAGGGGAGGGGAACCAGCGCGCAAGCTCGGCTGGGGAAATCTCATCAAGCCCGCCTGCCGCGCCTTGATCCCAGACATAGGCGTAGGGGATTTCTGATGAGGATCGGCGCACTTCGACCTCAACGTCATAATCCCGCAGCAGGGGAATCAGTTGCTCGGTCAGATACGCGCGGAAGAAGTCTGGTTTGGTGACCGTGGATACGTAGACACCGGCCTCCGACATTTTCCCGAACGCGCGGCTGATCGGCGGCGGCGGCCCGTCGGGATCGTAGCGCACCACGAGTTCGGGATAACAGAAGATCCCCGCCGAACGGGCCTCGCCGTCTGGCGGGGTGCCTTCCTTCAGGAACCGGTCCAGCGCGTCGGTCAGCGCAGACACAGCGCTCTTGTAGACCGTGTCGAGGGCGTCGATGATTGCGTCTGGTGTCGTCAGTTTTGCCATGCCGCCATGTGCCGTGCTGGCTGGTCCGCGTCAACGCAGCTGTGCCCGCGACCGGGGAAGCAAGTTGCCGTCGCAGCTCAACGCGCCATAGTGTGCAGCGTCGCCTTTAGGAGCCCGCCATGGCCGCCGCGAAATCAATCTTTGTAGCGCTTTTTACCTGTGCTGCGCTGGCGGCTTGCGCAAAAGTTGCTGCGGAAGGCGACCAGTCCTGTTCCACCCGCAGCTATGGCGACCAGCCCTATGTTGTGTGCACGGTCGACATGACCCGGCATGACATTCGCCTGTTTTATGCCGATGCCGACGATGAGCCCTATCTGGACTTTCGCCGGCTCGCCGATGCGCTGGCCGAGACTGAGGAAACACTGCTCTTCGCCATGAATGGCGGTATGTACCATGAAGACCGCTCGCCCGTGGGGCTCTATATCGATGGCGACGGCCAGCGCGCCCGGCTGAACACCAATGACGGGCCCGGCAACTTCCACATGCTGCCTAACGGCGTCTTCGGCATGGATGGCGACTCCGCGTTCGTCATGGAAACAGCCGTGTTCGCAGAGACCTTTGAAGATGCCGATCCCGATTACGCCACACAGTCCGGGCCGATGCTTGTGATCAATGGCGACATTCATCCCTCCATCAATCCCGATGGCACGTCAAAAAAGCGCCGCAACGGTGTGGGTGTCGACCTTGATGGCCGCACGGTCCATTTCGTGATCAGTGATAGCCCAGTGACGTTTCACCAGTTCGCATCCGTGTTCCGCGACGAGCTGGATGCGCCGAATGCGCTTTTTCTCGATGGCGTTGTCTCCCGCGTCTATGCGGTGGAGCTGGATCGTGACGAGCAGGGCCTCGACATGGGGCCGATGGTAGGAGTGGTACAATGAGAGCGCTGCGGATTGGCGCCATGGTGTTCGGCGCGGCCCTGATAGGCATGGAAGTCTGGCGGAGCCTTGGCGCGGGCCGTGGCCTGCCATTCGTCTTTGACGACGTGCTCGTTGGCGGACTCCTGATCGCCTCGGCAGTCCTCATGAGCCGGGACACGACCCGCCGCCGCGCCTTCTTTACGGCCTCATGGGGCCTCGCAGCCGGGTGCCTCTACAATGGCTTCTTCCAGGCTGCACTGACGCCGACCTATGTAGCCGGTCCGCTGTCGCCTTCACAGATCGTCCTCTGGCTCGGCTTGGCCCTGGTTGTGGCCATCGCGGGAACCGTCGCGTCCATTCTCGCCGAGCGGGTCATCACATGAGCCTCACCCTCTACGGCCTGAAATCCTGCGACACGTGCCGCAAGGCGTTGAAAGCATTGCCGGAGGCGACGTTTGTGGACATTCGCCAAGAGGCCGACCTGGGAAAGAAGCTGCCGGTCTGGCTCGAAGCGGCGGGCGCGGACGTGCTTGTCAATCGCCGCTCGACCACATGGCGTACGCTGTCTGAGGCCGAGCGGGACCAGTCTGCCGAGACGCTCCTCACGGGTCATCCAACATTGATCAAACGCCCCGTTATCGAGGTCGATGGCACCGTCCATGTCGGCTGGAGCAAAGCCGTTCAGGACGCGCTCAAATAATCGAAGTGTAAGATATAACATCCGGTTGTTCCCCCCCGACGGGCGTCCTAAGTCTCAGGTCAGGACGAGGGCAATTGAGGATATTCCTATGAAGCTTGTATACGCTGCGGCTCCGGTCGCATTGTTCCTGGCCGCCTGCGCCACCGACGCGCCGGAGACCGAAATTCTTGATGCAATGCCAGCCGAAGAAACCGTCGAGGAAGCGGTTGAGGTTGCAGAAGCTGCCGCCGAAGAAGACATGCCAGCCCTGTGTGAAGGCTTCGGCCCGCAAACGCCGCGCGACATTGCCAGCAAGGTCGGCCTGAACATGGACGACTTCCCCATGGCAGGCTCCATCACCAAAATGAACCTGTGCAACATTCACACGCACACCAATGCAGAACACAAAGGCCCGGGTTTCTCAGTCTTCGTCGACGCAACCGACAGCGGCGGTTATGCGTGCAACGGCACTGCAGACCTGACGGCAGCCGAGCTTGAGCCGTCCGAAGGCGCGTATGAAGGCGTCGTCCCCGGCGACACGATCGAGGTGCACTGGGTTCACACCTCCTGCCCGGCAACGCCAGGGGAGGGGCTGGGCTCCTGCGTCCCGGAAGGCTGTGACAATCCTGTTCTGCGGGTCGAAACCCAGGTCTTCCTCGTTGTGAACGACGAGTCCGCCATGAACTTCATGGACATGGCCTATCAGGGCAACGTGGTGGACGGTTATCACCAGCCGAAGATGATCCCGGCCAGCACGGGCGAGCCGGTTGTCTTCCGTGGCTCGACCACGGGGCCCAGCTACACAGAGGCAGTCTGTTCCCCGGTGAAGGCAACCTGGAGCGTGCGTCCGCAATGCGCCAAGCTCGATATCGACTCCCTCCATGCCTGGGCCGAAAGCGGTAACGTTTTCAACGAAACGAAATCCCATGGCGTTCGCCAGCTTGTGACCGCGCCTGAGCTTCTGTCCCCAATCGAGTAGAGTCCCCCCTTCCGCTCGATTGAAGGACCCCGGGCCGTGTGAAACGGTCCGGGGTTTTTCATGTCGGGCGCACTTTCAAATCGCGCGAGACCGGCGCATACTCGTGTTATCCGAGGGGCGCGCATGGAAGCGCTGAGATCGGCCCGGTCCGGCTGAGCACCCTTTGAACCTGATCCGGGGAATCTCTCACCTGAGAGGTGGCCGGCGTAGGAACGGAAACGTCATGCGCGACCCCGGGTCTTCACCGTTTTGGAGACCCACGATGAACAAGCCCGCCCCGCAGTCCAGTTTCGAGACGCCGAACGTCACCACCGGTCCGCTTCCCGCCTCGCGCAAAGTCTACACGCACCCGTTACCGGACCTTGCCGTGCCTCACCGCGAGATTGACCTTCACCCGTCGGCCAATGAGCCAGCGGTGCCGGTCTATGACACCTCCGGCCCATACTCAGATCCGTCCGTCACCATTGACGTCGAAAAGGGCCTGCCGCGCCCGCGCACGGCGTGGGTCATCGAGCGCGGCGGCGTCGAGGTCTATGACGGCCGAGACGTCAAACCCGAAGATAATGGCGGGGCGACGGGGGATTATCTCGCCCGCGAATTCCCCGTGAAGAACCGGCCCCTGCGCGGGGTAGGGGACGCACCGGTCACCCAATATGAGTTCGCCCGCGCCGGGATCATCACCAAGGAAATGATCTACGTCGCCACCCGCGAAAACATCGGCCGCGCGCAGGCCGTAGAGGGCGCTGCCGAAACGGTCGAGCAGGGCGAGAGCTTTGGCGCGGAGATTTCGGAGTTTATCACGCCTGAATTCGTGCGCGACGAGATCGCGAAGGGCCGCGCTATCATTCCGGCCAACATCAACCACCCCGAGCTGGAGCCGCAGATCATCGGCCGCAATTTCCTGGTCAAGATCAACGCCAATATCGGCAACTCTGCCGTCGCCTCATCCGTTGAGGAGGAGGTTGAGAAAATGGTCTGGGCCACCCGTTGGGGTGCGGACAATGTCATGGACCTGTCCACGGGCCGGAACATCCACAACACCCGGGAATGGATCATCCGCAATTCGCCGGTCCCCATTGGCACCGTGCCAATCTACCAGGCCCTCGAAAAAGTGAACGGCGTCGCCGAAGACCTGACATGGGAGGTCTACAAGGACACGCTGATCGAGCAGTGCGAGCAGGGCGTCGACTATTTCACCATCCATGCCGGCGTGCGCCTCGCCTACATCCACCTCACCGCCAGGCGCGTCACCGGGATCGTCTCCCGCGGCGGCTCGATCATGGCGAAGTGGATGCTCGCCCACCACCGCGAATCCTTCCTCTACGAGCATTTCGAGGAGATTTGCGACATCATGCGCCGCTACGATGTCAGCTTCTCCCTCGGCGACGGCCTGCGCCCGGGCTCCATCGCCGACGCCAACGACGCCGCCCAGTTTGCTGAGCTGGAAACCCTCGGTGAGTTGACCAAGATCGCCCACGCGCGCGGCTGCCAGGTCATGATCGAAGGCCCCGGCCACGTGCCGATGCACAAGATCAAGGTCAACATGGACAAACAGCTGCGCGAGTGCGGCGAGGCGCCGTTCTACACGCTTGGGCCGCTCACCACCGACATCGCCCCCGGCTATGACCACATCACTTCGGGCATCGGCGCCGCCATGATCGGCTGGTTCGGCACGGCCATGCTCTGCTACGTCACGCCGAAGGAGCATCTCGGCCTGCCGGACCGGGACGACGTCAAAGTCGGCGTCATCACCTACAAGCTCGCCGCCCACGCCGCAGACCTCGCCAAGGGCCACCCCGCCGCCCAGGTCCGCGACGATGCGCTCAGCCGGGCGCGGTTCGAGTTCCGCTGGGAGGACCAGTTCAATCTCAGCCTGGACCCCGAGACCGCGCGGCAGTTCCACGACCAGACCCTCCCCAAGGAGGCCCACAAGGTCGCGCATTTCTGCTCCATGTGCGGCCCGAAATTCTGCTCCATGAAGATCACCGCCGACGTGCGCGAATACGCTGATGGACTTAGTGACAATGAGAAGGCAGATTTAGAGCGCCAGGCCGAGGAAGCGACGAAGGGGATGACGGAGATGAGCGAGAAATACGAGGAAATGGGCCGCC
>JBCBWQ010000054.1:0-13113 GCA_039817025.1 Pseudomonadota bacterium | reverse complement strand
GTTCTGACCAAATCGTACGATTTGGTCGTGAGAATGTACGTTTTCCGCGGCGCGGCATGCGCGTGCGGTGGGTTCAGGATTTGGTAAGGTTAATGATTGTCTGGGGGTATTAGGGCTTTGGTGAGATTTGGGAAGCGCTGGCAAGCACGCACCTCCTTCTTTGTCGCGAATGTCCGGTATGAGCCCAGACCCACCGATGCTGCACATAGCACGAATGGCGGCTTTTCATGGTTTCTTGCCTGTCGCGAAGACAAATGAGATCATTCTCAAATGAACGCCGCGCATCCTAGACAGCCTCCCTTAATTGACACCGATTGGTGGTCCGTGGCGACCGTTACAATCGGCATTACCGTGTTCGCAGTTGCACAGGGGCTAACTTACCCCTTGATCTCCCTGCTTCTGGCGGGGCGTGGTGCATCGGAAACCGTCGTAGGGTTGAATGCCGCCGCTTTCATGCTGGGGCTTGCAGTCTCCGTTCTTGTCGCGCCTGCCCTGACGAAACATCTGCGGGCAGGACAGGTGATCGTAGCGGGCCTTGCAGGTGCTGCGATAACGCTGATCGGTTTCGCAGTGACGGATGTGCTGGCCGTGTGGTTCCTTTTGCGCTTCGTTCTCGGGTTTTGCGTCAACGCCATATACGTTTTCGGGGAAGCCTGGCTCAATGCCGCCAGTGCCGACAGGGTGCGCGGGCGCGTAGCGGGCATCTACAGCGCGGGCATGACGTTGGGTTTCGTCATCGGCCCGCTCGCCATTCCCGTCTTCGGGACAGAAGACGGTCTGGCGTTCGCCGCATGTGCTGTCCTTATTTCGCTGGCCGCTTTCGGTCTTGGGATTATGTCTCGGCGTGCAAAGATCGAACCTGACAAACTGGCGCTGGCGGACTTGCCGCGCTTCGCCCTAGCGGCACCTTTGCTGATCCTTCTTGTGCTGGCTTTCGGCTTTGTGGATACGACGGTTCTGTCACTTGCCCCGCTGCATATGCTGGACGGAGGTGCAAGCACCGCTGCGGCGGCGATTTTCATCGCCGTCATGCACATTGGCATGATCGTGGCGCAACCGCTGCTAGGTGTGCTGCTGGACCGAACGGATTGCTGGTGCGTGGCGACCGGCTGTCTTGGAGTGTTGAATGTCACTGAGAACTGACCCGGTAGCCCCCTTGCGTGGCTGGGTATAATTCAGATATTCATGAATAATGGATGTATTGATTCCCAATCGCCTCTCGACACTGGGTCATCCGCAGCGGCTGGCCCTGTTCAGGCTGCTTATGCGGCGCTATCCGGACCGTGTCCCGGCGACCGAGCTGGCGCAGGCGCTTGATCTGAAGCCCAACACCCTTTCGACCTATGTTAGCGCCTTGATGCAAGCGGGCCTTGTCACGCAGGAACGGGCCGGAACGTCGTTGCGCTATGCCATCGACATGGATGCCGCGCGCGCGACCTTTGACTACTTGCTGCGCGATTGCTGTCGCGGGCGCCCGGAAATCTGTTCGCCGGATAACCTCTCAGCCACAGTTGGAGACAGTCTAATGACCGATCGCAAATACAATGTGCTTTTCATCTGCACCGGAAATTCCGCGCGATCCATCTTTGCCGAATCAATCCTGCGCAAGGAAGCGGGCGACCGTTTTGTCGCCTACTCGGCCGGAACCAAGCCGCGATCCGAGCTTAATCCCTTTGCGCTGGAGGTCTTGGAATTGAACGGCCACGATACCTCTGTGCTCGAGGCAAAGAATGTCGCGGTGTTCCAGGGCGACGATGCGCCCGACTTCGATTTCGTCTTCACGGTGTGCAATCAAGCCGCCAACGAGGATTGCCCGGCCTGGACAGGCCAGCCGATCAGCGCCCATTGGGGAATGCCGGATCCGGTCAAGGTCGAGGGGTCGTATGCCGAAAGAAACCTCGCCTTCCATCAGGCCTACGGCGCACTTTTGAACCGCATCAAGGCGTTCTCTGCCTTGCCGATTGGCTCACTGGATCGCATCGCATTGCAGAAGGCCGTTGACGACATTTCCGGAACCAATGACGGAGCCTCTTCGTGACCACCTATGCGTTGAACGGTCTTGGCCGTATCGGAAAACTGGCCCTCAGACCTCTGCTGGAACGGGGGGCCCAGATCGCGTGGATCAACGACGCGATTGGTGATCCCGAGATGCACGCGCACCTTCTGGAATTCGATACGGTGCATGGACGGTGGAATGCCGACATTTCCCACGATGCGGACAGTGTGGCGATCGACGGCACCCGTCTTCCGTTCATCGGAACCCGAAACATTGCGGACTTGCCGCTGGACGGGGTCGATGTGGTGATCGACTGCACGGGCGCCTTCAAGTCCGAGGCCAAGATCGCGCCGTATTTCGAGGCTGGTGTGCAGAAAGTTGTGGTCTCGGCACCCGTCAAGGACGGTGATGCGACCAATATCGTCTATGGCGTGAACCACGATATCTACGAGGCGGACCGTCACCGCATCGTGACAGCGGCGAGTTGTACGACGAATTGCCTGGCACCGGTGGTGAAGGTCATTCACGAGGCCCTGGGCATCAAACATGGGTCGATCACCACGATCCATGACGTCACCAATACCCAGACCATCGTGGACAGGCCCGCAAAAGACTTGCGCCGCGCGCGCTCGGCGCTGAATTCTCTGATCCCGACAACAACCGGCAGCGCCACCGCCATCACCCTGATCTATCCCGAATTGACCGGGCGTTTGAACGGCCACGCCGTCCGTGTACCGCTGTTGAATGCATCGCTCACCGATTGTGTATTCGAGGTGGAGCAGAGCACGACGGCCGAAGAGGTCAACGCGCTGTTCAAAGCCGCCGCCGAAGGCGACCTGAATGGCATCCTCGGCTACGAAGAACGCCCGCTTGTGTCGACCGACTACACCAATGACGAACGGTCCAGCATCGTGGACGCGCCGTCGACCATGGTCGTGAACGGAACGCAGGTGAAGGTCTATGCGTGGTATGACAACGAAATGGGGTACGCCCACAGGTTGGTGGATGTGGCGTTGATGGTCGGAGCTTCGGTTTGACCGATACGTCGACCAGGCCAGAGGGCCTGTCGGCCTATATCGCCGTCACGGCGGCCTATTGGGCGTTCATGCTGACCGATGGCGCGCTGCGGATGCTGGTGCTGCTGCACTTTCACACGCTGGGGTTTTCGCCGGTCCAACTGGCCTATCTTTTCGTGCTGTACGAGGTCGCCGGCATGGTGACGAACCTGTGCGCTGGCTGGGTTGCGGCGCGGTTTGGCCTGACCTCCACGCTCTATGCTGGGCTTGGTATCCAGGTTCTGGCGCTGCTGGCCCTTGCGCAGCTTGATCCGGCCTGGGCGATTGGTCTGTCTGTTGCCTATGTGATGATCGTGCAAGGGGCGAGCGGTGTTGCCAAGGATCTTGCCAAGATGTCCTCCAAATCCGCTGTGAAATTGCTGGCCCCGACCGAGGATGGCGGCCTGTTCCGATGGGTCGCACTGCTGACTGGATCGAAGAACGCGGTAAAGGGCCTTGGGTTCCTGTTGGGCGCGGTACTTCTGGCGACGTTTGGCTTTGTCTGGGCAGTGCTGGGCATGGCGGCGATCCTGGCCGTTATTCTGGTCGCTGTCCTCATCGCGATGCCATCCGGGCTGCCCAAGGGGCGAAAGGGCGCAAAGTTCTCCGAAGTCTTCTCGAAATCGGCCAATGTGAATTGGCTGTCGGCAGCACGTGTTTTTCTGTTTGGCGCGCGCGACGTCTGGTTTGTCGTGGGTATCCCGATCTACTTTTACGCGGTCTTGTCTGACGGCAGCGAGGCCGGAAACCGAACAGCCTTTTTCATGATCGGCGCGTTCATGGCGATATGGGTGATCCTGTATGGGTTTGTGCAGGCTTCGGCGCCACGCCTGTTAAGGGCATCCAAGCGACCCGAGGTCGAATTGGTCAGGGCGGCGCGCTCTTGGGCGTGGATACTTGCTGTCATACCGGCAGCGCTCACTGTGGCGGCCTTTGCCTCGGCCGGGCCGCAAACCTGGATGACGGTGACCCTGGTGGTTGGTCTGCTCGCCTTCGGAGCCGCCTTTGCCATCAACTCTGCGCTGCATTCCTACCTTATCCTTGCCTTCACCAAGGTCGAACGCGTGACCATGGATGTTGGTTTTTACTATATGGCGAACGCAGGCGGCAGGTTGCTGGGAACGGTTTTGTCCGGCCTCACGTATCAGGTGGGTGGCCTGCCGCTGATGCTGGGAACCGCGACTGTCATGGTTGTTTCGGCGGCTGTTGCGGCCAGCTTCCTGCGCGAGGCCTAAGGCACTTTGCGTTTGCGGCAGCTGTGCGTGCCGTAATCAAACTGGGCTCGGCCAACGTGGTCCAACGAAGGCTGCACGAAGCACAGTGCTGTTTCTTCGCAATACCCTTTTTGCCAGCGGATGCTATGCTGCCATCAGGAGATTGCGCTGGAATGGCAGCGGGCCTGGAAACGTGTGTATGCTCGGTCGCCACGTGGGATATTGTTTCGCCGCCTTGCCCTGTGGCGATTGATCCTGTCTGCGGCCGCTTACTGCTACTTTTCCGAAAATGTCTAGCGCAGCGTGGACGACCAGTCCGGATCAGAAATGCGAACCAGGATGGCCAGACTGACATCGACAACATGAAATCGGGGGGTCACGGCGCAATCGCAATCATATGGGCGCGCGGGTCATTCGTTGCATCCGCCGCGATCAACTAGACGTTGTCCACGTGCGCGCGTCGATCATGCGAAAGATGACACGGGCTGCCATAAAGTGCTCCGAACCCACGTCGCTGCGCTAGCCCCCGGTCCGGCGCAGGCACGACCTGGTGCGCATGTCAGACGGGAGGCCATAGTTCCATATGCTGCGCACCGATCCATTGTCGGCCATCCGACTTAGCTCAATTCCCCCAGATGTTGGCCAAATCGGATTCTGTAGCCATTGAGATCAAGTGCATTGAACTCCCGCATACCCCATGGATAGTTTTCAGGGGGCCTTGTTATCTCTACACCGCTCGCCTTGGCGCGGTCATACATCGCATCTAAGTTTGTGATATCGAAATAGAGCCAATTCTCGCCGAGTTGAGGAACGCCGTTCCAAAAATGGACACAAGCCTCGCCGAACAAGATAGCGCCATGTGTTGGCGGGGTTCCCCACAAGAATCTGACAGTGAAGTCGAGATTCTTAACATACCAATTGCAGGTTTCTTCCACGCTGGACACTGCAAGAGTGGGATAGACGGCTGTGCATTCGATAAGTTGCGGCATTAGGCTTCTCCCATTTTCGACAACTTCGCCGTTCCGGAGACGCGCTGTCAACGTTGGCTTCAAAGGGATTCTCGACGGCGTTCGATACGGTGGCTGTTCTAAACCGCACCCAGTTGCCATCCATAGGCAGCCATCTGTGTGAGCGCGACGAACGGCAGCAAAGTCCGCCAACAGTGAGTTCGATGATCCTGGATTTTGCGCTCGTAGCGAAAGTCCGAAATGTGGGCGCGACTGCAGCAAGCCGGGGACGCGACGAGTGGCCGGTATGGGCCGATCCTGGTGGCTTCGGGCGGGCATTCCTGAGGGATGCTGCACCGCCTCTGATGGCCGCGAAGAGCCCAATTCGTAACTTGGAAATTATTGCTAAGCGTGCTCGCAACCCGAAGACTGCCCTAAAGGCGTAGAGCTCTGCGCTGCTGAGCTTCAGGCAAACCGGTCGTTGATGCGGCCTGCAGTGAGGTTAGTACGGTCAATTCGCACTGAGTTAAACCAAGCCAGCTTTCGCCACTGCTACTCCAAGTTCCGTTTTCGTGCGTGGAGTAGCCCCCTGAAAGTGGTCCACCAGCTGGGATAGATTTATCCCGAAATTTGGAGGATCAGCGATGGCTGGGAAACGAGAGAAGCCGGAAGAGATCGTATCGAAGCTTCGGCGGGTTGAAGTTCTGCAAGGGCAAGGCGCGACGATTGCCGAGGCGGTTCGCCAGATCGGCGTGACGCAGCAGACGTTCTATCGATGGCGGAAGCTCTATGGCGGGATGCAGCGGTCTCAGCTTGCCCGGCTGAAAGAGCTGGAGAAGGAGAACCAGCGGCTGCGGCGGGCGGTGTCGGACCTGACGCTGGACAAGCTCATTCTGACCGAGGCGGCAAAGGATGAAGGGCGTAAAGCAAACCATCCAGTGGATGGTTTGTAGCCCTGAACGCGAAGCCCTTCTGAGCCCTTCGCGCCGCCGAAAACGCATCGACCATGTGCGGCGGGAGCTTGGTGTATCGGAACGCCGGGCCTGTCGCACGCTCGGGCAGCACCGATCAACGCAACGCAAGGTGCCCCAGGGCCGTGCTGACGAGCAGCGTCTGACGGACGATATCATTGAACTGGCTGACCAATACGGGCGCTATGGATATCGCATGGTGACGGGCTTACTAAACAACGCGGGCTGGCACGTGAACCACAAGCGGGTCGAACGGAGAGCCATTGATGCGCCATTGGTTCAAGCACGATGGCGAGCGGCGGCGTGAAGGGCTAAAGGTCCCGCAAAAGCAGAAGAAAAAGGGGCGGCTCTGGCTGAACGATGGCTCCTGCGTACGACTCCGACCGGAACGACCCAACCATGTCTGGTCCTATGACTTCGTCTAGGATCGGACCGCTGACGGGCGGGTCTATCGAACACTAAACATCATCGACGAATACACTAGGGAGGCGCTCATGATCCGCCGTCACTTAGCACTTAATTGTAAGACTGCGGCGGTTTTTGATGGCCTAGGCACTTAATTTGAGATTACGAGTGTCTCCCGTCTCAAATTAACTGCATTTGCCGAGGACCTGGTAGCCCGAACGCCGGGTTGATCAGATGGTCGGTTTCTTCGATGAACCGGTTTCTGTTGTGCCCCAAGGTATGTGCCTGAAGCATCTGCAGCATCTCCGGGCCGGCGCGCTCCACAATGGCGACGCCGGCCAGAAGCGCCGGTCGGATATGGAGTGATACAATTGGATGCTTGGGCGAGGGTGGGAACGATCCCTCTCTGGCGAGGACGTCATCGAGGTCTGGGATTACGGTGCCGAGAACTCTATAGCGCCAGAGTTCAGCGTCGCGCGGGAATGGCCATGGCACCCGGCGCATCAGCAGGAGTCGGGCAAGCTCCAGCGGTGATGTCCAGGTCTGGATGCCGCGTTCCGCATCACCCTCGAGCAGCTTCTCTCCACGAAGTGCGGCGGTATGATATTGATCGAATGAATGGTCGCCTTCGCATTGAGCAGAGTCCTGGAACGGTCGGCCGCAATGGGGGCAGGTGATCCGCCATCCCTGCAACTGACTTCGCAGGATCGGTCCTGGATCGGAGATGCTGGAGTTGCGTCCGGAGCATCGCTGTAGCGGTTCCTTTGCGATGAACCGATGTGCGGATCTCCGGAGGTTGGCGAAGGTCATCCGGCGCACGGTCTTAGCATCCATCGAGAACATCTCCGCCAGACGGCCAGCCTGGTCCCGGCTCAGTGTTCGGTCGGTTATGTACAGCGAGACGGCGTCAGGCAGGCCATGGCGCAGCATGGTCAGTGCCGGAACCCCGTAGAACGCGGCGTGGCGGGCAATCCAGGACGAGAAGAGTTCACCCGTAGCCGGCGACAGGACGACCGGAAGACGCCCGTTCATCCATAGACCGCTTCCACATCGAAGTCCGGCGCCCAAGCGTCGACGGCGCTGTCTGTGATACGTTCGCGGCCATCCTCAACCGCCTCTATCGCGAGGCTGTTGATCATGTGGAAGATGTTGGCGGTGATACCGTCCGAGATCTGCAGAATGCGCCGCAGCGACCTTGGTGTCAGAACCGAGGGGCGATGAAGCGGCTTGTTGCGCAGGATCGATGCCACGAGTGTTTCGAAGTCTTCGTTCGCTGCCCATCGGCTCAATGTGAACTGTTCGAAGCGCCGCGCGAGCTGAACATCCCGCCGATGACCTCTCGCGCATCGTTGACGCCAAAGCAGACCAGCGAGATCTGAAGGCGATTGCTGAGGAGGCGCAGGGTGTTCAGGACGATGCGCTGTTCGCGATAGGTTCCGGCAAGAATGTTGTGGACCTCGTCGATCACCAGCACCTGCACGCCGATCGCGTCCATGATCCGCAAGGCGGCCTGTTCCATCTGCGTGATGTCGGCGCGGGGCGACTGTGGCGCGCCGAGAAGGGCGAGAAGTTCACCGTAGAAGCGGCGCTCGCCGGGTCGGCTGACCATTTCCATGGCAAGGACCGGTGTCGTCAGCGCCCCTGTCGACGGATCGAACTTCGGCGGATACTGATCCCGGAACCGCTTCATAATCATTGTCTTGCCCATGCCACTGTCGCCGTAGATCGCGATCGAGGGCATACGGGTCTCTCGTGGATGATCGAGCAGCGCGTCCAGCCGACCAAGCGCTTGCTTGGCGCGTGGGTAGAGGACCCATCGGCGTGATCGCATGGCACGAATGCGTGCCGCCTGTGGTTCAGCAAGCAATGCCGCCGCACCGGCGGTCAGGTGAGAGATAGTTTCGGTCATGGTCGCTCCAGCTCAGATTCAATCCTCAACAAACGGGACCGGTTTGCTGGTGTCGATACCGCGGAGCATTCCCTGTTCACGCTCATCCGATCGCTTTCGTGACAGACCACGTTTTGCCGCCGCCGTCTTCTTGGTCGCTGCTGTGACAAGATCTCGTTGCTCTAGAACGGTCCTGACGATGGCGCGCGTACCGACCTCCCGGCGACCCCTTTTCTTTAAGGCACGGCGCGCAGTCACGGCCTCGTGCAGCGTGACCTGCGGCAGTGTCAGGTCGGCATACCGCGCCTCGACGAAGTTCCCCGAGGGCCGACGCACAAACACCCGCGACATGTCGCGGGGATCGTATTTGACGAGCAGGCGCCGTTTGGTCCGTCCCACATCTGCGCTCAGCGCGGCGGACCAGTAGCGCAGGCCGAAGAGATGAATGCCTGTCGGTCGCAATGTCCGCTCCTGCTCGGGAAGGAAGGTGAGCCAGAACCGCAGCCGATCCTCCGGCAGTCGGAGCGGAATCTCACCTTCATGTTCCTGCCAGACTGCGAGTGGCGGACGGCCCAGGGTGCCGTGGATCGATTGATGATAGGAGCCTACGATGTCGAGTGCGATGTAACGCTCGAGCTCTCGCAATGTCAGGGCGGCATGACGCTTCGAGTCGTAGTCACGCAGATCCTGTTCATTGCTAAAGGTCGTTCCTGGAAGGAGATGCAACCGTGCCATTTGCGTGCCGATCAGCCGTTCGATATGCCCGCCGAACCGCGGCGTGCCTGGTGGCCGCCAATCAATGGCGATGCCCGCATCGTCACATCCGCGTTTGAACGCGCGGCTACGGAAATCCGGGCCATTGTCAACGTGAACCTTGTCAGGAAGACCGGCGACGGGCCATGGCTCCACAATGTCGCGCTCTTTCAGCCAAGCGGACTTGTCGAAGACCGAGTGAAGCAGGCAAAGGCTGGTCGACAGTCGGGATGGTGCGTCCATGGTGAGATAGAACCCTGTCACCATGCGGCTGTAGACATCCATCGCCAGCGTCAGCCACGGGCGTCCCACCGGTTCACGGGTTTCCTCATCGACGACAAAGACGTCGGCTCTCGTATGGTCGATCTGCACCACTTCGAGTGGCCGGGCAGGGTGGAAGGATCCGGGAACCGCAGTTAACGCCTTCTCGATCTTGCGATCGCCCCTACGTCGCGCGCGTTTGCGAAGATCGATATCCTCGAGGCGCGCCACGATCGTGCGCCGATGTGGCGGCTTCAGGCCCGCTGAAAGGCAATCCGTTTGCACGTCCCGCACCAGTTGCGAAATCGATGGCCGGGTTCTCTTGAGGAAGTGTTTGTTGATCGCTGCGTTGATAATCTCCTCGCGTGCCGGGTCCAGCGTCCGATGGCCGACGGGTCGACCGCGCTTTCTTTCCACCAATGATGCTACAGTCCCGCCCGCGCGAAACAGCTTGATCAGCCTAAAAACGGAGGCTCGGCTGAGATCGAGCTTGTCAGCTAGGCGTGCGATGTCAGTGGCCGATGTCTTGCCGGGATTGTCCTTCAGGAAACCACGGATCGTGTCGGCGCGACCTGACGCCTCGTTCCAGAGGTCCTCGTCGATCTCGTCGGGTAGGGGATTAGTCATGGCAGTTCGGCACCGAATGGGCTTCGGAGCGACAGTCTCAGTTAAAGTGACAATTTATAAGCATTAGTCTCAAATTAACTGCAAAGTCTCAAATTGGGTGCCAGCGCAAGCCGCTGAAATCATTGAAGGAACAGTCTCAGATTTAAGTGCCAAGTGACAAGTCGCGCTCGACATGTTTCGCAACGGAACGGCGGACACACAGATCTTCGAGCGGCATGAAAGCGGCCTCTTCGACCGGCGGGTCAAGCTGGCGACGCCTGTGCGGATGGGCGAAGCCTGTGTGTCGTGCCACAACAGCCACCCCGAAAGTCCGCGCAAGGACTGGGTCGAAGACGAGGTGCGCGGCATCCAGACCTTCATGGTCAGCCAGACAATCACGCCGGATATCGCCACGTTCAAGTGGCTCCTGGTCTACGTGGCCTTCGCCGGCAGTGCGGGAATCGCGGTCTCGAGCCTGCAATTCAGGCAGGCCCGCTCGATCATGGACCTCAACGCGGCCCTGTAAAGCAAGAACGCATTTCTTGAACAACTCTCGTCTAAGATCAGCCGCTACCTGCCACCGCAGATATACGCCTCGATCTTCTCCGGTGCCCGCGATGTCACGATCTCCACCGAGCGCAAGAAGCTCACGGTTTTCTTCTCGGACGTAAAGGATTTCACGTCGATCGCCGAGCGTCTTCAGCCCGAGGAAGTGATGGGGTTGTTGAATGAGTACTTTTCGGAGATGTCAGTGATTGCAGATCGCTTCGGCGGAATCATCGACAAGTATCTCGGCGACGCCATGCTCGTGTTTTTCGGAGATACAGAGACCCGGGGCGCACGCCAGGATGCGCGCGATTGCGTCCGAATGGCCGTGGCGATGCAGGTGCGCCTGGCTGCGCTAGGAGCAGAGTGGCGCGAGCGGGGGATCGAGACACCGTTCGAGGCACGTATGGGCATCAATACCGGGTTCTGCAATGTCGGTAACTTCGGGTCGAAGGAGCGGATTGACTACACCATCATCGGAGCCGCGGCGAATTTAGCCGAGCGCCTTCAACGCGCGGCACGTCCAGGTCAGATCGTGCTGAGCTACGAGACCTTTCGCCATGTGAGTGATCTCTACGAGGCCGAACCGCTCGCACCGCTGAGGGTGAAGGGCTTCGCACGGGAGGTTTAAGCGTATGCGTTGGTCTTGGACGCGGAGGGCGACGGAGGCGATTTTCCCGCAGCCGCCATCGCGGACGGGCTGTCGCTTAATCTGGATGCTGCAACATTGGACGATGAACAGAGCCGTGCGCAGGCGCGGGCAACGCTTCGGCGAGCGCTCCGGGCTCTGGAACCGGGCACCGAGTGATCGCTACTTGTGCCCTGCGGAGGGGAACGACACGGTCGGTTGGCGGGCCTGCCGACACGCATCGGCAGGCCCGCCGTGGCATCAGGGCGTCTCGGCCTCCTTTGAATGGGCGATGACCGAGAGGTAACGCTTCGACTGCGCGCCGAGATCGCGCCAGAAGTCCTGCGCCACCTGCACCTGTTCGGCGTAGTACCCGGCGAAGGGTGGGGTCTCGACGATGCCGAGCGCGCCGATCTGCCGGGACATGCCGGCAAGCTGGTCGTCGATGGAACGGGCCGCCGCGACGAGCCGCGTGGTTTCCGACGCGAAAACGTCGATCTGCGCCGAGACGAGCGAAAGCGTCATCGCGTCGGTCTGGGTCGCGGCTATCCGGCTGGCGAGCGCGCCGATCTGCGCGATGAGCGCGTCCTGCTGGTCGTATTGCGCTTTGACCTTTTCGTTGTAGGCGGCAATCTCCATTGCCTGACCGACAATGCCCAGTGTAGCGCCGCCCAATGCACCGGCATCGACGCCATTCATGAACTCCTTGCTGATCTCGAAGCCGAACAGGATGCTCGGGCCGATTTCCTCGGTGGCGCCCTTGGCGATGGCGTCGTTGGCCTCGGCAAGCTGACCCTGCAACGCGGCCTGCTGGTTGATCAGGCGGGCGATCCGTCCTTCGCGGTCGACCTCGTGGACCGCGGAGTCGAGCTTGGTGGCGTCGTCGCCGATCTGGCGCGACAGATCGGCCAGCGTGTCGCTGATGGACTTGATCCGCAGCAACGTGGAGCCGCTGCCCGTGGCAAGCGACAGCGGCCCCAGCGTCAGCGCATTGAGGATGTCGCGAAACTCGGCCAGGGCCGCCGCGAAGTCGGGCGTGCGCGGATCGGTGGCATCGAGCTTTCGGGCCAGCTTGAGCGTGTCATCGCCCAGAAGGGCCGCGACCTCGGTCGCGAGGGTCTCCAACGCGCCGAAGACGCCGTTCGCGACGCCGGAGTGCCAGCCTTCGACAAAGGTCTGGGCATGGCTTGCGGCAAGGGCCTGCGCTTGCGGCAGGGTGGTCAGCAGGGCATTGGTGAAGGGGGGCTGCTGGATCAGCGTGACGGCCGCGGCGAAGGTCACGCCATGGGTCGCGAGCACGGTTTCGCACAGCCCCGGCAGGATCGGGGCGCCGGGAGGGCCGGGCACGAGGTGAGAGGTCTGCGGCGGGGCGGGTTTTGTCATCAAGGTCATGGGTCGTCTCCGGATTTGCGGGGTTGGGTTTTGCGACGTCTTCAAGGTCATCCGAGCATCGGGCGTGCTGCGCACGCCGCTGCATCGAACTCGCTCTTGAAGGTTGTCAGGTGCGCGGCCATGACGGCCGGATTGTCGCTTGTGTGGGTGTCGAGGTCGGTCAGATCGTTGAGCAACTGCTCGACGCAGGTGTCGAGTTGGAGCAGGGACGCTGCCATGAGATTGGCTGCATTGCGCGCGTTCTTGCACTGCGCCCGCGTCATGCTTGCCCATTGAAAGTCCGAGCGTTCCGCCGCCTCTTCTTCGCGCAGCGTGTTGATCATGTGATGCAATTTCGCACACTGGTGGCTTGTCGAGGTGCCGCAGGTCACGATCCCCATCACCACCGAGCGGGCCGACTTCATGGCGCGGATCTGGTCGTGGATCTGGTCGATCTGGGCCTCGATGCGCA
>JBCBWQ010000053.1:0-13235 GCA_039817025.1 Pseudomonadota bacterium | reverse complement strand
CTATGGCGTTGTCGGGCCGGTGGCCTCTCGGTTTGGCCAGGTCGTAGAAGAGGAAGCGGCCTTGCTGGATGTTCTACGAGATGGAATCGCAGCGCATCTGTCCGGAATGACGCCCAGGGGCTCGGTGGAAATCGCCAGAGCGCGCATTCCCGAAGCCGTCAGGCCCGATGCGCAAGCCATAGATCATGCCCTGCAGGCGGCTCGCTTTTCGCGAGAAACCGCGCAGGCTGCGTGACCGGACTGTGTAATAAGGTTTGAAGGCTGCGCGCGCGGCCCATACATTCCGCCACTGAGAAGGGGCAGTATCATGGCATCCAGATTCGAGAATCTGCTCGAGACAGTCGAGCAATATCAAGCGCTTGCAAGCGAGAACTATGACCGTATCCGCACCCTGGCAGAGCAATTGCGTCAGGGCCTGTGCGACTTTCTGGAGGCGAAAGACGGGGTCTGTGTCCACCTTGTTCCACCGATGGGACAGTTCGAGCCTAAGCCCTATGGCGACCAAGCCTTTTCCATGCCGCCTCGCGGATTTCGCCCGCTGGGACCGGTCGCCTTTGGCCTGGCGGTGCGCGTGACGCGCGGAACGGACTGGCTGCGCGTTACACTGGAATGCCGCAAGGCGGGTGACGAATTTACTGTCCAGATTCAAGGCGGTCCGGAATATCTCTTCCAGTTGCCCCTGGCTGATAATGATCCAGAGCCGTTTTACGAGCATATTTACGAACATGTTCAAGGGTGGTTTCAGGAGCGCATGGATCGCTATCTCGAGGGGGACTTCGGGTCGCGCGAGATTGGCTTCGACTTCGCCGACCCGGCGGACACGGTTCAGGCCTGACAGGCCCCGCCGCAACCTCTGACTGGGGGCGATAGTGCACCACGACACTCTGATTTTCTCCTGCGCGCTGATCGGCGCGCTCGGTCTGGGCGCGCAATGGCTGGCATGGCGGATCCAAGCCCCGGCCATTGTGCTCATGGCTTTGGCGGGTATGGCCGTTGGCCCGCTTTGGGCGGCGCTATTGGGCAATCCCGCAAGCCCGATGTTCATTGGTACGGAAGGCCCCCTGCTCGATCCGGCCCATGAATTCGGCGACCTGTTGCGGCCAATCGTGTCGCTGGCCGTGGCGGTGATCCTGTTTGAGGGCGGGCTCGTCCTGAAGTTCGAAAATTTGAGGGATGCCGGGCCGACCGTGCGGCGCATGGTCTTTTTCGGCGGGCCGTTGGCCTGGTTCCTCGGGACGCTGGCGGCTTATTTCGCAGCCGGTTTGGACCTGGCGAGTTCCGTCGTGTTCGCCGGGGTCATGGTGGTGACCGGGCCAACGGTGATCATGCCGCTCCTGCGCCAGTCAAAACTCGGCGGCAAAACCGGTGCAGCGCTGAAATGGGAAGGCATCGTCAATGATCCCGTCGGCGCGCTGTTTGCGGTTGCCGCTTATGAGATCGTGCGCGTCCTTGCCGCCGGTGAAAGCGCCTTTGGCGCCGCGATTTGGGTCATCTTTGCCGCGGCGCTCGGCGTTGCGCTCGGCATCGCCTTCGGCTGGGGCATTGTCCGCGCATTCCGCGCCGGATGGACCCCTGAATTCCTCAAGGCCCCGCTCATCTTTGCATCGATCATTCTCTGTTACGGCATCGCCGAGCAGATCGAGAAGGAAATCGGGCTCGTTGCCGTGACCGCCTACGGCATGACCCTCGCGAATTCGCGCCTTGCCGGCCTCGCAGAGCTGCGCAAGTTCAAAGAAGATATTGCCGTCCTGCTCGTCTCCGGTGTCTTCGTCATCCTGACGGCCAATCTCACGCCAGAGATTATCGGATCGGCAATCACATGGCGCACGCTGTTCTTCCTGATCTGCATGCTGTTCATCGTACGTCCCCTGTCGATCTGGATTTCCACCTGGGGCACCCTGAACCGAAACGAGGCGATCCTGCTTGGATGGATTGCGCCGCGTGGTATCGTTGCGGTTGCTGTTTCCGGCCTGTTCGGCGCGCTGCTGACGGACCTCAATCGCAACTCCTCATTCGACATTTATGGCGCAGAGCAGATTGCGCCGCTGGCCTTTGCCATGGTGTTCGCGACCGTGGTCTTGCATGGTTTCTCGATCGGTCCACTGTCTCGCTGGCTCGGCCTTGCCCGAAAGGAGCGCCCCGGCGTGCTGCTTGTGGGCGTGAACCCGTGGAGCATGGATTTTGCCAAGGCGCTGAAAGCGTCGGGCGTCGACTCGATCCTTGCGGATTCGAACTGGCGGCGCTTGCGCCCCGCGCGGGAGGCCGGCCTTGAAACCTTCTTCGGGGAAGTCCTGTCTGAAGACGCCGAAGTGCGCCTGGACCACTCGCGCTTCGAAACCGCCGTCGCCCTTTCCGCCAACGAGCCATACAATGCGCTGGTCTCCGGGCACTTCGCCCCGGAGCTGGGTCGTCACAAGGTCTACCAACTCTCCAGTCAGGAAGGCGAAGATGAGGATCCGCGCGGGATTGGCATGGGCGCGCGTGGCCGCACGCTTATCAAGCGCGGGCGCTCCTATGACAGCCTGATCCGTGACCATTATCGCGGCTGGGAGTTTGCGCGCACCAAGCTGACCGACAAGTACGGTCTTGAGGCCTTCCGCGCGGATCGTCCCAAATCCGACATTGTTGCGGAAGTCCGCCCAGACGGCACCATCGTGTTCAACGGACCGAACCGGGAAGCGCGCGGCGGCGACGGCGTGACGCTTATCAGTTTCGGGCCTCAGCAAACCACTGAGATCGGCCAGGATATGGCCGAGCAGGCTGCCGAAGCCGAAAGGGCGGCTGAATAACCCTTAGAGGCGCATGAGTTCCACAGTGCGGCTCTCAAAGGCGTGGCCTTTCAGTTTCGCTGCGATGTCAGGATCATCGACGGTCAGTGGCCTGACTTCTCTCCAGATTGGCGCGGCGAAGGCCCCTGCCCTCAGGGCCGCAAACTGGTCCAGCGTCATGGCTCCGCCAAGGCACTCACCGAGGATGACAGGATCCTCGGCAAGGTGCTTCGGAACGGCTCGATCGACGAAGACGTCGGAAAACAGGAACCGGCCACCGGGCTTGAGGAGCCCGGCGACACCATCAAAGACCCTCGACTTGTCTGCGACCAGATTGATGACGCAGTTGGAGACGACAAGGTCCACCGCGCCATGGGGAAGATCGAGGCTTTCAAGCGCGTCCACAAAGCCTTCGACAAAACGCGTGTTCGGCGCGGCATAGCTAAAGCGTTCAGCGTGCCAGGCCTCATGGCTTCGCGCGACGGCCAGCTGCTCCTGAGTCATGTCCACACCGATGACGCAGCCGTTTTCGCCGACGAGCTGGGCCAGCACATAGGCGTCCTGACCCGCACCAGAACCAAGGTCGACGACGGTCCAACCCCGAAGATCCGTATCCGGGACAACCACACCGCAGCCGTAGAACCGGCCCAACACATCCGGGTGGACATGTTTCATGGCTTCAATAACGGCATCGGGCGGGCGCACGGTCGAGCAGCACGCCGATGTCTTTAGGTCGTCTGTGCCCTGCAGGGTCTTGCCGTAATAGTCTTGTACCAAGGCTTTGGTCATGCGCGCGCTCCGAATAAGGACGCTGACGCATCCAACCTTACGGCGCGCACGGTCAAATCACGAACGGGTGACGCAGCTGCCGCAACTGTCTAAATAACGACCATGACCACAACCGACCTGTTTGAACCTATCCCGTATGCCCTGTTCGCAGAGGATAAAACCGCCTTTGCCGAGGCGCTCGGCCAGTCATTTCGGGAGACCGGGTTTGCCGTTATCGAGGGGCATTCCGTTCCCCAAGCGGTGATCGACGACAATCTCGCCGCAGCGAAAGCATTCTTCGCGCTGCCGGATGACACGAAGCGGCGCTATGACGACAGTGCGGGTGGCGGTCAACGCGGCTACACCGCTTTCGGGGCAGAGAACGCCAAGGGCAATACCGCCGCCGACCTGAAGGAATTCTGGCACACGGGGCGCACAGGCACCGCAGGATCGCCGCACGAAGCAATCATGCGGCCAACGCCGTCTGTTTCCGAGGTGGATGACTTCGATGCGGCGAGCCGGGCCCTGTTTGACGCGCTGGACGCGATGGGCGCACAGCTCCTCCGCGCGGTGGCGCTGCATCTGGGGCTGGAGGAGCACTGGTTCGATGACCGTGTGCGCGAGGGCAATTCCATTCTCCGCCTTTTGCACTATCCACCGCAGACCACGCCGCCTCCACCCGGCTCGGTCCGCGCCGGCGCCCATGAGGACATCAATGTCATCACGCTGCTCTTGGGGGCGGACGAAGCCGGGCTGCAAGTCCGGCACCGCTCGGGAGAATGGTTGAGTGTCAATCCACCCGCCGGGGCCCTTGTGGTGAATGTTGGCGACATGCTGCAACGTTTAACGGGCGGGGTTTTGCCATCGACCACGCACCGTGTTCTCAACCCCTCACCAGAGCGCGCCCGGTTTCCGCGTTACTCAACGCCATTCTTCCTGCACTTTGCGCCGGACGTGATGATTGAGTCTCTAGCCAAATGCCTCGCCGAGGGCGGCAACGCTTTCGCCCCGATTTCAGCACAGGACTATCTGATGGAACGGCTGCGCGAGATCGGCTTGGTGAAGACCTAGATTCCGCGCATCTCCGGCGCATCGAAGGGATAAGCGGACACGGCTTCGGCAGCAGCGCGGGCCTCAGGGCAGCTCGAAAACTTGCCGCGATCGGCATCCGGGAGACCGCTGGCAATACGGGCCATGATCTCATCACCGAAGGCGTCGAGGGCGACCCGGCGGGCGCGGCCCGTCAGCGTCGTAGACGGCGGCAGGATGGCGGGATGAAAGGTCACGCTGGCTTTGCGGCTCTGTTTGCCAAGGAAGCCCACCGCGCCGGTTATGCTGACCGGAACGATAGGCGCGCCCGTATGGATGGCGATAAAGGCAGCACCGGGCCTGGCGGGTCGCAGAACGGTCGCCCAATTGCCGCCTTCGGGAAAAATGCCCAGCACGCCGCCCTGCTCCAACACGCCGATGGACTGATCGAGGGTTGAGCGACTGAATGTGCCACGATAGGCGCGAATAACGCCCCACATGGCCGGAAAGCTTGGCGTCCAGCCCGGTGCGCCGGGATTGCGGGCACCTCCCACAAACTCAACGAGCCGGGGACTTGCGCGCAGGACAAGCGGCGGATCGATGAAGGCAAAATGATTGGCGGCAAGGACAACCGGTCCGGATTTGGGAATGTTCTCGAGTCCCGACACGCTCAGCCGGCCGAATAGTCTGATGGCGAGCCCGGCGAGGGTGCGCAGCGTGTACCGAACCAACCGCCGACGAGGATACTTGATTGCATAGGGTGGCCCGATGCGACGGTGCTGCGGCATATCACCTGTCGTCGTGGCCGCCTCTCCGACGGTCTCGGCTTGCGCCATCAGCGCCTCTTCCAGTCCCTCACGTTGCGATTGGGGCACGGTCAGTCCGCATCGTCTACCTTTCCTCGCAGTGATTTGATCTCAGAACGGACTTTTTTCGCCTTCAACCGGCGTTTCACCGAGCCATGGGTTGGCCTGGTCTTCACGCGGCGCTTGGGCGGGTGCTCCGCTTTGGCGATCATTTCGGCGAGCCGTTTACGGGCCGCTTCTCGGTTCAGGGCCTGGCTACGATGGGATTTCGCCTCCACAATGATGTCTCCATCGCTTGTCAGCCGCGTTCGCCAAAGCCGCTTGACGCGCGCCTTGATGGCGGGCGCGAGCGATGAGAGCTCGATGTTCCAGCGCAACTGCACGGCAGTCGAAACCTTGTTGACGTTCTGTCCGCCCGGCCCCGACGCCCTGATGAACTGTTCGGTCAACTCCCAGGCCGGCAGGGTGAGTGTGTCAGAGATGCGCAGATCGTCGCCCGCAGGCATGGCCGGTCTCCTTAAACGGGCTGTTCAGGGTCAATTCAGCGCCAATCCCTAGCCTGATCCGACAAGCGGCGGAAATCCGATCCGCTGCGATACGATACAAGGAGGCCGACTATGGCACCCTTTAAATCCATCGCCCGACTCTTGGCCGCCGCCGCGCTAGTAACGACGTTAGCCGCCCCAGCCGCCTTTGCCGACAATCGGCGTGGTCACGACCGTGGTCATCATGGCCAACATGACCGGGGCTATCACGGCAAACAGGATCGCGGGAGCCGCCATCGCGGCCACACTTATGATCGCGGCAGACACCACGCTCCGCGATATCATCGCGGACATCGTGACTACGGCCATTACCGGCACGCGCCGCGCCGCCACTACAGCCATCACTATCGCTACAGTGCCCCAAGGCATTATCGGCCCCATCACGGTTATGTCGTGCACAAGCGCCATTACCGTGCGCCGCGCTATCGTATTGGCGGGCGCTATCACCACCATGGCCGAACAGTGATCATTCGGGATTACCACCATTATGGGCTCTATGCTCCGCCGCGGGGATACCACTGGGTCCATGACTATGATTCCGGCGACGCCGTGCTCGCCGCGATCACAACCGGCGTCATCGCCGGGCTTGTCATCGGTGCAATTGTCGACTGATCGACCGGCGCGACTGATTAAATTATTGCCCGTCGAAGGTTTTTTCGCCCTCGGCGGGCACTTTCATATTCCATTAGGCACAAACCCTGCTTTATTAGAGTTGTTCGTCACGTTGGCGGACACACTGTCTTCAACAGCAGAAAGGAGGTGATCCAATGTCGAGTGAGAACCCAGGTACGGCGATTGGATTCGTCTGGTGTATGGGTGACGTGGAGCAACCTCTGCGCGCGCGGTAACCAGACCCATCCGGGCTTTCCCGGAGAAGAATTCAAGAGCCCACCGGCTCACGGAGGCCGTCCCCTCGGGGGCGGCCTTTTCGTTTTCAGCGCGTCCCCGCGCCGACAGCATGGAGGCCTCGCCCTTCGCCGCGCAACCAGGCGCGCTGACGTTTCCAGTCGGGGCATGTTTTCGAAACCTGGGCCCAAAAGGCCGGGCTATGGTTCATCTCGATCAGGTGCGCGCATTCATGGGCGGCGACATAATCGAGCACCTCTGGCGGCGCGCAGATCAGTCGCCAGGAAAACGACAGCCGTCCATCGGCGGTGCAAGAGCCCCAGCGCGAGCGAGTGTCTTTGATTTGGATCGCGGAGGCTTTGACCCCCAGGGTATCGCAATGGCGGGCAACGGCAGCGGCCAGGTCGGCTTTGGCTTCCTTTTTCAGGAACCGGATCGTGCGGCGTTCAAAGGTCTCCGGTGCGCCGGGCGAACGAATACAGCCTGGCGGGCCCGGCTCGAACCGCGCGAGACGCCCCTTCCCTTCAGACGTCAGCAGGCAGGGTGCGCCCCTGAACGGTATCGTAGCCCCGTCCTCAATGGGCGCGCTTCGCGGCAAGTCGTCCAGCCGGTCGGCGATCCAACCGGCGCGGTCCACGGCAAAGGCGGCGGCTGCCTTAAGCTGGCGCTGGTTCGGGGCAATCGCAACGGCTTCCCGGGTTGACTCATCGAGGCGGAGAATCAGGCGGCGCGCACGCGGGTTGACTTCCAGACGTACAGCGACCGGCCGGCCATCGGGGGCGGACACGGTCATTTTCTGGCCTTTATCGTTTTTCATGCTATCCAACGTCACAGAATCTTTGGCGATACTACGGCAACGCCAGACTATGGGGAGTTTCCTTTATGAAGAAGTTGATGTTCGGCGCGGCTGCAGCCGCCCTCCTGGCCGCATGCGGTGGTAATGGTGGCGACGGTGAAGCCGCCATCGAACAGGCTGCAGAAGCGGCAAAGCGCGAAATCATCGATGTTGCCTCGCTGACGCCGCGTGGCGGGGATGCCTCAGAGGCTGCTGCGGCCCTTACGGCGATGAATCTCGACACGTCCGGTACGGGCATAGTGACCTTTGCAAACAAGTCGGTGAATGGCGCGACGGCGACTTTCACAGATGTTTCGATCGAAATCGAAGACGGCGATCAGCCTTCGGTGACGGCAGGCACGCTGACGCTGGAAGGGCTGGAGACGACCGAGTCAGGGGAAGCAAGCTTTGGCCTGATGAAGCTTGCCGACATCACGATCCCGCCGTCCGAAGGCGAGGGCGATACGGTTACGACAATCAAGGGTTTGTCCCTCGTAAACCCGTCGCCGGCAACGGCGGGCTATATCGCCAAGGTTCTCGGCGGCGGCGACCATGAAGCCGTTCCAGACGCCGAAGGCCTCTCGTTCGAGGGCCTCGCGCTGGACACGCTGCTGGCCACCATAAGCGACGAAGATGGCACGTCCGGCACATTTGGTATCGAAACCGTCAATTTGGGCGCGCAGCCGGATGAAAATGTCGGCTCTGCTGTCCTCGAAGGCATGAAGCTTGATATTGTCGACGGGGCTGATGGCCAAACGGCCAAGATGAACCTCGATAATCTCACCATTGCCGGAGCGGACCTGAAGCTACTGGAAGCGGTCCGTGACAATGTCGACGATGAGGAAGCAATGGCGACGGCGCTGTCTGCAGCCCTGTACGACAATCCGATCGATCCGGGCTTCGATAGCATGTCCCTTTCGAACTTTACCTTCGACATTGCGGGTGCGGATTTCGCGCTTCCGTCCATGAACTACGTCGTTGCCCGCAACGATGCAGGTGAGCCAACGCGGCTGTCGCTTGAGCCTATGACCATGACGCTGTCTGCCGACCCGGAAGGCGGCGAAGCCGGCTCCGAACTGGCCGGCGCGCTGGGCATGATTGGCTATGAGACCATCGAACTCAACGCTGCCGGCGCAAGCACTTATGATCCCGAAACCGATATCCTGACCTATGAAGCCGGCGAAAACTATTTCGGCCTCGCTGACGGGTTCACGCTGAACACAGGCGGCAAGATCGAAGGCTACAAAGCCTATTCGGCCTCGCTCGGTGACCTGATGGCCGATCCTGCCGCGCTGGAGAACGGCGATCCAACCGCGATGATGGGCGCGTTCAGCAGCCTCGTGGTCCACAATTTCGAGCTGCAGTTCGACGACAACAGCTTTGTGGACCGGATGTTCAACCTCGCTGCGGCGCAGTCTGGTGAGGATCCTGCACAGCTGCGCAACCAAGCCGTTATGATGACGTCCATGGCCCCGATGATGGCTGCGGGCGCGGGTATTGACGGGGCGCTCGCCACCGAGTTTGCGGGCGCGATTTCTTCGTTCCTGTCAGAACCGGGTACGCTGACGCTGAAGGTCGCGCCGGAAACACCCCTCAACATCGGCGCGCTGATCGAGAGCGGTGATCCTTCGTCGCTGACGAAAGACTCACTCGGCTTTTCGGCAAGTAACGAGTAAGCGGCACACGCCAACTGCTTCAAAAGGCGCGCCCCTCTTCAGAGCGGGCGCGCTTTTCTTTTGTGGCATTCACCCGCATATCAGGCCCATGAAACTAGGATTTTTTGGAGACGTGGTCGGAAAGGCCGGACGGCGCGCTGTCGAGGCGCACTTGCCGGGCCTGAAGGCCGAGGCTGAACTCGACTTTGTCGTGGTCAATGCTGAGAACGCCGCTGGCGGCTTCGGCGTCACAGAGAAAATCGCCGAATCGCTTTTTGCGGCAGGCGCAGACTGCCTGACCCTTGGCAACCACGCCTGGGACCAACGCGAGGCATTGACCTACATCCAGCGCGAAGACCGGATGCTGCGTGTCTCGAATTACCCGATCGGCATCAATGCGCCCGGGCGCGGCGCGCATCTCTACATTCTACCTGACGGGCGGCGCGTTGGGGTCATCTCTGTCATGGGCCGTGTGTTCATGGACGCGCTGGACGATCCATTCCAGGCTGTTGAGCGCGAATTGGAAGCGATGCCTATTGGGCTTGCGGCGGATGCGATCATTGTCGATGTCCATGCCGAGGCCACGTCTGAAAAGATGGCGATGGGACATTTCTGCGACGGACGGGCAAGCCTCGTCGTCGGAACCCACACGCACGTGCCGACCGCCGATGCCCAGGTCCTGCCGGGCGGGACGGCCTACCAGACCGATGCTGGCATGTGCGGCGACTATCTCTCTGTGGTCGGCATGAAAGCGGAGATATCGCTGGCACGCTTCACAACGCGCCTTCCCGCGGGGCGCAACGAGCCCGCCGACGGCGAGGGCACGCTCTGCGGCGTTATTGTCGAGACCGATGATGCAACGGGGCTGGCCCGCTCCATCGGGCCGGTAAAGATCGGGGGTCGGATTGGTGCGACGTCCGTCGCCGCCGCCGAAACCGTTTGATCAGCCTTCGCCTTCCCTCGCCGTTCTGCATCGGCTACATCCGGCGATCACACTTGGCATAACAAGACACGGGGTCCGCCATGGCCGGCCATAGTAAATGGGCAAACATCCAGCACCGCAAAGGCGCGCAGGACAAGAAGCGCGCCGTGCTGTTCGCGCGGCTGTCCAAAGAGATCACCATCGCCTCGAAAATGGGCGGCCCCGACCCGAACATGAATCCGCGCCTGCGCCTTGCCGTGGCCAACGCGAAAGCTGCGTCGGTGCCGAAGGACAACATTCAGCGCGCCATCGACAAAGGTCAGGGCGGCGGCGGCGAAGCCTATGAAGACATTCGCTATGAAGGCTTTGGCCCCGGCGGTGTCGGTATCATCGTCGAAGCCTCAACCGATAATCGCAATCGCGCAGCGTCTGAGATCCGCACCGCTTTCTCCAAGAACGGCGGCAATCTCGGCGAGACCGGCTCTGTGTCTTTCGGCTTCGGGAATGTCGGCGAAATCGTCTATCCGGCAGAGGCTGGCGATGAGATGGCCGTCATGGAAGCAGCCATTGAGGCAGGCGCATCGGATGTGGAGAGCGATGAGGACGCCCATTACATCTACACCGAGCGCGAGGACCTGATGGATGTCGCGTCGGCGCTGGAGGGCAAGTTTGGCGACGTGGAAGCCAAGTCCACCAAGCTCATCTGGAAGCCCGAAAACACCGTTCCGGTGGAAGGGGATGCAGCAGATACGCTGATGAAGCTGCTTGATGTCCTCGATGAACTGGACGACGTGCAGAATGTCTACGACAATTCCGAATTGTCGGACGCCGAGATGGAACGTCTGGCTGGGTAAAGCGCAAAATTGGGGGGCATAGATGACAGCGTTTGAGGTTCTGGGCGCAGTCAACGATCCCGGAAAGGCTGGCCGGACCGGAGATGATCGCTATGGATCGGATCCGAGCGCCGGAACGGCGTGGATCTTCGATGGCGCAACAGACGTTACTGATCTGAGACCTTTCCCAGGCGCAGAGAGTGGGGCGGCCTGGTTTTCCGAAGCGCTCAGCGCCTGGCTCGTCGCACACCCGCCTGGAAACCTGCGACCGCGCGACTATTGGCGGGCAGCATTCGAGGCGATGCGGGCCAAGGCGGCGCGAGACTCCAAAGTTCCGCTCGATCATCTGCCGCTCTCAGCATCGCCCATAGCTGCGGGCATCTGGTTGCACTGGAACGGCCCGGGTGAAGCATCGGCGTGGTGGCTTGGCGATTGTATCGCACTGCATGATCGCGCAGGCCATGTTTCCATAATCGGCGCACCCGACAAGGCAGAAAACGAGATCGCCTCGGCGCGGGCGCTGAACGCCCTGTCTGCTGAAGACAAGAAAGCCGAGCTGCAGCGCCAACGGGCCATGCAGAACACTAAGGGTCGCTGGATCTTCGGGTTGAACCCGGCCGCCGCAGCTGAGATCCATGAAAGCCAGATGACCACGTCGGCGGGAGACGAAATCCTGCTGATGACAGACGGGTTTTACAGGCTGGTTACGCCCTACGGCATGGACACGCCCGAAAGCCTGCTCGCACGCATAAGAAGCGACGGACTTGATGGTGCAATCCGGGCGCTCCGCGACAAGGAACGCAGCGATACCGACACGTCAGACCGGATCAAGGCACGCGACGATGCCGCCGCGCTCTGGCTGAGAGTCATCTGATGGTGTTCAATCGGGCGCTTCATCCATAGCCATGACAATCGTCGCATAACCGCGCGCCATCCGTCCCATATTCTCCACCGAAATGCGCTCATTGGTGCCGTGAAACCCAGTGAGATCTTCGGGGCTCATAACGGCTGGGGTGAAGCGGTAAACACTGTCGGTGATTGCGGTCGCATAACGTCCATCGGTGGCCCCCAGAACGAGCCCAGGCGCTACGGGGGCATCGTCACTGATTGCAGCTGAGACGCTGGCGAGGACCGCATAGGCTGAGTTGTCCGTAGGCGACACCGGACTCGCACCTGCCCCGCGTATTCCGCTTGTGCCCATATCGATCTCGATGCCTTCGATGCCGGATGTCACACTGCGCACATGCTCCATAACAGCCTCTTCGGTGTCATTCGGATGAATTCTGAAGTTCACGATTGCCTGCGCGCGCTGGGCGAGAACGTTTTCCTTGGCTGAGCCGGTCAGCATTGTTGGCGCAGTCGTCGTTCGAATCATCGCATTTGCTGCGGGTATTGCCGCCATTTGCGCTTCCACCGTGGGTCCGAAGAGCCACATGTTCGCCAGGGCCATGCGGCTCATGAATGGCATGTCGGGGGCCGCAGCGCGAAAGAGATCAGAGATCGGCGGCTTGCTGAAATCCGACGGCATCTGGTTGTCATCAAGCGCGACGAGGGCGCGGGACAGGCGGACCGCAGCGGAGTCGCGTGGCGGGGTCGATGAATGCCCGCCTTCCGCAACGGCGGTCAGAGACACTGTGAGGTAGCCCTTTTCAGCAACACCGATGAATCCCATCGCGGCATCGGTTAGCGGCGAGGGGTCAACAACCATGAAGCCTTCGTCGAGCGCCATGACAGGAGACACACCGCGGCTGTCGAGCACGGCGACGCCGGCCTCCGCGCCAGACCCGGAGACTTCTTCGTCGTGGCCGAACAGAATGTGGACAGTCCGTTTCGGCCAGTAGCCATCCGTGGCGAGTGCTTCCATTGCTTCCATGATGGCGACGAGCCCGCCCTTATCGTCGATGGTGCCGCGACCATAGACATAGCCGTCCACGATCTCACCGGCGAAGGGCGGCGCTGTCCAATCATCCTCTGTGCCGATATTGACCGGCACAACATCCTGATGAGCCATCAGGAGCAGTGGCGGGCGCTGTGGTTCAGAGCCCGTCCAAGTATACAATAGCGTATATCCACCGGGGATGATTTCCTTGGACATCGCCGCGTGCGCTGCGGGATAGGTCTCTTCCAGCCAATCGTGCAGCGCGAGCCAGGGGCCTTCCTGCCCTTCGCGCGGATCCCCGGCGGTCAGCGTAATTGTGCGAAACCGGATCGCCTCGCCGAGGTGCGCT
>JBCBWQ010000052.1:0-13540 GCA_039817025.1 Pseudomonadota bacterium | reverse complement strand
TCGGTGTCTTGCTACGATTGGGGCGTCATGACGAAGCGCGTAGGCAACTTGCCATACATCGACCCAAGGCAATTATCGGAAATGCCGTTAAGGGCATCTGACACGAGACTTGTGAAGCAGACCCTGGAGCAATCGCAGCGAATTGGCGCTTCTCTAATCGGGCGCTTGGGTCAAGTTCATTTCATCGTTTTGTTCCCGTGTTTTTGGGATCATTGTCTCTCATCCGGGTCACGCTTCTCTTCGCAGTCAATGTTGGCCCGGTTCGGTTGAGCCGCTGCATCGTGAGGTAGGATCGTGTGATTGCTTTGGGCCGAGTCAGTCTCGTCCAACCACCAATACTTCGGACACGCCTCGCCGGCCTTGCGATCGGCCGAGTTGAACGATCACATCTATAGACTTGCGGACAAAGGTTTGGACTTCGGCAAATGTCAGCGGTGTTCCGGCTTGCAGAACCATGATGGCCAGGCGGTCAATGGCCAGTTCAGCGGTTTCCGCGTGAATCGTAGTGACTGACCCTCCGTGGCCAGTATTGATCGCTTCGAGATATGTGAGCGCTTCAGAGCCTCGCAATTCCCCCAATACAATTCGGTCCGGCCGCATACGAAGGCTGGCTTGCAAGAGTGCGTTTGTTGAGCGTTCAGAAGTCGGTATGCGTTCCGCAAGAAGGCAAACCTTGTTCGGTTGGGTTGGAAACAGCTCGAAGGCATCCTCGATCGTGATCAGCCGCTCATCGTTCGAGACCGATTTTAGCAGATGCCGAGCGAAAGTGGTTTTGCCGGTCGACGTTCCACCACTGATCAAAAGGTTTAGCCGATGCCGAATGAGCAGCGCTAGTGCGTCAGGTAGATCAACTTCCGCACGCTTCTGGATATCCGCAACTCTTGATTGCCGTCGTTCATCAAGGGAAACCGGCGCATCGAAGAGGTATTGAGGCTCGAAGGTCGTCTGATCGCCGATGCCGAACAGCCGGATAGAGATTGCAGCACTACTCTCGACCGCGGGCGGGACGACCACTTGAATGCGTAGCGGTCGGCCTCGGTACTCGATTTTTCCCGAGACCAGTGGCGATTTTTCTGAGACTTTTGCGCGGGCATCCCCGACCAGTGTCGCCGCAAGGTTGGATGCGGCTGAGTCGTTGATCGTGCGATCGACGCGCTCCATTGCCTCTGCGCCCTGACGTTCAACCCAGACAAGTCCATCGGGATTGATTGCCAGTTCAACAACGTCTTCGCCAAGGATCAGATCGCGGTATGGCTCCAGATACTGTTCGAGATACGAGGATGGCAAAGCCGTGTCGCTCAATATACCACGACGTCCCTGTCGACGAGGACCGTTACCATCGCACCTTGATCCACATATATGGTCGGGGAGATCGATACCTGATCGGCAATGACCGAACTTGTCGCATCCTCAAGGTCGTTTCCGACTTCTTCCAGCACCTCGCGGGTGACTTCGTCCTCGGTTGAATTCGCTGCGACGGCGGGAGCGGCACCGATGATCGAAATCAGCGCAGCACCCCCAAACCGCTCGTCGAACTTGGTGTCTACAAGCCCGGTCAAGCCTGATCGTCCAAGCTGATCCCCACCAACCGATGCAATCTGCATGGAAGCTCCATCTGGCGTGAGAATGCGTGTCCAGAGCACGAGTATCCGCTTCTGATTCACCTCCACGCCTGATCGATACTGCCCAAACAAACGTGAACCACGCGGGATGAGAATGGCATCCCCGGAAAAAGCATAGACCGGCTCTGCGACG
This sequence comes from Pseudomonadota bacterium, assembly GCA_039817025.1. Taxonomy (GTDB): domain Bacteria; phylum Pseudomonadota; class Alphaproteobacteria; order Caulobacterales; family Hyphomonadaceae; genus JANQQC01. The sequence continues at coordinate 11,785 of JBCBWQ010000052.1, read as the reverse complement.
ACAGCGACGACGTTTCCCGGCAGATCGCTGTTGATGGCCGTCTGAAGCGCGGCCTGAATGACCGACCCTTGCGCGAGGGTCCGTTCTGGGCGCTCCATTTGCGTGGCTTCGTCCACTTCGACAGGTCGCGCCGCGCCCCTGAGATATGTCTCGTTCTCATTCAGAGGAAGGTCAGCGTTGGTTGATCCGTTCGGCGGTCCGCCCGTGCTGGAGGGCGAAGCGATCGATCCCGTAGAATAGACAACAGCGGGAGATCTGATTTGGGCCGTCATAAGCTCGGCGGCTTGACGCCCAGCCTCGCGACGCTGTTGCTCTTGCTCCTGCTTGCGTCTTTCCTCAAGGAGTTGTTGGTCCCGGATCAGTGCATCATTGGCAAGCTCGGCTTCGAGCGCCTCGCGCTGCGCGCGTTCCGCATCCAGAAGGCTCTGAAGAGAATTCAGGCGGGTTTCGTTTTCTCGCTCAAGGTTGGCCAGCTTCTCATCGCGCTCTGCCACTGCCGCTTCCAGCGCGCTCGTCTGATCGGCGAAGGCATCACGCAGGTCACTTACAGCTGATTGGATCTCGGCGTTCCGCTCCGCTTGCGCCGCAGCCAGTGATTCGCGGAGTTCCGCGAGTTCGGCCAAGACTTCCGCGCTTGATTCGATTTCTTTTGTGGCAGGGGCAGGCACTTCGAGCGCTTCTTCGACAGCGATGATTGCCTCATTGACCCGTTGGTCGGCCTCGTCGGCAGGGAACTCCAGTCGTCCGCCGTTGGAGAGGCGATCATCTTGAAATGGCTCTACGTCGGAGGATTGAAGGCGGTCGGGATCGGTTTGCCATTCCGTTGCAAGGAAATATGCGACGCCCGCACCGCCCAAGCTGAGAGCGAGCGCAAGCGCCGTGACACCGAACCGGAGACGTGACTTCCTTCGGCTCTCGTCGTTGAACTTGCCGAGGCGTTCCTGAAGGTTGGGATCCTCCGCCATCGGTCAGTTACTCACATAGATGGTGGAGGTGTCGCGGTATATGCAGAGTGCATCCTCGCCCAACCGCAGTGTCCAGAATTCATTGACGCCAGAGACGCGAACCGTATTTCCGTTCTGTGTCCAATTGATCGTCCTCTCGCGGCCTCGGTTGTCGGCTTTGAAGATCGCGGGTTGGCGCCCGGTCTCAGGGAAAGTGAAATAGGTGAACCGACCGTCGTCATAGACGGTGACAGGGCGGAAATCTCCGTCGCCCGCAAACTTGTAATTGTAGTTGCGCGGAGCCTGAAATCCCTTTGGTTGGGCGCTGGCCAACGTCGCGCGTCGCTCGTCTTCCGGATAGCGAAACCGCACTTCGAAAAACATGCCGGTACGCCCAGGGATGGATCCCTCTCGGAGATGGAATGTGTAGCTACGACGGTTGGTGATGACGCTCATGTTGGTCGACGCGCCTTGCACGTGCGGTTTGATGGTCAGAACGTTCCCGAGCTCCGGGATGGGATCGACCTGAAAGCTCTCCGTATCGCCCACGATCACGGCCTCGAAGCGCTCGCCCTGACCAAACTGAATCGTGGTCGAATGCCGAAGGTCCGTTTCAATCCGGAAGACTTGTTGCTCGTCATAGACCGCATAGCGGATACGAATGTCTTTGGGGCCTCCCTGCGGTGTCGCCTCGGCAAGCGCCTCGCCTGATGCCAGTGTGATCAGCAGAAAGGGCAGGGCGGTACGCAACACCATCGTTCAATTCTCCAAGGTTTCGGCATCGACACGGTACGACGTCACGACAAAGCCAAGCGGGTTCGCCCAGACTTGCTGAAGCCGCTGACGGGTCTCCGGCCGAAACTCATACCGGAGTGTGGCTACATAGGGCCTCGTCACCGTGCGGTTGTCGCGCGGTTTCCGAAGGGTCTTTGTGAAGCGGACCTGGGCAACACCGGCTTCGACCTGATTGACCGACCGGATCACCACATCGATCTTCGCGTCGCGGCCGTAGACCGAGATCGGGTAGTCAGGATTGGTAGATGACCACAGATCCCGAAGGGTCCGCGCGGCGTCTTCATCTGACCGCTGCAGAACGGAGTTGATCCGCTCCTCGCCGTCCGTCAGATCGTAGGTCTCGCGATCGTCCACGTAGGTGACCAGGTTGGCCTGTATGACGGCGTCGCTTTCATCGAGCGTGAGCGCCTCGACGGCCGCAACCCGGTCCATCTCGCCCGTTTCCTTGTCTACCACGACCACGAACGTCTCGACCGTCTTCAACGGGAACAGCGATACGGCGCCTACGAATCCGACAACGCCCACGATCACACCTGCTGCAGCCACGAAATAGGCGAATCTCTCTCGTCTTCGTGGGCCGAAGATGAAGTCTGCCTCGAAGGCGTCCTGATCAAACTCGGCACGCGTCATGTCTTGCGAAATGACTTGGTGAGCGCGAGCGCGGCTGCTGGTGTGCGCCTGATAAGCTCATTGCTTTTTGTGGCTACCCCGCTGACATCACGACGCAGTTCATAGGGTGTCCGACCGGTGAGCACACGTCCGGCACCACCTGCACCGTATTCGCCTGCATTGACCACGCCGCGGCGCGCCAGCCCTGTCAATCCAATGGCGTTCGACGCGATCCCCATTACGCCGGTGAGGTTCGAAGCAATAAACGGAACCGCGGCCATGACGCCGGCGGACAGGAGCAGGATGACCAGAAAAGGGAGGATCAGGCTGACGGTTTCGACATTGTCGGGATCAGCAGAGGCATCCCCGATTGCCTCGGCTATGGCCACGATAATGCCAGCGGCACCCGCCGCCGCAACGGGCATGAGGGCGTAACCGATTGTGGCGCGGGTCCAAGCCTCAAACAGCGACTGGGTCGGCTTGAAGAGCGACGTCAGGATCATGAACGGTGCGATCACGATCATTAGTGTGAAGACGATCCGGGCATAGGCAATGATACCGGCAGTCACTGCCGCGAACACGGCGGAGAGGACAAAGAAGATCGCGCCTAGCACAGCCCCGAACACCCAACCCGCACGGTCACCGATCGCGTCTCCGTAGGCCGTGATCCGGTTCACCATGCCGTCCAGGCTTTCGTACACGCCAGCTTCGTTTCCGGAGTCCGTGAGCGCGAGGATAGAGGCTCCGATGCTCTCCGGAACCTCGGTCACAATGGTGTAGACGACTTGGAAGTTATCCCAACTCTGAGCAAAGATTCCTATAAGAGCAATCTTGGTGCCGAAGGCGAAACCACTGCCGAAAGTCATGGGCCTCAACTGCATTACGACATTGATGCCGATTATGATTAGTAGAAGCGCCGAGCCGATTGAAAGAACATCACCGATTGCGCCAGCAGATGAGACAAATCCATCTTGCGAAACCGTGTCGATGGCATCATCGACTTGCTCCAGTATATCACTGATGATGCCCATCAGTCTGCCGAGCACGCCTCAGAACGAGCCTCTTCAAACGTCGTCGCTCGTTTGTCCAAATCGACTACGTCGAACGGCAGGCGAGGATTGTCGGAAGTGACGAACTCGGTGGAGCGTTCAATCACATCCTCCCAAGTAAACTCAGTGATTTGGCAGTCACAATTACCTGTTTCTCGCCACTTCTCGGTAGCGATAATGCGTAGGATTGCGCGGTAGCCGTTGCGAATGTAGGCGGTCTCTGCAAGGTCCTTCGGTGGGCGCGGGGCTTTACACTCGATCTGGTCTTCGGTGGGTTGTGCCATCGTCTCGAACTCGTCCTGAGAGCTTTGTGCACCCAAGCCTGTTGAGGAAGCAGCGATCAGGATTGCAAACAGGAGGGCTGTGGTGGGGCGGATCATTTCGGGACCTCCATCGAGCGGAATCTTCGTTCTTCGGCCAGCGTGGCTGCATCCACGACACCGAGTTGACCGCCGTTGACCCCGGCCGCCGCTTCCAGGCGCCAGATTTGCGTCAGGATGATCCCGAGCTCTGCGGTGACGCGCGTGTTGAGATCGACGGCCGCCTTCAACCCGTCTTGATCGTCGATCAGGCCCACCATGGACTCCAGCCGACCAAGGCTCTCGCCCGCTTCGTTGTGGCTTTCCTGAGCGGCGACAGAGAGCATCGCACTGGATCCGGCCTGTACCGCGATACGATTGTCGGCAGGCTCTTCGCTTGTGGAGAGCGATGTCAGGCGCTCTTGTGTGAACCCGCTGCCCGACAGAACGCGTTCAACCGCGGCGTCCAACTCTGCGCCCGGGCGAAAACCGCTCAGGAAATCACCACTCGATATGGCTTCCGCCGTTGCCAATGGCGCGGTCAACTTACCCCGCACACGTTCGAATTCTTCGACCGTCGCAAACAGCTGGCCCAGCTCATTGCCGTCAACCAGTGATGCGAGTTGCGCCTCGAGATTGAGAAGCTGGCTGAGTTGGGTTTCCAGTTCCTCCCGCATGGTCGCGAGGTGCTGAAGCTGGACGTTCAGATCCTCAGCCATGTGTTCAAGCTGCAGAACAAGCTGTCGGAGGTTCGAATTGTCAAAGGTTGGCACACCTTGGGCATTGGCTTGATCTGCAGGCGTGACGGCCATCAGTGTGGCCAAGGCGGTTCCGAACGTCTTTCCTTTCATCTGACTGCTCCCATGCGCATGAAGTCGCGTTCAGCAAGACGGTCAGCGGCCAGATGTTGGCCATGCGCTGCCTCGCGCTGACGGTTGGCAGCCATCAGACGAACACGAAGGTTGAGGATGCGGCCGATCTCGGCCTTGGCGTAAGTGTTGAGCTCGAAAGCGCGCTTTAGGTCCGGCGTTTCATCGATCTGCTGGATGATCGCGGCCAGCCGATTGATCACCTGTTGCGTCGTCGCATGGCTGTCCGCCGCATAATAAATGCTAGCTTCCGAGATGCTGCTGTTTTCTGCCAGAGCCATGTCGGATGGTGACAGCGTGCCGAGCGCATCGGCACCACCGACAACAGCCAGGTACTCGTTGTAGAACCGGGAGATGTTACTGACGTAGCCTTGGGTCTCTGCAAACGGTGGGACACCACCATATTCCTGAACCCGGCCCGGCCCGGCGTTATAGGCCGCAAGCGCGTGCGGAATATTCCCGAAGGTGTTGAGCTGCGTGGTGATGTAGCGTGCGCCGCCGCGCAGATTGTCGATCACATCGTAGCGGTCCACGCCCATGTCCGACGCGGTGCCGGGCATCAGCTGTGTAAGACCATAGGCCCCGACTGGGCTTTGTGCAGTCACGCTGAACCGGCTTTCCTGTTTGATGAGCGCCTGAAACAGGCAACGCCATTGGGTGGCGGACAGTCCAGCTCTGCGGACACCGGGTGCGCCGGCGTACTCTCCCGCCACGCGCACGATCATCATCTCGATGGTCTCGCGGCCTTCGCCAAAGAGCCTGCTGTCCATCGGGTGATTGGAGGTGACCGGATAGATGTCTCCGACTGGGAAGTCGGCATTGCCTTCCAAGGCCCTGATATCGAGGCCTGGTCCCGAAAGGGCGGCCGACATTACCTCCAAAACGCGCAACTGATCTGCTTGCACAGAAGACAGCGATCTGGCTGTTCCCAGCTGACCTTTCTGTGTCTCCAAGTCTTCGCCCAATTGCGAGAGGATTGAGAAGAGCTGTCCCAGCCCCGCATTGTCTTGTGTCGGGACGCCTTGCGCCTCGGCGGAAGGAGAGGCACAGATCAGGAAAGTGGAGACCCCCGCGACCAACCTCATTGGGGTCTTCCGATGTCTTCGAAGACGCAGTCCTGCGACAGGTTTGTCGCAAACGAGAGAGTGTCCAGGTTGGCCCGCGAGACCGTGGGCTTTCCGTCATTGCCAAAGCAAGGCGAAGTCGCGTCCGTATATCGCTCACAGGCGGCAAGCAGAACAGCGAGACAGATGAGGCTTAATCGCATGCGATCCTCCAGAAGTCTTGGGTGGTGCGCCAGTCGCGTCCAAGGCGCGCTTCGCCGGACTGTCCGCCCCCCAGAATTGGCAGCAGAGGACCGAGTGCGGAGAGATCGGCATCGATGAAGACGCTGTCGCCCGCGGACCGGACCAGAACGATCCGTTGCCCGGCGGTGGACCGTGTCAGCAGGGCAGCTTCCTTTTCGTTGACCTTCAGGAATTCGTAGTCGGCAGGTGTCGCCCGGTCATTCGGGAACAGGATTTGCGTCGGCACGGTCTCGATGATCGTTTTCCCGACCCGGGCCTCTCGCAATTGGCTTGGGTACTGCGTCATCATCACGACGACGCAGTTCAGCTTCCGGAGTGTCACAAGCCAGTTCTCGAGGCGGGCCGCAAAATAGGGATCGTCCAGGAGCTTCCAGGCTTCGTCGAGAACGATCACTGTCGGGCGGCGATCCTCAACCAGTCGTTCGATCCGCCGCAATATGTAGGACAAAACGGCCATGCGTTCGGTCGACATGTCGAGGATCTCGGTCATGTCGAACGCAACAATGTCGCCCGCCATATCGAGGGGCGCGCCATCTGACGGTTCGTCAAAAACCCAACCAAATCGCCCACCCGGTGCCCATTCACCAATCCGGGCCTGTAGCTCACCTTTATCGTCAAGCGATTGGAACAGGGTCTGGAACGAGACGAAACGCTGCAAAGACGGCCCGGCTTGCGCATTTTGCAACACCGCGCTCTGGATGTGACGCGATTGCTCTCCCGATAGCTTTCCGGCATGGGCCAGCAGTGTTGCAAGCCAGTCCGAGAGCCAGGCACGGCCGCGTTCGTCGGTTTCCGTTTGGAGCGGGTTGAGGCCGGTGGGGATGCCCGCAAGGATCGTATTGTAGCGACCACCCAACGCACGAACGGCCATCTCCAGTCCCCGATCCTTGTCAAAGAAGAACAATCGGGCCCCAATCCGTTGCGCTTGGGTTGCCAGAAACGCCGTCGTGAGGGTTTTGCCGCTGCCCGTCCGCCCCAAAACAAGCGTGTGGCCGACCGTGGGTTCTCGGTCCGGAGATCCGGGTTCATGAAAGTTGAAGCCATAGGCAGATGTGCCGGTCGTCGGGAACACTGTCAGGCGTGACCCCCATGGCGTGCTTTTGTCTGAACGGCCTTCGACGCAGCCATGAAGCGCCGAGAAGTCCGCGAAATTCGTGGTGGAGATGGGCGTTTTTCGTGCTCGATATCCGAAGTTTCCGGGCGCTTGTGCAAAGTAGGTCGCCTTGAGCGCCATGTTTTCCTGCACGATCACGGCCATGATTTCCTGGCCGAGGCGTTTGATCTCCGCAGCGGCCTGTTCGAGCGTCTCTTTTTCGGGTGCGTAGACGGCGACGGACAGGTGGTGGTCTCCAAAGGCGATCCGCCCGGCTTCCTGGTCGTCAGCTGCCTCCATCAGCTGATCGCGCAAGGATACGGCGGCATCATCGGCGGCACGCATTTGACGGACAATCCGCTGGATCCGTTCCGCCATGATGTTGGTGGGGATCGGCGAAAAGGAGTTGGTCAGAACGACATCGAGGGGCAGGTCGAGGCCGTCAAACAGAGAAACATCGGTGAGGGCAGGGTAGCTCTTGATGCTGAAGAGCGCGCCAAAACGTGTGGCACCCGTTGTCGCGCAGGCAATGGTCGCCGTGTCGCCATCGAATGTCGCGCGGCAGGAGCCGAGCGCATAGGCGAGCGGCAGGGGCACAGCTGGCTGGGCAATTGGCGCGTATAGCCCAGTCAATAATGTGTTCAGGAACCCGAGCCATTCGCCAGTACTTTTGTCAAGGCGCACCGGTTTGGCAAAGCCAAGGGCGGTTTCAAAGAACCCCGTCACTTCGTTCAGTTCCCGTGCGCGGGCGGCACGGTCCTTCATCCAGGTGCGTTTGGCAAACGCGTTGAGCAGCGGGATCCGTGCGCCGATTTCCGGACGCCGGAGAATACTCAGGTAAAGTTGCGATTTCTTGGGCGCGAGATCGGAGATATGCGTCTGCCACCGCCGATCGATTTCGGCCGCGAAGCCGTCGCCTTCGACGGGGGTTAGAGCCACGCCTTGCGGCACAAAGATGCGATGCACGTAGAAGCCATAGAGGTTTCCGGTCTGAGCAATGACGGCTGCAACCGCGCGTTTCATCGCATCGAGATCGGCATCTGGTGTTGTAGACGACGCAAGACCATCGAGGCGCAGGGTTGCCATCAGATCGCCCTCGCGCAGAACCATGATGTTCGATCCGGCAAAGGTGACAAAAGGCAGGTGTTCGGCGAGATGGCTTTCACGCGCCAGAGCCGCTCCGCTGACCTCGTAGAGTGCCGCACTTGGCTTTGCATATCCGACACCGTCAAGCGCCATAGCTGTCTCCCCCGTGCAGGGATCGATTCCGCGTTCCCCACACTGCCCCGTAGGAAACGCGCAGCACCTCGAAGAAATGCGGCTCCTTGTCGGCCACAAACCAAAGCACGGGGTAGGCGAGGAACCCGATAAGGAAGAAGACCAGCGACTTCGTCCAGATGAACGGCAGGACCACGCCTAGTGACAGCACCACAAGGTAACCCACCGGAAGACCGAGATACTTTGGCGGGCGTGCGAGCCCAAGGAAAAGGGGAGAGCGTTCGGCCATCAGGTGAACCCGTCAACGATGGTGCCCGCCGAGAAGATCAGCACGATCCCAATGACAACGGAGGCAAACCACCCCCAGTTGAGCCGCCCCATCATGCACATGAAGCCGGTTCCGATGACCGCAAGCGTCGCGACAGCGATCCCGATCGGACCAGTCAAAGCGGCCTCTACCGTTTCGAGCATGGTCTGAATTGGCGAGAGGTCCTGGGCGAGGGCAGGGGTGGCCCACAGCAGCACGGCTCCGATCACAGGAGGCAGAAATCCTGGTGGCAGTCTTCGCATGGGCTTCCCTCGTTTCTTGTTTCCTATTTGAGGCTCAGTACGACGGCTGGGCGCCTTTGGTCGCGCCCAAGCATGTTTTGGAGCGGAGTGTTAGAGAGCCGCGCACGAATACGGTGGACGCGCGCGATGTAATTTCGTGTCTCAGGGAATGGCGGCACGCCGCCATATTCCTCAACGCGTTGAGGTCCGGCGTTGTAGGCAGCAAGTGCAAGGTCGATGTCTTCGAAGGCGGCAAGTTGCGCCAGGAGATACCGCGCCGATCCGTCGAGGTTTTGCGCGATATCGGCTCTGTCTACGCCGAGGTCCCGTGCTGTCGCGGGCATAAGTTGGCCCAACCCGTAAGCCCCCTTTGCGCTTCTGGCAGTTGGTCGGTAGGCGCTTTCCGCTTCGATTAGTGCGCAGAACAAGGCCATCCAGTCGTCAGGACCGAGACCGATAGCCCTGACCGCTTCGTTGCCTTCGTGCCTTGTGGCGGTCTGTCTGATCGCCTCAAAAATGTCGCTCTGCGGCGTGGCCGCGAAGCTTCGAGCGTCTCCCAGAGGTGCCTCTTCGTCGGCTTGGCGGTGGATTGTCCAGCCGTCAGTTGTCCGGACGCTGCCGTCCCGACCGAAGATCATCACCTCCGCCAGTAGCATCGAAGGCAATAGCGTAGTCGAGGTCAAAGCAAAGAGCGCGGCCGTCACCGAATTCACGGTGATGTTTGAAGAGGCCTGGCCAGAGGTTGAAGAGGCGGGGTTCCGGACCATGTGGGCCGAACCGTGTCGAGACCAGGATCGCCTCGGGCTCTCCTGCACGGAGGTAGACACACTGATAGCGGGGCTTCCCATCGTCCGTGAACTCGACAAGCTCGTACCGACAGCGGAAGTCGACTCCCGACCCGATGAGGTCTTTCACCCCATCAATGGTAATCAAAATCTGGTCTCTTGCGATCGGCACCGGGCTCCCCCACTGGGAGCCCTTCTACAATCGGCAGCATTCCGCAGAAAGCCATTACTCTGCAATATGAAATATTGCGCAACGTGTAATTAGAGCGAGAATTGGCCTAGAGACTGAATGGAGGCCGATATGAGACATGCTCGAACAGGTGCGCTGGCCGTGGCTGCGGGGTTAGCGTTCGGTGCGCAGGACACGCGCGCCTACGACATGGACTGCGCCATCATGCTCTGCATGGCTGGCGGGTTTCCCTCAAGTGCTGTTTGCTCAGCAGCCTATGCCGAGATGATCCGGCGGATCACGCCTTGGCCGAGCAGGCCGCCATTCGGGGTTTGCACCTACGCCGCCGTTCCCGTTGCTCTGGGAGGTCCAGGCGGAAGCGCGGCGTTGGATATCTCGACACCGGAGTATTCCTGGCTGCGCCGGACCCGCGTTCTCTGGTGGAGGGGTCGCTCCTATGAACCGCGGGATGAACCTCGTCAGTGGGACTGGTCGGTCCGATCATGCGATCATGAAAATCAGAACTGCCACTGTATCGTCCGGGTCTATGGGTCTCATACGCCCTGGCCGGCGTCCTTCACCTCTGAGAATGGCCAGAGCCTCCCGACCCGAGGGTCTGGCGGGCTTTGGTTTTTCTACAGTCGGGCCGTCATGATGGAATATGGCGACTACGAAGGGGCCATGGACTACACCGACTGGGTCAATTACTGACGCCCGCTGCCATTGCTAGAGGTATTCGATGTCAGCGCGGGCCTGAGCCGCCAGTTTCGACAGGCCTTGTCGGGTTAGATCGAGAAGAAACTCCGACGGGGACATCGCTGGGTTGTCATACCTTTTGCGGCCGCGGCGGAACGCGCGAGCGCCACCCGAAGGAAACAGGTCGTATGTGTTGGCGAGCATGTCATCCGCACCAGGCGTTTCAACGCCATACTCGTCCAGAACACCGCTTGGAAAGTCCTTATGATTTTCTGTCACGATGACTTGGGCTGAGCAGCGGATCGCCGCCGCGAGCACGTGACGGTCATCTGGGTCCGGCAGATTCAATCCTGCCATCAAAGGCTGGTGGCCCGTTACGAAGCATTCTTCGAACGTGCTTCTGATCACCGCTTCTTGCTTGCGAATGCTCTCCTCGAGATGCGGTTTGAGCCTGATCAGGTTGCGCGTCCATTCGTCAAGGATCTCGTCCGTCACCCGCGCCCTGAACAGCCCTTCCTGTGTAAACGTCAGCAAGACGTCGCGAACGCGGAACGGGAACAGGACGTTGGCATCAAGGACAACCACGAAGGGGTTGGCCACAAAATTTCATGCCTTATCGAATTCCTGACCCAGTCGTGCCAAGTCCCGCATCGCCTGTTCCTGGCGCTGCGCTTTCTCCTCTCGGTACTGCATGAGTGCCGTCAATGGCACGCGCCGATGCTTGCCGACTTCTTCAAATCGGATCTGTCCTTCCTTGAGGAGTTTCGTGAGGTGGGGCCGGGACACATTCAGCAAGTCTGCCGCCTCTTGGGTCGTGAGCATTGTGCCAACCGGAACCAGCGTCACCATATTTCCATTGCTGACGTGACCAAGCAGTTCGATGATCAGCTTTCCAACAGCCGGAGCGATGCTGACAGGATCACCTTTTTCTCCGGACACCTTCAAGCCGCCGTCCAACTCCATCGTGACCGCGATCGCCGTCGCAGCATGCGCGGCGCTATTGATTTCCTCGGCGGTCGGCGGACGCTCCATCAGCCCGCTCTGAGCCGGTTTTTCTGCTGTATCGACCACGATTTCCCTCCTGCTTTTAGCCTCTAGATGCACCTCGAGCCGCTCACTTACAAGAGAAATAACCGAAATAAGTGAAATAAGCGTAACGATTCCGATAGGCGCAGGCTGGTGACTGGTATGAACAAAACTAGAACAGATTCGATTTTCGGAGCAGTCTCATGGGAAAGAATACGAAACGTACTTAAAGCAAAGTGGCCTCTCAGGCAGCGGCAACTCTCAGTGACCCGAACGCCTCTGCGACGGCCAAGAGCCTGGCGGCCTCGGCACTGGCGCAGTCCGGCACAGGCAAACAAACAGGGGCTGCCATGGAAGACAAAGCGTCCAAAGTCCTG
>JBCBWQ010000051.1:0-13580 GCA_039817025.1 Pseudomonadota bacterium | reverse complement strand
GCGCAACCGCAGCGCGCGCATTGGTGAGTCATGGTGTCGAAACCCATTTATTTGACCCTGCCCCCGCCCCGGCCAGCCCGCGCCGCACATGGCCGGCAACGGTATAAGTTCCTAAGCGAGCCCGCGATGCGGATCGTTCGGCGAGGCCCGGATACAGCGCTGGATCCCACATGTCCGGGTTCTTTGCAGGTGAAAATCCGTCGAGGAACCAGGCGTCCGCCGAAAACCGCGCTTCAGGCAGGGCGACCGAGATGTCGTCGATATGCAGGGTTAGCGTAAGCCCGGCATCCGGCCACTCGATCTGCCGCACACCCCGTGCACGATCTGGCCATCGGTCGATGAGCTTTTCGGCGAACACTTTGAGATCTGGCCACTTGGCAAGCGCGCGCTGTGCCTGCTCGCGGTCGAGCGGCGAGCCTTCAAAGCTCACAAAATTCAGTCGCGCAGACGGCGATGGGCGTGTTGCGGCCCATAACTCCCAAAGCGCCAGAAAATTCAGGCCCGTCCCGAAACCGAGTTCTGCCACGGTGAACTGCTCGCGGCCCGCCCACGCATCGGGAAGCCCGCAGCCGTTCAGGAAAACGGTACGCGTCTCTGCGAGTCCATCATCGGCAGAGAAATAAACGTCATCGGACGTGCGCGAGACGGGCGCGCCGTCATCGCGCCATTCCAGATCCGGCAGGGGCGGCAGGCGTTGCATATGCGGCACCTAGCGCGGCAGAGGGCCCCTTGAAAGCGGATACAGTGTCCTAGCTTGCGCGTTATGGATGACTTGTTTCCCGGACTCGATACCGTTGATTTCACGCCCACCCGACAGGCAGGCCTTTCCCGCATGGAAGCGTTTCAAAGCGCTATGGGGTCAAAGTATGCTGGCCAGCGAAATTCCGATTTGGGCCCAAATAATCGCTCCAACGTTTCTGCGCTATCGCCCTGGGTGCGGACGCGAACGCTGGTGGAAGAGGAGCTTGTGCGCGCTGCGCTGGACAGGTTTGCGCTGTCGACTGCTGAGAAATTCATTCAGGAAGTGTGCTGGCGAACCTATTTCAAGGGCTGGCTAGAGCACCGCCCCGGCGTCTGGACCGAGTATCTCGCTGCACGGGACCGGGAGATGGACCGGCTTGCCGAGAATGCGGGGCTGCGCACGGCTTATGACGAAGCCATCGAAGGCCGGACTGGCATTGAAGGGTTTGATGACTGGTCACAAGAACTGGTTGAAACCGGCTACTTGCACAATCACGCCAGGATGTGGTTCGCGTCCATTTGGATCTTTACGCTCCGGTTGCCATGGGAACTTGGCGCAGACTTTTTCCTGCAACACCTGATGGATGGGGATGCAGCGTCAAACACCTGTTCCTGGCGGTGGGTCGCAGGGCTGCACACGCCGGGGAAGACCTATCTGGCCCGGCGGTCGAACATCTCCAAATGTACTGATGGGCGGTTTTCGCCGGCAGGGCTGTCCAGCGAGGCCCCCGCACTTGAAGGAAGTAACCCTGCGCCTGGCCTGCTGTTGCCCGGCGATGCTTGGCCGCATGGTGACGTTGCGCTGCTCCTGACCGAGGAGGACATGAACGTTGAAACGCTTCGCCCGGCGGGCGCGACCCTGAAAGGTGTCGCAGGGGTCACCTTCGCCGATGATCGTTCGCCACATGGTGCGGGCAGGTGCGCGAGGACCTTCATCGATGGCGCAATGTCGGACGCGCTGGATCGCGCCGCCGCGGTTCATGGTGCGTCCGCGGTTCGGCTTGATACCGGAGACGGGTTTGCGAACAGCGCTGTTGATTGGGTGAAGTCACTCAATGTGGATACGGTGATAACCGGATTTCCGCCAACAGGCTGGGTCAAACCGAGGCTCGATCGTCTGCGCGGTGACCTCGCAGAGGAGGGGATTGCGCTGAAATACCTGAAACGGGACTGGGATGATGCCTTTTGGCCGTATGCAAAGAAGGGATTCTTCGGATTAAAAAAGAAGATCCCGAGTGTTCTGGCAGAGCTTGGGATGCCCGTGTAAAAAGCGAGACATGTGGAAAGCGGTGTGCAGCCTGATCTTAGGTGTCTCGCTGATGGCCTGTTCGGGACCATCAAAGAATGACTTGGCGGAACTCATCGCCTTAGATCAGGAAAACTTTGCGGATGTCACCGTTCAGAGTGTTGAGCGCGAGAACGCGCGGTGGATTCGCGCAATTGGTACTGCGCGGGTTAAGGCGCAGACTCTGGAGCCCTTGTCGACCCAGGAGGTTGCCGCACTGTGCGAGGCTGGCGTCGCACAAACAAGGAATTGGATCGGTCGGCAGGATCCGCGCGTCTATTTCGTCAAGCCGGGCGCGGATCGCGGGCTGCCGATTCGGTTCAATATCGGCATGGCCCCGGACAAGGCAGAGCCGGCCGACCCTCCCGATGAAATTTCGAGCGGCGGCTGGACAAATGGAGCCTGGGACCTGGACTATGATGTGGATGGCTGGGGCGGGCCCATTTTCAGAAGCCGGTCCTGGTACGGGTCGTCGAAAGTGGTCGCAGTGGTATCTGACGATGTCGACGCTTTATGCGATGAAATCAGAGGACCGTAGACATGTCAGATTTTGACGTTTCACGAGAAGATGGCGCGTCTGGCGGGCGCTATGTCGCCATCGTTGACGGCCATGGGGCGGAGATGACGTATTCCCGCGCCGGGACCAACAGGATCATAATCGACCATACCGGTGTGCCGGACGCCTTGCGGGGCAGGGGTGTCGGTCTGGTGCTTGTGGAAGCGGCGGTGAAGGACGCGCGCGCTGAAGGTTTCAAGATCATCCCGCTTTGTCCATTTGCGAAAGCGACGCTCGAGAAGCACCCGGAATGGGCGGATGTTGTCCAGTGACGCAGCCCTTCTGGAAGACAAAGTCCCTCAAGGAGATGTCCCGCGAGGAGTGGGAATCGCTCTGCGATGGGTGCGCCAAATGTTGCCTGTTGAAGCTTGAAGACGAGGATACGGGTGAAATCGCCTACACGCGGCTACACTGTCGGCTTCTCGATGCGCAGACCTGCCGGTGCTCGGACTATCCAAACCGAAAGAAGAAAGTGCCCGATTGCGTCAAGCTGACGCCGGACAAGATCGAGACGATCAAATGGATGCCCCGAAGCTGTGCCTATCGACTGATCCATGAAGGGCAAGACCTCCCGGACTGGCACCATCTCGTCTGTGGTGACCGCGACCGTATCCACCGCGAAGGACACTCCATCATGGGGCGGACAAAGTGCGAGGATACGGTGATTGAAGAAGACCAAATCGACTGGATTGTCGACTGGAAAGGCAACGCGCCTTAAGGCTCCTTCAAGATCATCCGCTTACGGTGCGTACCATGGCACCGGAGACATCCATGGCAAATGAGCCCCAGCGACCGCAGTCAGCGGTTAGCGCAGCAACTGGGCTTGTAGGTCTCGTTGGCGTTCTGGTCGCGTATCTATGGATCATGGACCGGGATCTGAATGCCGCGCAGGCCCCCCTTGCGCTGATTGCAGGCGCAGCTTTGCCCATGCTTCTGTGGACGGTCCTTGTAGAGCGATCCCACCAGGCATCGGGGCTCTCAAGAGAGCCTGTGCGGTCAATCGATGAGGCGAAGACGTCAACGCGCACGAAACTGATCGGCCTCTGGTCGACCTGGGCGCTGATCCTGTTTGTCTATTTCCTCGCGCGGTATGACGAGCGCGCCGAGATGGAGGTTTTTTACTACTACATCAGAACCTTCGGGCCATTGCTCGTCGCCTTGTCGATCCCGTACGTCTACTTTGTCGATCGCCGTATGGCTGAGCATCGCGACGGTCTCTGGCACTGGGGCCAATTCGTGTGCGGACGGTGGGATACGGTGCGCTGGTCGATGTTGAAAGACTATTGGCTCGGCTGGACCGTCAAGGGGTTCTTCCTCGCGTTTCTCATGGCGGGTCTGCCGTCCATGGTGAAGCTCATGGTTGAGATGCCCATCGAGGGGCGCTTGACTGACCCGATTGCACTGACGAACTTCCTCGTTCGGTTTGCCTACCTCATCGACGTAACGATTGCGGTGGTCGGGTATACAATGACGCTCCGACTACTGAATACCCATATTCGGTCGACCAACCCGCATCTCACGGCCTGGATTGCTGCCCTGTCCTGCTACGCTCCGTTTTTGGTCATGGGAGAGGGTGGTCCGCTGGATTACCGCGCTCATCATCAGAGTTGGGAGGTCTGGCTGGCGGGGAATGACGTGATGCTCTGGGTGTGGGGGCTTAGCATTACGGCGCTGACGGCGCTTTACGCTTGGGCGACGGTGATCTTCGGCTTGCGCTTCTCCAACCTCACCCATCGCGGGATCATCACCAATGGTCCGTACCGCTATTTTCGCCATCCCGCATACTTTGCCAAGAATCTGTCCTGGTGGTTGGTTTACATGCCCTTTCTGTCGACCGCAGGCACATCCGACGCCATTCGAGCCTGCCTCCTGCTCGGTTTGGTCAATCTGATTTATGTCGCCCGCGCGCTCACGGAAGAACGCCATTTGAAGACCGATCCGGACTATGTCGCTTACCTGAACTGGATCCGCGAAAACGGCTTGCTTGAGCGTCTGTTCTCACGACCAACACGGCAGCGAGCCGGAGACACGGTGCGCCAGTCCTGACGCTCAGACGGACCGGTTCGGCGTCGAGTGGTCCCACTCGCCAAGCAGCGTCCGGAGCGCGGCGACAAAGGCCAGTGGCTGATCCAACATGACGTGGTGGTTGGCGTGCGGGATCGAGATAAACGGTGCCTGGTGCCCGAGAAGGCTCTGCATATAGTCGCCAACATCATCGGGCATGAGCGTTGAGTCTTCGCCGCGGAAGATCGCAATGCGACACTTGGCCGAGCGCAGCATGTCGGAGGGTTCCCGTCCGGCATCGAATCGGGTCCAGATTTGTGGATCGAACTTCCAAGTCCACCCGCGTTCATCGCCTTCGCCTGTTTTCTTCAGGCTCCAACGCGCGATGTAGTCCATGGCATAATGGTTTTCACACGGTTGTGGGGGAGCAAGACGAAACCGGCCTAGCGCGCTCTTCAGATCGGGATAAACACGATTTGCGCGGGCACCTCGCGGCGGCCCACGATGGGGCCGGTCGGGTGGATTGACCGGGCTATCGACGATGACGACGCCTTCGAAGCGTTCGCCATGATCGGCTGCTGTGAGCAGCGTTACGAAGCCTCCAAAGGAATGTGCGACGATGATTGGCTTCACATCGGCCTCGAACAGGCCTGCGTCTTCGGCGACGGCAACTTGTTCGGCGGAGAAGGTCGACATGGTGTAGGCCTCGCGCCAGCCGGAGTCTCCCATCCCGGAGAATGTGAGGGCGGCGACATTGTAGCGCTCGGCAAAGTATGGCGCGACGAAATCCCACCAGTGGGCATGGGCGCCATTGCCGTGAACGAGTAGAAGTCCGGGTGCGCCCCGCTTGCCCCAGCGTTGGTAGCGTACCTTGGTCCCGTCCATGTCTACGAAGTCTGATTCGTAGGGCTGGGCGACAGCCTTTCGAAACCAGTCTGGCGCGTCAGGCGCGTCGCCGCCATAGGCGGCAAGCGGACCCGCTTCCGATGGCATTTCTGCCGGTTGGTCTTTCACAATGGAGTCGCGCGCGCGGGTCATGTGGAGCCCTCCTTCTCTGCTGGCAGTGTGCGCTGGGGCTGCGTGGACGCCAAGCCCTGACGCCGGGTCCGGTTAACGGTGCGACAAGGCATCGGTGTCAGGGTGCCGCCGACGAACTGAAGGGGCAGACCGTGAGCGGAATGAGGCAGGCGGCGAAACTCGCCGAAGAAAAGCGCCAGCGCCAGAAAGAAGCGAGGGCCGCTTTCACGCGCAAGATGATCCCGGTCGCCTATTTGTTCAGCGTGGTGACCGTGACGTATTTCGTTCTCGCGTTTACAGGCGTTCTCCCCGAAGAGATGCGGATCGCTGCCATGGAGCGGGCGCTCGGCCGCGAGGACAATCGCGTTGACGAAGCCCAGTCCGCTTTCATGATGATCGATCCCAAGGATCTTGCGGCACTTGCCGTTTTTGCTGACGCCTGGAACGGCACGCCTGCTGCTGATCTTGCGCGGAACCTCATCAAGGAGCACGAGGAAGACGTCTGGGCGATGGTCCAGGACGCAGACGGGCCGTCGGTTGCGCTTGATTACATCACCGAGTTTCCGGTGGGCTCGCTTCTCGATGACGGTCGCTCGGGGGACATGGAAGCGATGCTTACAGAACACGCAGCCGCCATGGCGGAGGTGGATGACATTGTTGATCGCACGCTCGGTGACGAGGCCTTCGAAGATGGTGAAGCGCTGTTTGAGGACTCCATTGCGGCCATAGCCGCAGGCGAGGGTGACGGTCTTTTGTCGAACGGGGCCGGTGAGCTTGAGCTGACTCTGGGCGAGGATCTCTTCGACAATATCGCCGCCCTCCAAGCGAGCGGCCTCGCCGATCTCTTGCGTCCAGACGCGGCCGACCCTGACGCGGAAATCTCGCGAATGGATATCGAGTCCTATGTCGCTGCAGCGGCAGGGTTCAGGCTGTCTGATCTAAGCGCTTTCGGTGGAGCCTTGCCCGATCCGCGCCGGCCTGTTCGGGACGTCACCGAAGTCGTCGGGAGAGCCAATGCGGCGGTGCTTTTGAAGGACCGTGAACCACGGGATTTCCGGACCCACTACGTCGCGACACAATCGTCCGCAAACAAACGGTTTGAGCACTTCATTGGCGTCTTGGGTGTGACTCTGAAAGACCCCAATATTGAGCGGTTCGACGAGCAGCGGATGAATGACTACGCCCAGCTCGCCTTTGATCCCTTTTCCGTCTTGAATGGGAGCTCCGCTCTGTCGATCGGCTGGTTCCAGCGTAACACTGCGCCCAACACCCTCTACGCAGACGCCATGCGGTTTTATCGCGATGGCTCTGTTCCGCGGTCGAAAATCTATTTCCGCGCCGTGGCGGCAGCATTCCCAGATGCGATGGAGGCAACAGCTGCGCGCGCTATGATGGTCGACGTGAACCTGACCCTTGGCGCATTTGACGAAGCGATTGACTCCATGGTCGTGCTCGCGGCCCAGCCCGATGATAGCGGTCTTGCTCGGCGGGCGCTTCCTGCGCTTGTCACCCAGCTCTCCGGCACAGATCAAAGCATGACGAGGGCGTGCGGGCTGCTGACGCGCCTGGAGGAGCCGGATTCTGAGTTTGATGTGCGCGTGGCGGAAACAGCGCGAGACCTTCTGGCCGAGATCCAGTGCAGTGACAGCTCTGCAATTTCGCCAGAGGAGATGCCGGAGCAGCCTGTTTTGATTGAGCCAGTTTCTTTGCGGATCGATCCGGCGCCTCCGCTTCGCGCCGAGTAACCACTCGACGATTAAAACCCGTTCAGAGTACGGAAAAACCGTTGACGCTGGAGCGTCGCCGCCCGACTGTCTCGTGGAGATACGGCGTTGAGGAACGCCGTCGGAGGGACGGAACATGTGGTGCGGCGGACAAACAGTTCTCGCAATTGCTTTGGTTGGTGCTGTGCCGTTGTCAGTATCCGGCGAGGAGCCATCTGACAGCCGTCCTGCAGACTTGCGCGGCGAAGTGACGGTTCCGGATTTGGTGCCGGGCGACGGCGCAGCAATATTTTCAGCAGACGGACGGTTCAAGCGTGATGCGACCGTCGGGGCGTGGGCGTTCGACGATGGCTATCTTTGCCTCTCGGATGCCGATGGCGCGCTCGTCTGCGGCAAGGTCGAGCCCGAGGAAATGACCCCAGGGCCCGAAGCGGCGACCAGTGATCTAAGCGATAGGCCGCAGAATGCGGCATTGGTTGCCGAATAATGTCCGGATGGGGAAGGAGCGGCAGGCCAGGGTTCGCCCTCCTGTTGCCTGTCTGACTGTCCGGCGCGCTCCGGCCGTCATCAGCCCTCCTTGAGGCGGTCGGAGCGTTTCCCTTCAGCGAAGTTTCTGGGCCGAGGGGTCTCTTTGTTCGATCACTTTGAAGACGCCTGTTCCGGTCATGAGCGTTCTGTCGCCGGACCATATCCGGCCTTTGACCGTGTGAACGCCGTCAATGTCCGAGATAACCTCCCCAGCTCCCTCAATCCATTCGCCATGTTTTGCGCCGGAAAGAAAGTCGCAAACCAGCCGGATCGTCACCCACCATGTATCGTCGTTGGTTTCGACGGCCGTGCCCCAAGCCATGTCGGCAAAGGTCATCAACATGCCGCCATGGGCGTTCATCATGCCGTTCGTATGGTGTTCCTCGACACGAAAAGCGCGCGTTTCAATGCGTCCATCGCTGGCGCGGCGCTGGTAAAGGGGGCCAACCTGTCGACCGAAACCACGATGCCAGGGCAGGGGCTCATAGCCATCCGGCACATCGAAGGTTTGGTTGCGCGTCAGATCATCAGACATGAAGGCGACCTAATCGAGCGCGCCGATATAGGGAAGCCCGCGATACTTTCCTGCATCGTCCATACCGTATCCGACAAGGAACCGCCCGGGTGCATCAAAGGCGTGAAGGTCTACGCCCTCTTCGCCGGTTGGGGCCCACGGTTTGCGGGCCAGGGCGCAGGTCAGAACCTCTGTTGCCCCCTTTGCGAGCAAATGCGCCTTTGCGAAAGCGAGCGTTCGACCGGTGTCGAACACATCGTCGATGATGACGACGCCGCGCCCAGTGACCGGTCTCGCAATGTCGGCCCGAACGACGACCCGCCCCGAACTCTCCCTGGCGTCCCGATAGCTTTCCAGCCAAAGGGCATCGAGCGTTGGGTGACGCCCGCGGCGCGCCAGGGCCTTCATCAGATCAGAGGTAAACGGCGTTGCCCCGATCAGGATATTGATCGCGGTCCACTCGCCTTCCAGCCGCGGCGCGAGCCGGTCGGCAAGATCATTGACCCTAGCCATCAGATCGTCCTCGGACAGGATGACCTCAATGTGTGGTGTGTCGCTCATTCGACGGGTCCATCGACTTCAAGCGCTGCTGGTGCAGCCTCGCCATCGATCTCCGGTTCGTCCAACGGCGTGTCCGGGAGAGGTGTTCCAGACTCAGGGCTGACATCGCCAGCGGCCTGCGGCTGTGTCCTCCCGCCGCCAATATCGACGAATTGCAGGGTCAGGGAGACCGACTCGACCGGCGGATTTTCGAGTTGGGTCTCAAATGCGCCGATCGCACCGGCCTCTAGTCGACGCGGGGCGATATTGGCAAACATTTCGCCGACTTCGCGGTTGAACTCGTCATGCAGGC
The DNA here is from genome assembly GCA_039817025.1 of Pseudomonadota bacterium. Classification (GTDB taxonomy): domain Bacteria; phylum Pseudomonadota; class Alphaproteobacteria; order Caulobacterales; family Hyphomonadaceae; genus JANQQC01. The sequence goes on along the minus strand of JBCBWQ010000051.1, from coordinate 4,358 downwards.
TCACGCGAACCTTTGGCGTCTGCACTTCAGTGCGGGACACGTTGCGCACTTCGCCGGTAACGGTGAGGATTGGCGTTGTGCCGTCAAAAGTGCGTTCGGCATTGCGCATTTCGAACTCAAGCCCGAACCGGTTCACATCAAGGCTAACCAGTTTGTACGCCGACGCGGCCTGCGGCCAGATTCTCACAACATCGTTGCGAAGCACGATCGCGGCAGCGCCGAGGGCAAAAAAGATCGACGCCGTGACCAGCCAGGAGGCAAGGGCGGCGAGCCGGCTGCGTTGGCGGCGGCGCTCGCGAACCTGTTGGCGGTATTTCTGGTGTGCGCCTTCGACAACCTCTCCGCCCTCTTCAGGGTCAAGTGCCGCGCCATCGGGTCTGACGAACCAGGAATGGTCGCAGGCTGTGCATTTTACCGTGCGGCCGCTATCTCCGATTGTATCGTCTTCGGCGAAATACTGCGTCTCGCAATTAGGGCACGTGAGGATCATGACTTGGCCTCTCCGGCGTTTCGCGGGAAAAGTCGGTCAAACAGGGTTGGCCGCCTTGCGGTGCCAATCGAGCGAGCGAGCATGAGCAATCCCTCTTTCGACCCTTTCGACGACGTTGCCGTGCGGCTGGAGCGTGTGTCCTTGCGTTACGATAGCACGGAAGATGTCCTTAGCGACATCGACATTGTTCTGAAACCTGGGTCTTTCACCTTCCTTACCGGACCCTCCGGCGCAGGCAAAACTTCTCTGCTGAAGCTCATTTATCTCGCGCTGACCCCGACAGCAGGCGAAATCAGCCTGTTTGGGCGGCGAACGTCGGTCCAGTCGCGCGACCAGCTTGCGGCCCTGCGCCGGCGTATAGGCGTGGTATTCCAGGAGTTCCGGCTGCTCAGCCACCTCACGGCGTATGAAAACGCGGCGCTTCCTCTGAGGGTCATTGGCCAAAAGGAAAGCGACTACAGGGATAATGTCGAGGAACTCCTCGCTTGGGTGGGCCTTGGCCAGCGCATGCAGGCGCGCCCGAACACGCTTTCTGGAGGCGAGCAACAGCGGGTTGCGATTGCGCGCGCCCTCGTTGCAAAGCCTGACCTGTTGATCGCTGACGAGCCAACCGGCAACGTTGATCCTGAAATGGGAGCCCGGCTGATGCGCCTGTTTACCGAGCTCAACAAGCGTCTTGGAACAACAGTTCTGCTTGCAACCCACGATCTTGGACTCATCCGGCAAATGGAGGCACCCGTCCTTCGTCTGCAGCACGGCATGATCGCCCGCGATGTGGAATACGGGGCGCGGGCATGAAGGAAACTCCGCTTCTGCCCGTTGATGACGCCCGCGAGGCAGCCTTGTTTTTCGTGGTGTGTGCGCTGTGCTTTCTCGCCGCGCTTGCAGCCTTGTCGGCGAAGGCAACCTATGGTGCCGCAGAAGGCTGGACCGCTGAAGTCGAGGGCGAACTCACGGTTCGCTTGCGCGATGCCGACCGGCGCGCCGCTGATGATGCCGAGAAGATCATCCAGTCAACGCCGGGTGTCATTTCCGCGACGGTCTTATCGGCAGATGAGACAAGCGCGCTGCTTGAGCCAACCTTTGGGCGTGGCGGGCTGCCATCGGGACTGCCTCTACCGCTGCTGATTGCTGTGGAAGCGCAGCCTAGCCGAGATGGCCTTGCCCCGGACCTTGAACGCATTCTCACCGAGAGCGGGTTCTCTGCCGTCGTCGATGCCCATGCCGATTGGGCCGGCGATGTCAGGCGTGCGCTCAGCGTGGTGCGGACCGCGGCGCTGACGGCGGTGCTCCTGCTGGCGGCCACGGCGGTTGGCGTGATTGCTTTCGCCACCCACGCTGCGCTTTTGGCTCGGCGGGATATTGTCGACGTGTTGCACCTTTCGGGCGCGCGGGATCGGTATATCTCCCAATTGTTCGAGCGGCGGTTCTGGGTGCTTGGGTTGCGGGCAGGGGCCATCGGGGCGCTCGCCGCGTTGGGGGCTGCGGCGGCGATTATCGTGTTTGCGGGAAGCCGAGGCGGGCGCGGTGGGCTCTTGCCAAATCTCACATTGGACCTGAATGACATGCTGATCTTGATCCTGACGCCGATCATCGCGGGGTTTGCCGCGCGAACGGCGACGCGGATCACCGTGATGAGGACCCTCAAGGAAGCCCTGTGAACGCTGTCCGCTCTGCTCTTTTCGTGATCTGGATGTATGGGCTGATGGCTGTGATGGGGCTGATCTGGCTGCCATCGCTGCTACTGCCGCGCGGTGCCCTGTTGTTCGGGATACGGTTCTATACGCGCCTGCTACGTTGGGGACTCGATGCAATTTGCGGGATTCGCACAGAGATTCGCGGCGCTGACCATATTCCGGACGGCGCTCTGCTGATCGCAGGAAAGCACCAATGTATGTGGGACGTATTTGTGCCGTTTCTGATGGTGAGAGACCCTGCGATCATCATGAAGCGCGAATTGCTTTGGTACCCGATCCTGGGCTGGTACGCCCTGAAATGTTCAATGATTCCGATCGATCGGGGCGGCTTCGCAAAGACGCTGAAACAAATGGTCCGCGCGGCGAAGGTGCGCGCCGATAAAGGGCGGCAAGTCCTGATTTTCCCAGAGGGAACGCGGCAAGCCCCAGGCGCGCCGCCAGACTACAAGGCTGCTGGCGTGTCTGCTCTTTATCGGGACCTCGATGTCACATGCCTGCCTATAGCGACGAATTCCGGACTGTGTTGGCCCGCGCGCGGCTTTGTCCGGACGCCCGGACGGGTCATCTACGAGGCGCTGCCGGCCATTCCGCAGGGCGAGAATCGCAAGACCTTAATGAGGACGTTGGAAGCCAACCTTGAGCAGGCATCGAACGCACTGCTTGAAGAAGGCCTCGCTGCGCAAGGGCGAACACGCGACGCATTGGAGACCGCATGAGTGATCGGCAACCCGCGACACGAAACGGGGGCGGGCCTCGTGGCTTTGCCATCTTCATGTTTATCGCGGTTAGCGTGCTGCTGGCGGCCTACACGGCGTTTTGGTTTTACATGCGGGGCGAGCTTGAAAAGGGTATCGATGAATGGATCGCCACAGAGCGCTTGAACGGCGCGGTCGTTGAATTTGATGAAAAAAGGCTCGGTGGATTCCCGTTCCGCTTTGCACTCCACCTTGAGAACCCGAACTACCGCGACGCGCGCGGCATTGGCGGGTGGTCTGGTGAAGAGCTGCAACTGATCATGCAGCCTTGGAACTGGCAGCACGTAATGGCGCGTGCCCCAGGCGCTAACCGCGCACTTTTCAATGGTGAGGAAACGGGCCTGACCCTTGGTCCCAAGGCCGTTGGAAGCGTGTCATGGACTCAGGCTGGCCTGCGCCGCCTCTCCATCGACCTTGACGACGCAGAAGTGACGCTGGCTTCAGGGGAAACATACGCGGCGACGGGCCTCCAACTTCACATGCGCCCGCCCGTAGATGATGTGGATGCCTTACAGATCGTGTTTCAATGGGAGGCTCTGACCCTGCCGCAAGCGCCTCCCGATGCGCCGTTTCTCGGCGAGTCGCTGCAGCCAAGTCGGTTGCTGCTCGAAATCAAGGATGTGTTCAGTGTTCTTCAGCGCGGCGGCGGTGTTTCGGACTGGATAGCGGCTGGGGGCGAGGTCAATGTCGCCCAGGTGCTGCTCAATTGGGGGCCGTTGAAATTTGGAGCAAAGGCCGACCTCTCGATTGATTCCGTTGGCCTGCTGAATGGCAGCGTCGATATTCGCCTTGATGACGGTGACGCCTTGACCGCAGCGATGCTCGACAGCGGTATGGATCAAGAAACGTTCATGCAGGCCAGTGCGGCTGTGTCGATGCTCGGCGTCGCGTCGCGCGACGGTGGATTCCTGCCGCTATCGATTCGGGAAGGCGAGGTCCGCTATCTCGGTCAGACCCTCGTTGAAATTCCGTCTCTGACGGCACCTGGAGCGGGCGGATGAGCGCGCCGGGCCAGCGGGCGCTTGATGCGGCCTGTGAGGCGCTGTCGCAGGCCGATCCGGCGCTAGCGAAAGCCCATAAGGCCATCGGGCGGCCCATTTGGAGAAGCGCGGAGCCTTGTTATGCGTCCATTGCGCGGACCATTGCCTACCAGCAGATATCCACAGCGGCAGCGGGAACAATCTGGGGCCGTGTATGTGACGATCTCGGTGAAATCACGCATTCTGCAGTTCTGGCTTGTACAGAGGACCGGCTGCGCGCCCATGGCCTGTCGCGACCCAAGATCAGGCACCTCATGTCGATCGCAACGGCCATCGAAACCGGTGCGCTCGATCTTGACCGCGTGTGCAAGGCTGATCTGGACGAGGCGCGCGCTGAGCTGACTGCCGTTAAGGGCATCGGACCGTGGACCGCTGA
>JBCBWQ010000050.1:0-13706 GCA_039817025.1 Pseudomonadota bacterium | reverse complement strand
GGTCGACGATCTGCAGCGTCTCGCGCACTTGGTGATCGGTGATCAGCACGCCGAGACCGCGTTGTTTCAGATAGCGGACGAGATCGGAGATGTCTGAGATTGCCAATGGGTCGATGCCCGTAAACGGCTCATCCAGAAGCATGAAGGACGGCCGCGAGGCCAGCGCCCGCGCGATTTCAACGCGCCGACGTTCACCACCTGACAGCGACGTGGCCGGCTGGTCGCGCAGGTGTTCAATGTGAAGCTCGCCAAGCAAGCCATTCACCTGAGCCTGACGCGCAGACCGGTCGCGTTCGACCAACTCCACAACAGCCATCACATTCTCTTCGACGGTCATACCGCGGAAGATCGACGCTTCCTGCGGCAGGTAGCCAAGGCCGAGACGGGCGCGCTGATACATGGGCAGCGCCGTGACATCTTCACCGTCGATGCGAATTTCTCCGGCATCCGCTCCGATCAGGCCCATGATCATGTAAAAGCAGGTCGTTTTGCCCGCACCGTTCGGGCCAAGCAGACCCACTGTCTCACCGCGTTGCAGGGAGACCGAAACCTCCCTTACGACTTGCCGCTTGCCAAATGACTTGGCGAGGGCATGGACGGTAAGGCCTTCGTCGGCGTCGGTCATATGTATTCAGCTCCCTGGTCCGGCCTGAACAGCCGGCCCCTCAGGCCGAAGCTCTAACCGCACACGCTTAAAATCGTTTTACCCTGCGCGTTTAAATTCAGCTTTCTTCTGCAGTCTCGTCGTCTGCATTGTCCTGTTCGCTGGGGAAAATCACCATCTGGACGCGCCCGTCACAGCCTTTCAACTGCGAGCGTCCCTCGGACACACGCATCTCCATCTCACAGCCTCGGGCCACGTCTTCGCCGCGGGACAAGATGACATTCCCGGTCAGGGTGATTGTATCGGTCGACGCGAGGTAGACACCCGTATCGCCCCGAACTTTCAGTTCAGGTGTGACGTAGAAAACATCGCCATCGGCACGCATGGACGAGATGTCACCAAAGCCACCCGTCAGCCCAGTAGACCGTGTCGCGCCGTCGGACCCGGTGTAATTCAGCGTCACTGTGTTTGCGCGCAGCCGCGCATCGCCCTGAACGATATCGACATTGCCGCTAACGGTAACTTCGCGCTGCTTCTCCCGAACAAGACTGTTGTCAGAATTGACCTGTATCGGGCCGCCTTCCTGGGAGATTTGAGCAAGAGCCGGTGCGGCTAGCACCAAAGTGATTGCAGCCAAACCAATCGCGCATCTAACCATCTTCGCGTTCCTCTACACTCACCGCATCAACGGTGTCCTCGGCTTCCGGCTCGATATCCTGCGGGCGCGCAGCCGGTAGGATGGTCATGGTCACATTCCCTTTGAACGCGACCTCTTCGCCGTCTTCTCTTATCTCATAAGTGTCCGATCGAATGTCGCCAAGAGGGCCCGAACCGGCCAACGGCTCAACGCCTTCTACCCGCCCCTCGGCAACAAGAATCCGCGCGCTGGACGTCTGAAATTCGTAGCCCGAGGCATCAGCGATGCGAACATCTTCGTAGAGTTCAAGCACTTGCGCGCTCTGGTCATACAGCCCTAGCGGTGCGCTCACGCGTCCCCCGAATTCGTCAATCAGCGTCGGGTTAACAAGATCGATCAATTCGGGGTTTGCTCGCCAGCGCTCAGCGCTTTCGGCCGTAATGACAAAGGCCTCACCGGCCGCATCCCGGCCCGTAAAGCGCGGATTTTTCATCGTGACGACTTCATTGGCCTCATACGCTTCCTGCGGAGCGTTTGCGGAGTAGAGCGTGGAGGCTGTCAGCTGTCCAACAAGGACGCCGATCGAAATCGCCGCGCAAGCCGTGAATACCATTCGGAGCAATTTGATCAGGTCAGATCGCTTGCGGGCCTGCTCCAGCGTCAGCTGGCGGCGCGGTGCCCAAAGATCACGGGCATGCGGCGGGTCGAGTGGGGCGTGCATGGACGTCCTGACGCGAGAGGAGCGGATAATTACAATGTACTACAACACTCCTGGGCCATGAACCATGGCCTAAAAGCGCTCATTCAGCGGCAGCAAACCCGGCTAACTGTGTGCGAAGATGTCCGTATCGGGCCAACCTGCGAGATCGAGCGCGGCCCGGGTTGGCAGGAAATCGAAACACGACTGGGCAAGCTCAGTTCGCCCTTCCCTTTCCAGCATGGCTTCAAGCCCCGCTTTTATCGCGTGCAAGTGCAAAACATCTGAAGCGGCGTATGCCAGTTGCGCATCGGTTAACGCCTCAGCGCCCCAGTCTGAACTCTGCTGCGCCTTGGAGAGGTCAGCCCCCGCAATTTCGCGCGCGACATGCTTCAGCCCGTGCTGGTCGGTGTAGGTGCGGACGAGCTTGGACGCGATCTTCGTGCACCAGACCGGCGTACAATCAACGCCCAGCCAATGCTTGATCATCGCAACGTCGAATCGCGCAAAGTGAAACAGCTTCAGCACTGACGGGTCGCCCAAGAGGGATTTGAGGTTTGGACACGCAAAATCGCGATCCAGTTGGACGACATGGGCGGTTCCATCCCCCGATGAGAGCTGGACCACGCAAAGGGCGTCGCGCATGGGATTAAGACCCATCGCTTCGGTATCCACGGCCACGACATCGGACAGATTGAGCCCGGCCGGCAGGTCACCTCGGTGAAGTGTGATATCGGTCATGTCTGTCTCCAGTGCTCCGTAAGTCGTTAAAGCCCAGTTTCTTGCCTGGGACTATGGGATGGTTCCTACTCGCCCTGATCGCAACCCGTCGCGAATACACGCCTAACTGGCGCGAGTGCTTGAAAACTGCAGCAACAGCTGCGCGAACACCATTGTTTTGGATAAAAGGAACCCACAAGAAGGCGGGGGGTTAAGGTTTTATGAACACTTGCTCTCGACTTTCAGATGACGTCGTTGCGCTCAACGGCAAAGCAGGCGCTGTGCCCATGTCTAATTCCTGGTCTGTTGCAATCATTGGAGCCGGTGTCGGCGGCCTGAGCATGGCCAAACTCCTAAAAGAGGCCGGAATTCCTGACGTTGCGGTGTTTGAGGCGGCGGGCCGCGTGGGCGGCAAATCCTTCTCGGTAATGGATTATCGCTCGCCGGTCGAAATGGGTACTTGCTACACAACGCGCGCGCACAAACGCGTTAAAGACTGGATGCGTGACTATGGTATCGGCCTGAAACGCAACGGACTTGCCAAGTATGACGGCCAGAGCTTCCGGCGCCATGTCCAGACCGGCGCCGGCCCGCATGCGCTCATTCAGATGTTCAGGTTCCTTCGTGAAGCCGACAAGTTGCAGAAACGGATCGAAGAAGATCCTCAAAATCCGGCGGTTCGCGCTGAAGCTTCCATGACCATTCTTGAATGGCTGCGCGCCCGCGACCTGCCGAAGATGGAGCTGTTCCTTCACCGGATTCAGACGGTCATGGGCTACGGGTTTCTCGATGAAACGACTGCTGCTCAGGCGCAACGCTGGTGCAATCTTAGCCTCGTTCTCTCCGGATTTTTCAACCAGATGCACATGCCGGAGTCGGGGTGGGAGCCGTTCTGGCGCCGCGTGGCCGATGACGTCGGCAATGTGTTCACCAATGCCGCTGTTACCGGCATAGACCGCGCACCTCACGGGGTTACGTTGCAAACCGCCAAAGGCGTCCATACGGCCCAGTACCTGATCAACACGATCCCGCTGGATACATTTGCGTCGCTTTGTACCCTGTCCGATGACGAAAAGATTGTGATGGAAGGCGTGGAATGGGGCGGTTACACGACCAGTCTTGTCACGGTGGATGACTGGTTCACCGACTATCAGGTGGATGGCTACAGCGAGACGGTTCGCCCCGGCGCAGAGCTCGGACAGATGGTCGGCGCGCGCCTGGAAGCAAGGGACCCTGAGCTTGGGCCCCTCTACGTCACAGGCCAGCTTCCGGGGCGCTATACCGAACCTGAACTCGCTGAGCTGCTTCGCAGCGATATCATCAAGCGCAAAGGCAAGAACCCGAACGTCATCATGAACCGGACGTGGCGGTATTTCCCGCGCTGGACAACGCAAGCTGTTCGGGAGGGACTTCTGGGAACCATGGTCGACCTGCAAGGTGACAATCGGACCTGGCATTCCGGCTCAACGTTCGCTTTCGAGGCCGTGTCGCATATTGTCGAACACAACGCCGCGCTGGCCCCGAGAATTGCTGCCGCATTCGCCGCAGCCACCCCACAGCGTCTCGCCGCCTGATGAATCTGTTCTTTCGCCTGCTTCGCGTACTCTTGGCCGCGTGGCGCGCGAAGCGCCGTTTGTCGCTCTCGGGTCAAGGCAAGGTCCATGTTGGAATTGGTTCGGCAGATCTTGACCAATACGGTGCAATCGAAGCCACGCGCTTTGCTTCGTTTGCCGATCTTGGGATTGTTGATTTCCTCGAACGCACGGGCGTCATGGGTTTGTCGCGAAAGAACGGGTGGGCTCCCCTGCTCGCTGCACGCGACATCGAACTTCTCGACATCGTTCACGACCCAAAGAACGTCAGTGTAACGACCCGCCTTATCGGCTGGGACGAGCGTTATACGTTCTTCGTCCATGAGCTGGTCGCCGGCGATACGCCGGTCGCAATCGTTCGTTCAACGGGGCGGATTTCCTCCCGGAAAGACAAACAGCCTATAGTTGAGAAAGTTCTTCAGGGCCTGGGTCTGCCGACCGATACGGATGCGGGCGTTCCAGCGGACTTCGCGGATATGGTTGCTCGGATCACACGTGGTCGCGAAGCCATTCGCTAAGAAGTCCTTTCTCGACCCTTCCAAACTAAACGGCGCGTATTCTGATCATTTTCAGCCGGATGTGCTTCCCTTCGGATTGAGGCCAATGGAACGACCCGATGAGACTTTCTACCGATCAGCGCGGCAATGCCGCCATGATGTTTGCGCTCGCCATCATCCCGATCATGGTGTTTGCGCTGGCGGCAATCGATTTCAATCGCCGGGAAACCTATTCGCGCGACCTGCGAACCGCCGTTGACGCCGCTACAGTTTCAGCCGCGCGCTTCATGGCGACGGGCTCACCGACCGACGACGAAATCGAGGCCGTCGCACTCGCCATGTTCAATAAGAATTTCGAGTCCAACCCCGCAATCAGTCTCGACGCTCCTGTTGTGGATCCGGAAACGGGTGCCGTCCGTATCAGCATTTCCGGAACGATTGATACGACAGTATCAGGCATCATCGGCTTCGATACGATGCAAATTTCCGCGTCAGCGAAGGCAGGGTTTGGAGATGGTGAGCCAGTCGAGGCCGTGCTCGTCCTCGACACCTCTTACTCCATGACGGGCGACAAGCTCACGGATCTGCGCACGGCTGCGCAATCCTTTGTGGACAAAGTCATCACTGATGGATCGGACCAGGGCAAGGTCGGGATCGTTCCATTCTCTCACTATGTGAATGTCGGCACAGCGAACGCAGGCGAAGCGTGGATCAACGTTCCGGCGGAGTGGACGGAAACGCATACCCACTGCTCGATCCCGAGCTCCGCGTACGAAGACGATGACGATTGCACACTTGTCAGCAGCGCGTGCGCCCGTGATGGCGTACCGTCCACATGTCATTCATGGTCCTGCACGCCAGGCGCAGGCCCCGATGCAGACGATGAAGTTTGCACAACTAGCACTCGAACCCATCGCTGGTATGGCTGTGTTGCGTCGCGCCACGACCCCTTCAATCTGCAAGACGGGTTCTACAACGCCCAGGTGATCGAAGCGCGGATGACCCCTGGCAACTGGGGCTGCCCCAAGGCCATTACGCCGCTCAGCAGCTCAAAGACTGATTTGAGCACTGCCATTACTGCGCTTTCGGCCGATGGCGATACCTACATTCCCACTGGCCTGATGTGGGGCCTGCGCGCCCTTTCGTCGGTGGAGCCTTTTTCCGAAGGCACAGATGAAACGGCGTTCGAGGCCGCTGGCGGTCGCCGCGTGCTCATCCTGATGTCTGACGGGGCGAATACGCGTTCCCAACGCTCCAGTGATGGCTTGCACGAAGACTGGGACGTCGACGCCGCCAACACAGTGACCGATGACGCCTGCGATGAAGTCAAAGACGCAAACATCGAGCTTTATACAATCGCGTTCGATGTGACCGACACAGATCTCAAGACGCGCCTTGAAGACTGTGCGTCTGACGCAGGGAAATTTTTCGACGCCGCCGATGCCGACGACCTGCTCGACGCCTTCAATGCCATCGGTGGCGGACTGAGAGTCGTCAGCCTGTCCGACTAAGGCGCACCAATAACGGCGCTGATCGGCGCGTGGTCGGACGGCTTCCAGCCACCGCGCCAACGGAGATGGATGCGGAAACTGGACGCGTCAGTCCCTGCGCGCGCCGCAGCATTGGTCCAGATATGATCGAGCCTGCGTCCACGGTTCGAGGCCGCCCAGTCTTTGGCGCGATAGCTCCACCAGGTGTAAAGCTTTTGTCCGTGGGGAACGGAGTCCCGCGCAAGATCGCTGAACCCAGCCTGTTGCCGCGCTGTTTCCAGCGCTTCGGTTTCCACCGGCGTGTGAGAAACAATTTTCAACAGCTGTTTGTGTGACCAAACGTCATTCTCGTGCGGCGCGACGTTTAGATCACCAACCAGAACGCGTGGCCGCTTATCCAGCTTCGCGTAAGCCGGCCCGAGCCGGGCGAGAAAGTCCAACTTGTGGGCAAACTTGTCATTGGTTTCCGGGTCGGGCTCATCTCCACCCGCAGGCAAGTAGATGTTGTGAACCTCGAGGCCGTCTATCCGCGCAGCAACGACCCGGGCGTGGCCTTCTCTGCATAGGTCTGGTGCGGATACAGATTCGATGGGCAAACGCGACGCAATTGCCACGCCATGATGACCGCCCCCCTGCCCGTTGAGCGCGAGATGGGGCAGGCCAGCGTCTTCAAAGGCGCGAACCGGGAACTCGCCATCCCTACATTTTGTTTCCTGCAAGCAGACGATGTCGGGATTTTCCTGCGCGATGAACGCCCCAACATTCGGCGCGCGCAGGCGAACAGAGTTTATATTCCACGAAACGATTTTCAGAGCTGGCATTTGCCGGGTCTAGGCGGCTTATCACCCTTGCGTCAACGCGCCCGAACGCGGGGGGGATTGTTCGGGCGCGCGAGACGCAGGGCGTCACACCGGGAGGGGAAGGATCCGGCGTCGAGACCAGGAAAGAGGGAGCAGCGGGGGGGGATGCTGCGATGCTCGTCTGGCCTAGAGTGATAAAAATGGCACTCCGCTCAAATTTTTCAACTAAACTAAACGTTACATTCTTGCCTGACGCAAAAGAGTCGCACCTATCGGCGACGATCGCGATCGGCTTCGGGCTCTTCAAGCCGGAACAGCCGCGGATTGAGCGAAACATTTGTCTCAACGTCCTGCAACTGGACCGACGTCAAACCACCACCAGCATCTTCTGCCCGCCAGGATAGAAGTTCATAGGTCTCGGCGTCGAAGATGAGCGTTACTTTGCCTTCAGCTTCGCCGGACCGATCCCGCAGCGTGACAGCGGCAAGGCCATCTGCGCGCTTGACGTCGAGCACCTCGGCATCCCGCTCAAAGTCGAGTTGGTCGTCCAGCACGATGCCAAGCGGTGTCGACGCCAGTGGAACCCGATCGATGGTTTCCAAATCTCGATCCTCTATCGCGACCGTTGCCCCATCGGAGACGATAAGAAGAGGCGTTGGATCATCATACTCAAACCGCATGCGACCTGGTCGTCTCAGCGAAAACGAGCCTGTGGTCAGCGAATAGTCAGGAGCGATCTGCGCAAATCGACCTGTGGCCGTCTTTACCATGGCCATGGCCGCAGCCGCTTCGGCGACGATCACATCCTTGTCGGCCTCGGATAGCCCTGTCGACGGTTGAACGCGCTCAATGGGCGCTTCAATAACCGGCGGCTCGGTCAGGACTTCACCGCGCGGCTCACGGTCCACTGGTGCACCTGTATCGCGCTCTGGGGCAATCGGCGCTTCGACCTGCGCAAGCAAAATAGGGGCATCACCAGGAAGCGACGCATGGACGGGCAGCGCCCATCCACCAGAAAAGGCCAGTAGGGATGCAAAAGCAGCAAGGGACGGCATGGTTGACCTCCGGGGCCTGTTTGACCACGCCATATCACCACTCCTTCACGCTGCTCTCAGGGCCAGAACAAGGATTCTGTGCCTTGTTTCGTTGGGTTTTATTCAGCCTAGCGCCCGGCTTTAGGTGTCCAGGAAGCTCCTGAGTTTCCGGCTCCGCGAAGGATGCTTGAGCTTGCGAAGAGCCTTTGCCTCAATCTGACGAATACGTTCCCGTGTGACCGAGAACTGCTGTCCAACCTCTTCAAGTGTATGGTCGGTATTCATGCCGATGCCGAAGCGCATGCGCAGGACGCGCTCTTCGCGCGGGGTAAGCGAGGACAGAACCCGCGTCGTCGTTTCGCGCAGGTTCGACTGAATTGCAGCATCAACGGGCAAAAGCGCCATCTTGTCTTCGATAAAGTCGCCGAGGTTGGAATCCTCGTCGTCGCCAATAGGCGTTTCCAACGAAATCGGCTCCTTCGCGATCTTCAGAACCTTGCGGATCTTCTCAAGCGGAAGGCCAAGCTTCTCAGCCAGCTCCTCAGGCGTCGGCTCGCGGCCAATCTCATGGAGCATCTGACGCTGTGTGCGCACGATTTTGTTGATCGTCTCGATCATGTGCACAGGGATACGGATTGTCCGCGCCTGGTCAGCGATCGACCGGGTGATGGCCTGGCGGATCCACCATGTTGCATAGGTGGAGAACTTGTAGCCGCGGCGGTACTCGAACTTGTCGACGGCCTTCATCAAGCCGATGTTGCCTTCCTGAATGAGATCGAGGAATTGCAGCCCGCGATTGGTGTATTTTTTGGCGATAGAGATCACAAGGCGGAGGTTGGCCTCGACCATTTCCTTCTTCGCAATTCGGGCCTCTCGCTCACCCTTTTGGACCGTCTGAACGATCCGCCGATAGTCATCGATCGGCACCCCAATTTCCTGCGAGACTGCCGAGATCTCTTCACGCAGCAAGTCGATCTGTGGTCGTTCGGTATCAACGAACTTCTTCCACTTCTTGGACAGCTCAGCGACGTCTTCTGCCCAGTTCGGGTCGAGCTCACGGCCAAAGTAATTGTCTAGAAATTCCTTGCGCGGCACGCCTTGGCTATCGGCGAGGCGCATCAGCTTGCCTTCAAGACCCATGAGTTTCTTGTTGATGGCGTAAAGTTGCTCAACCAGCGCTTCGATCCGCGCATTGTTGATGTGCATTGTCTTCAGATTATCGACGATCGACGCAGAAATCTCATCATACTCTGTCTGAGACTTTGGCGTCAGCGCCTTACCCTCGAGGCGGCGCTTGACGAGGTTCTTCTGAAGCTTGCCATAGCGAGTGAACTTGTCGGCAATTTCGTCCAACTTCTCGAGGACGCCTTCGCGCAGCTCCGCCTCCATGGCAGACATCGACATCGCTGCGCCTTCGTCTTCATCCTCGTCATCGTCTTCGTTTTCGCCGTCTTCAGAGGCTTCAGTCTCGTCTTCTTCGTCCTTCTCTTCCGGCTCCGGCGGCGGATTTTCCGCGCCATAGGTTGCCTCGAGATCGATCAGGTCGCGCAGGAGGATGCGCTCATTCATCAGCTCGTCGCGCCACACCATCATGGCTTCAAAGGTCAGCGGACTCTCGCAGAGACCGCGGATCATCGCGTCGCGTCCCGCTTCAATACGCTTGGCAATGGCGATTTCGCCTTCACGGGAGAGAAGCTCGACCGTCCCCATCTCGCGCAGATACATACGCACCGGATCATCCGTGCGATCAGAGCCGCGAGCATTGCCCTTCTTCGCAACGACCTTGGAATCGGTGGTTTTAGCGACCGCCGACGACTTCTCGGCCTCTTCTTCGGATTCCACCACCGAAATGCCCATTTCGGACAGCGCGGCCATCGTATCTTCGATCTGGTCTGAGGACAGCTGGTCGGACGGAAGCACCTCATTCAATTCGTCGTGGGTTACGTAGCCCTTGGCCTTCGCGTCCCTGATGAATTTTTTCACCGACTTGTCTGTCAGATCTAGAACAGGACCGTCCTGTTGTTCGGTCTCGGCTTCTTTGGTGTCCGCTTTAGCCATTCAATGTCTCCCACGCCTGAACCGCCCGCCGCGTCCAGACCTGTAAATTCGTCCGCCGATCAGGATTGATCCGACTTCTCCGCCGCTTCGTTCAAACGTGCCCTGTAAGCCCGTCGCTCTGCCGTGCGCTGATGCAGCCGTCGCCAGGTGTCGGCCCACTCGGCCTCTCCCTCGTCGACAGCGGCCTCAGCGGCCCCGGAATCATCGTCCGCTGCGAAGCGCTCAAGGGCGGTGAGCCATTCCCGAGCCTTGTGACCATCTGGGTCAATATGTGGCTTTCGGGTGAACGAAGTGAGCAATTGGGCAGCGCGTGTATTTCCAGTCGTTACCAAATGGCGATGGACACTGGTCTGGTCAACCTCTGATTCGTAGTCCGACAGGTCCAAAATGGCGTCTCGGATGGCGTTAACGTCCTGATCGGCGAAATTTGCAAGCGCAAGTTCTTCTCGTCCGAGATCGAGCAATCCGGGGTTGTCCAACACCTGCAGAATATTGCCGAGACCGGCAGCATTGCAGTCCGACTTTAAGGGTCCGCCTGTCGGACCAGGCCCTCTCGCCGGCGTACCGCGCCCCTCGCGTCGCAAGGCCCAGAAATAATCACGCGCGCGATTTCGCAATGCTTGAGTGTAAGCCGCCTTTACGCCCGAATGTTCAATCGCATTGGCCGCTGAATTCAGTCGGGCCTCAAGGCCCGCCTGTCGCTCAGGCGTATCAAGGGGCTCTAAATCCCGCTCTCGCGCCCAGAGAATATCGACAAGCGGCGCAGCGTCCTTGAGGCGCTTGGTCATCTCACTCTTACCGCGCTGGCGGATCAGGTCGTCAGGATCGAGACCTTCCGGGAGCATAGTGAAGAACAGCTGCTTCTGGGGGCTGAGAAAAGGTAAGGCGCGATCAATCGATCTATAGGCGGCCCGCAGCCCCGCAGCATCGCCGTCAAAACATAAAACCGGTTCAGGCGCAGCGCGCCACAGGAGTCCGAGTTGGTCTTCGGTCAGAGCCGTTCCGAGCGGCGCCACAGCGTATCCGATGCCCGCTTCGCAAAGGGCGATTACATCCATGTAGCCTTCGCATACGATCAGGCCGGGCGCGTCGGAACCTCCAAGCGCCTCGCGCGCCGCCTTGTATCGGTAGAGCACTTTCGACTTATGAAAGAGCGGGCTATCAGAGGAATTGAGGTATTTCGGCTTGGCATCGGGCTCGAGCGCGCGGCCACCAAACGCAATCACAGCACCGCGCGAGTCCTCGATCGGAAAGATCACCCGGCCACGAAAGCGATCATAAGGGTCTCCGCCGCCGTCCTTCTGAACGGCTAGTCCCGCCTCGACAATCTCATCCAGCGCAAAACCGTGCGCCTTGAGGTGGTCAATCGTCTTGCGCCAGTCATCGGGCGCATAGCCAAGCCGGTAGCGTCCCCAACTTTCTGGCCCCAGTCCGCGCCCGGCAAGATAAGATCGCGCTGCGGCCCCCTCTGAAGACCGCAACTGATCCTCGAAAAACGTGCAGGCCGCTTCGCTGACGGCCAAAAGTCGCTTGCGCCGGTCATAGGCTTCTCGATCCTCCGGCGCAGCCTGCGGCATGGCCATGCCGGCCATGTCGGCGAGCTTCTCAACGGCCTCCATGAAACCGAGCCGCTCGGTCTCCTGAATAAACTTGATGATGTCCCCGCCCTGCCCCGATGAGAAACACTTATAGTAGCCTTCTGCATCGTGGACGTAGAAGCTCGGCGTCTTTTCATTGGTGAACGGTGACAGGCCCACCCAAGACTTTCCCTGCTTCTTCAGCTTGGTTTTGCGCCCAATCACATCGGACAGCTTCACCCTGTCTTTCAGTTCTTCAAGAAACCCATCGGGAAGTCGCACGCCGCTCATGGCGTTAACCTAGGTCGCGATGCCGAAAAGCGCTACTGGCCGAGCGCGGCTTTGACCGCTTTGCCAGCCTTGCCGGTTTGGATGCGGCCAGGATAACGCGATTTAAGCTCCGCCATGCACCGACCGACGTCTTTAAGCTTGCTGGCTTCCAAATCGCGGACAACGGCATCGACCGCAGCCTCAAGCGCTTCGCCCTGCAAGGGCTGGGGCAGGAACTCCTGTATGATTTCGAGTTCCTCGCGCTCACGCTCTGCATCGCTGATCCGCCCGGCCTCGTCATACTCGCGCGCAGAAACCTCGCGCTGAGCGGCCATAGTTTTCAGGACATCCCGGGCCGCAGCATCGGGGCATCCATCGCAATCGCCATTGCTGCGCGCACTCACATCGCGGTCTTTAATCGCGCAATGCACGAGGCGCAGCGTCGCAGACCGCACACTGTCGCGGTCCGCCGTTTCTGCTTCGCGCAAAGCGATTTCAAGGCGTTCCTTGAAGGTCATCGTATCGAAAGTAGGTGTAAAGGCCATCGGAGTCAGTACCCAGTCAGTGGAATGACGCTTGACGCGTTCTGCGTCATCCATCTATTCCCGCGAGGTTTGCCCGCTGCTGGTTAATCAACCCTTGGCGGCCGTCGCGAAGGAGTCGCCACTTATGCCTAAGACCCGTTCGAATCAAGCGGATTCCTCTGCGACAGGCGCAATCGCTTTCGCAGACGGCACAGTCTTCCTTGGACGCGGTGCGGGCGCGCGCGGGACCACGGTTGGAGAACTCTGCTTCAATACAGCGATTACAGGCTACCAGGAGATCCTCACCGATCCATCTTATGCAGAGCAGGTCGTTCTCTTCACATTTCCCCATGTCGGCATTGTTGGCGCAAATGCGGCCGACCACGAAGAGAGCAACGAAAACGCAGCGAAGGCTGCGCGCGGGGCCGTTTTTCGCGAACCCATCGTCGCGCCGGCCAATTTTCGCGCAGAAGACCACTTCGACGCCTGGCTCAAGCGCAAGGGCATCGTCGCCCTGTCGGGCGTCGACACCCGGGCCCTGACACGCCGCATCCGTGAAGCAGGGATGGCCCATGTCGCCATAGCGAACGTCCCCGAGGGCGAAATCGATACGACCGCCCTCATTCGCACAGCCCAGGCTTGGGCGGGCCTTGAGAACGCTGATCTCGCTGAAACCGTATCCCCTGACGCGACTTACGATCATTCAGAACGCTTGTGGACGCTGGCGTCCGGCTTTTCTCTTATGGAAACCAGCGAATTCCATGTGGTTGTCGTCGATTTCGGCGTGAAGAAGAACATCCTGCGAAATCTCGCAGATGTCGGTGCGCGGGCCACCGTGGTCCCGAGCGGCACGTCCATGGAAGACATTCGTGCGCTTCAGCCCGATGGTGTTGTCTTGTCCAACGGCCCCGGAGATCCGGCGGCAACAGCAAGACGCGTTGGAGACACGGTTCGCGCGCTTGCAGACAGCGGCATTCCCCTTCTTGGCATCTGCCTCGGCCACCAATTGCTGGCCCTCGCCCTTGGCGCTCAAACCACGAAAATGGCCCAAGGACACCACGGCGCGAATCATCCCGTTGTGGACCTCGAGACCGGCAAGGTTGAGATTGTGTCGATGAATCACGGCTTCACGGTTGACCCGCAAACACTGCCGGATGGCGTTGAGGAAAGTCATCGGTCGCTCTTCGACGGGACGAACTCAGGCCT
>JBCBWQ010000004.1:0-51133 GCA_039817025.1 Pseudomonadota bacterium | reverse complement strand
TGCGACGGCGCTGCGGCGAAGGCAGATGCGTCGAGATGGACAGCGCCTTTGTCTCGCCTTGCGGTGTCGAGCGCCTGCGTGGCGGCTGCCAGGATCTCAGGCGCGTGGGCCTCGAACTCGGCGACCATGGCATCGGCGCGGAACAGGAAGTTTCCCGAATTCCAAGTATAGCCACCGGCATCGAGATAGGCCTGCGCGGTTTTGGCATCGGGCTTCTCAACGAAGGCATCGATCGCATGGACCCCATCGCCGCGGTCCTCGCCTGCGCGAATATAGCCGTAGCCTGTCTCAGGGCCTTCGGGATGGATGCCGAATGTCACAATGTCACCGGCCATGGCGGGGGCACACCCGGTTTCCACGGCCGACCAGAACACGTCCGGCATACTGATATGGTGGTCTGCCGCGAGCAGCAGGACGACGGCGTCCGGGTCGGCGTTCAGGGCATGGCGGGCAGCAACGGCGGCAACGGCGGCGGTA
This sequence comes from Pseudomonadota bacterium, assembly GCA_039817025.1. Classification (GTDB taxonomy): domain Bacteria; phylum Pseudomonadota; class Alphaproteobacteria; order Caulobacterales; family Hyphomonadaceae; genus JANQQC01. The sequence goes on along the minus strand of JBCBWQ010000004.1, from coordinate 50,656 downwards.
TTGCGCGGCTCAGGCTCCAGGATAATCGCAGAGGGCGGTTTGGAAATTGCAGCGAGTTGCTCAGCAACAATGGATTCCTGGCCTGCGCCACAGATGATCACAGGCGAGGCAACCGAAATGTCAGCACACGATTCGCCAAGGCGTGCAGCGGTCGCCTGAAGGAGCGTACGCTCCTCGACGAGCGAGAGGTACTGCTTAGGCGTTGCCTTGCGCGACAGCGGCCAAAGCCGTGTCCCGGCCCCGCCGCACATGATCACTGGATAAAGCGTTGCCATTAAGGCTCTCCCGCTGCTGCCCGAGCGCAAAAGCCGCTTCTTGCAACACTTGGCGCATGAAATAAACCACGCAAAACCGTAACCATCCGCGCCACCGAACGCGGCGGAGCTGACATCATGTTCGACCCCCTGCCCCTCAATGGGCTGATCCTCGTTTCACCGCGGCGCTTCAGCGATCCGCGCGGCGTGTTCAGCGAAACCTTCGTCCGCGAACGATATCGCGAGGGAGGGATCGATGCCGATTTCATGCAGGACAACCAGTCGGTATCGAGCTCGAGAGGCGTCGTGCGCGGCCTGCATTTCCAGTCGCCGCCATTTGCGCAGGCCAAGCTGGTGCGATGCAGCTATGGAGCGATCCTGGACGTGGCCGTCGATATTCGCCGGGGGTCGTCGACATATGGCCAGCATCTCAGCGTTCAATTGACGGCCGAGTCCGGCCAGCAGCTCTATGTTCCGGCAGGGTATGCCCACGGGTTCTGCACGCTCACTGACATGGCAATTGTCGACTACAAAGTCGACGCCCCGTACGCTCCGCAGCATGAAGACGGGATAATCTGGAGCGACCCCGACCTCGCGATTGACTGGCAAGTCGAACACGATGCTGCGCTTGTGTCAGACAAGGACCGGGCATTGCCCCCTTTCGCGCGCCTTGATACCCCGTTCGACTGAGGGATCCCGGTAGGACTGACCATGAGTATTCTCGTCACCGGCGGTGCTGGTTTCATCGGCTCGGCGCTTTGCAGGCGACTTATCCGTGAGGGGCATGCCCCCCTGACCGTTGTCGATAAGCTGACCTACGCTGCGAGTCCCAAGACACTTGAAAAAGAGCAGGCCTCAGGTGCGCTTGAGCTCGTAGAGGCCGATATTTGCGACACAGACGCCATGGACACTGTGTTCAAACGCACGCAGCCGACACTTGTGTTCAACCTGGCCGCCGAAACGCACGTTGATCGTTCAATCGACGGACCTGAAGCCTTCCTGAAGACCAATACGCTTGGCGTTCTCAGGCTTCTGGAAGTCATGCGCAGCCATCGGGACACGCTTGCCCCTGACGCCCGCGACACGCTGCGGCTTATCCATATTTCTACCGATGAAGTGTTCGGCGCACTCGGCTCAGAAGGCGTGTTTACCGAGCAATCGCCCTACGATCCTTCATCGCCCTACGCCGCGTCGAAAGCCGCCTCCGACCACTTGGTTCGTGCCTGGACACGGACCTATGGCCTCAACACAGTCATTACAAACTGCTCGAACAATTACGGTCCCTACCAGTTTCCTGAAAAACTGATCCCGTTGATGATCCTTAAGGCGCTGGCGGGTGAACGCCTGCCCGTCTATGGCGATGGGCAGCAGGTTCGCGACTGGTTGCACGTCGATGACCATGCCGACGCACTGATCAAAGCTGCAACCCTTGGAGAGCCAGGGGCGACCTACGCCATTGGCAGCAGGGCAGAGCGCACAAACCTGCAGGTCGTACACGGCATATGCGCCGCCCTAGACGCGGCGCGGCCGGCCAGCAGTCCATACAGTGGTTTGATCCAGCACGTTACAGACCGGCCGGGCCACGACCGACGTTATGCGATCGCTCCCGATTATATTGAACAGTCGCTCGGCTGGCGGGCGCGAAAGCCCTTCGAAACGGGCCTCGCCGAAACTGTGGACTGGTATCTCGACAACGAAGCCTGGTGGCGGCCAATTCTTGAACGGCGCTACGCTGGCCAGCGGCTGGGCGCGGCCGTATGAGCCCAATCCGGATCTTTGTGGTTGGCCGATCCGGCCAGGTCGCACAGGCCCTTGTAGCCGCGGCAGATGGGCGAGCTGATCTCAGCCTGCACTGTGTCGGCCGGCCAGACGCCGATCTTGCTGCGCCGGATCAGCTTTTGAGCGCACTGGATGCCCACCGGCCAGACGTCATTCTAAACGCAGCGGCTTATACAGCCGTCGACAAGGCCGAGTCCGAGCCTGAGCTCGCCGACGCCATCAACCATATCGGTCCGAAGCGGCTCGCCGAATGGAGCGGCGCGGCGGGCATACCCCTGATCCATATGTCCACCGACTGCGTGTTCGACGGCACCAAGACCGGCGGCTATGTCGAGACCGATCCCCCCTCCCCGATCAGCGTCTACGGTCGCACAAAGGCGGATGGTGAGACGGCCGTTGCCGCAGCCACACACAAGCATCTGATCGCGCGCGTTTGCTGGGTCCACAGCCCGTTCGCGGGCAGCTTTCCAAAAATCATGCTGACCCTCGCCAAGGATCGCGAAACCCTATCGGTTGTGGGCGATCAATGGGGTCGGCCCACCCACGCCAGCGACCTGGCCGACGGGCTTCTGACCATGGCGACACGCTGCCTTCAGCCGGATTTTGCCGATTGGGGAATTTACCATCTGGCGGGCGCAGGCGAGACGAACCGCGCAGACATGGCGAAGGCGATCTTTGAAGACAGCGCAGCCCAGCGTGGGCCGGTTGCTGACGTGGTTCCGATTTCGACCGATGATTACGGCGCGGCTGCAGCGAGGCCACTGAACGCACGTCTCGACAGTCCACGGGCAAAGGCGGTATTCGGCTGGACACCGGTCCCCTGGCGGCACCGGCTGACCGATACGGTAAACAGCCTGCTCGATGGGGAGCTTTCGTCATGAAGGGTATTATCCTGGCCGGCGGTCGCGGATCGCGCCTGTTTCCCGTCACACTGTCAGTCTCCAAACAGCTTCTGCCTGTCTATGACAAGCCGATGATCTACTACCCGCTTAGCGTGCTAATGCTTGCTGGTATTCGGGACATCCTGATCATCACGACTCCGCGCGATGCGGAGCAATTTCGCGCGCTGCTTGGCGATGGATCGCAATGGGGGATTGCACTGACTTATGCTGAACAGGCCGTGCCCGCAGGCCTGGCTCAAGCGCTGATCATCGCTGAGGACTTTCTTGAGGGCGGGCCGAGCGCTTTGATCCTAGGCGACAACATCTTTTACGGCGATGGACTGACCGAACACCTGCGGGACTCTGCAACACTGACCGCCGGCGCACGCATCTTCGGATACCGTGTGACCGATCCTGAACGCTATGGCGTGGTCGAATTCGACGCAGAAGGTCACGTTATTTCAATTGAGGAAAAGCCGCCGAATCCGAAGTCGAATTATGCTGTCACCGGCCTGTATTTCTTCGACAGGACCGCCAGCGCCCGAGCCCGCTCACTTAAGCCATCAAAGCGCCTCGAACTGGAGATCACGGACCTTAACGCGCTTTATTTGCGTGACGGTGCTCTGGATGTGCGCTTGCTCGGCCGGGGCTATGCATGGCTGGATACGGGCACCCATGAAAGCTTGCTGGAAGCCTCGCACTTCGTACAAACCGTGGAACGGCGGCAGGGCCAGAAGATCTGCTCGCCGGAAGATATCGCCTTCAATCTCGGCTTCATCGACAAGGACCAGCTGCTCGCCCTTGCAGACGAACTGGGCGGCACCGAATACGGCACCTATCTCACGGGCCTTGCCACCGAGGGTCTACTGCGATGAGCCAAGACCAGGCGCAACCAGAGTTTTCAATTGTCATCGTCAACTACAATGGCGGCGACTACATCGAGGGGGCCCTACGCTCCCTCGCCCGGCAGACCGTGCGCGATTTTGAAGTCATCCTCGTCGACAATGCGTCTCAAGATGGCTCGATCGATGGCCTCGATACGTCCGCGCTGCCGGCGTTCGAGCTTATGCGGCAGTCGACCAATCTTGGCTTTGCTGCAGCCAATAATCTCGCCGCGAAACGCGGCCGTGGTCGGTGGCTTGTTCTCCTCAACCCGGATGCCGAAGCGGCCGATGACTGGCTTGCCCAGCTCAAGCGCGGTTTTTCGCGGTATCCTGATGTGAAGGTCTTCGCCTGCGCGCAGTTCGACCTGCACCACGAAGGCCAGCTCGACGGTGCGGGTGACGCCTACCTCGCTTTCGGGATCCCTTGGCGCGGCGGATTTGGCTGCCCAGCCGGCAACTTGCCGGACGAAGGCACCTGCTTTTCGCCCTGCGGTGCGAGCGCGGTTTTCGATATGACGCTTTTCCTGGAGCATGGCGGCTTCGACGAGCGCTTCTTCTGTTATTGCGAGGATGTCGACCTTGGCTTCAGGATGCAGCTCGCGGGCGAGCCATGCGTATTTCTTCCGGATGCCGTGGTTCACCACGCAGGCGGCGGGCTTGCGGGCCGGGTCAGCGAGTTCGCGCTCTTCCACGGTTCCCGGAACCGCGTGTGGGCCTATTTCAAGAATATGCCGCTTCCTCTCCTTGTACTCACCCTGCCCGGCCACCTGGGGATATCCATTTATATCCTATTGCGCGGGTTGATGACGGGGCGCGCTCGGGACACCTGGCGGGGAATGATCGCTGGCGTTCAGGGCTTGGGCGACATTCTGCGCCCGAGTCCCTGGTCGCCACCGAGTCGGCGCGTTTCCTTGATTGACCTTTCTCGGGCTATGGCGTGGAATCCGTTGCGAATAACCAGCCGTAAGCCCCACGTCCGTCCGATTCCCAGACAGGCAGCATCACAGACATCCCAACCCAGAGCTGCCCGCTAGGGCAGTCATCCTGAGCGAAAGACATCAGTATGACCCAGAGCGAACCGATTGCCCACAGCGACGCTCCACTGAAAGCGAAGATCATCGAAATGGTCGCCCTTTCGGCGGCCTTCGGCGTGGTGTTCCTGATCGTCAACGCGATCCACTTTCGCACGCTGCCGGTCAGCGTGATCTTCTATGCCTGCATTCTCGATGCAATCATCGCCTCGATTATCGTTCTTTTTGCTTTCAGGTCCCTGCGCGCGAAAATGACGACCCTGCACTCCACGGAGATCGCCCTCGTCGCCATCGCAAGCAACCTGTTGATCCTGCTCTATGCTCTGGCCGGCCCAACCGTTATCGATAGGTCGCTATCGATCTATATCGTCGAGAAAATCGACTTCAGGGGCGGTGAAGTGGCGGAAGACGCGATGCCGGAAATTATCCTCAAAGAGTTCTGGCAGGAATACCGTGTGCCGGAGGTGCGGATGACGGAACAGGTGACGAGCGGTACGGTAGACATCAAGGATGGCTGCATTCATCTCACAGCGCGCGGTAGGATCCTCGCTAATTTCACGCGCTTCTACCGGCGCACCTTCCTGCCCCAGCGCCGCGTGATCGGGGATGATGTAACGAACGCCCTGAGCCATCCCTATCAGAATGCGCCCGTGCTGGTCCCTTTCGAGTGCCCACAGGCGCAGAACCCCGCAGGAGACGAGGCGTGACCGCATCGGCAAGCAACACGGCTAGCAGTGAAAGCCTCGACTATATTGGCGACGAGCTCGAACTATTCAAACACGCAACGAACTGGAAATCCTATTTCGCGTCGAAGCTTAAGCCCTCAATCGGCGGCGATGTCGCCGAAGTCGGCGCAGGCCTTGGCGGGACGACGGCAACGCTTTGCTCTGGCGATGAGCCGTCATGGCTTTGCCTTGAGCCGGATTCGAGCCTTGCCGATCAGATCTCGAAAAAAGTGGATGACGGCCAGTTGCCGGGTAACGTCAGCGTCCGGGCGGCAACACTTGCCGCCACCGAGCCCGGTCCGCGGTTCGATACGATCCTCTATGTGGATGTGCTCGAACATATCGAAGCAGATGCGGCGGAGGTCGCGCTGGCGGTGGACCGGTTAAAGCCCGGTGGCAAGCTGGTGGTACTATCGCCCGCACACCAGGCGCTGTTCTCGCCATTCGATGCTCGTATCGGACATTTCCGCCGCTATTCAAAATCGAGCCTGAGCGCCCTGACGCCGCCTACAGCGACGCTCGACCGATTGTTCTATCTCGATAGCATCGGCCTTCTCGCTTCGGCAGCAAACAAGGTTCTGCTCAACCAGGCAGAGCCGAAACTGTCGCAGATCCAGGTCTGGGATAAGGCTATGGTTCCGGTCTCGCGGGTCGTGGATCCGCTTATCTTCGGCAGTCTTGGCAAGACCGTCGTCGCAGTCTGGACAAAGCCGAACTGACTAGGCCGCCTCGGCCTTCCGGAAGGTCCAGAACGAATGCACGAGGAAACTCGTCGGCGGATAAATGATCGTATTCAAGATCAGCGCGAGGCCATCAGATGCGCCGAGCCTTGATGCCAGCCAGACCAGGCAGAATTGGAATACGAGCAATCCGGCCGTCGCAATCGCGAAGCGTGGTCCCATCCGGCGATGTTCCCCGCGAATGCCGAAGGTCACGATCTTCTGGCCAACATAGGAAAAAACGAGGCTTACGACGCTGGCGACGATGTGGGCGACCAGAACGGTGGCCTCGAACTCAAGCAGAATGAAACCGGTCGCCACGTAGACGAGCGTGGCCAGCCCGCCAACGATGACAAAGCGCGCCAGCTTCAGCAAATCGGCGCGGTCAGGAACACTCTGCCTCACCGGCGCGGGCTCACTCATGAGGCAACGGAATTGATAACGCTGGAGCGCGACACGATGCCGACCTCATCGACAAGGTCGTCGATCAGGCGGCTTGGCAGACTGGCCGCCTGTTCGCGCGTGGCGAGGAGCGACAGGATCATCAAGAAGCCTGTGAAGAGCGTGATGGCCAGCATGGTGACGAGGAACAGGATCACATAGGTCGCGTAACCCGGCACGAAGACGGAAGTGAACAGCTTCAGGCCGACAACGCCGATGACGCAACCGATGACAAAGGTCGAGGCGCCGACCAGGAAGGTGATGATGCGCCCGATGACGACGTCGGTGAAAACGGAGATCGCGCTGAAGCCGTGAATCATCAGCGACGTGAAATTCATTTTTGATTCTCCGGAATATCGCGTTCCCCGATTTGTGGGAACGAAGTGGATCGGCACGCGGCTTTTCAGCATCGTTGCGGCAATATTGTTCCAAACTCCTGCATTGTAGAGGAGGTTCGAGAGCCGCGCCTTTGGCGCCAGGCAGAAGTTCCCGAAGGAAATCGCTTTGCCCGTCAGCAGGAAAAACACAAACTTGTAGATCTGATAGAACAGCCGGAACGACACGCTTTCCGACCGCTGCGCCCGCTGCGCGACGATCATTTTTTCGGGATGTGATTCGTGGGCCTCGACGAGGTCCGCGAGCGAGTCCGGGGTGTCCTCGCCATCGCTGTCCATGACGATCACGATATCAGCGGAGACATTGCGCTCTACATAGGCAAGGCCAAGCGCAATCGCTCGCTGGTGTCCCTGATTGGCTTTCAGGCTGATGACATGGATCGCCTCAAGGCATCCCGTGAGCGCATCCTGATGTGGCGGATCAACCGCTGTCGACCCATCGTCGACGGCAACCAGAATAACACGATCCCCGGCCAACGCCTCGAGAGCCGCAATATCACGGATCAGAAAGCCGAAGCTTTCCCAATCATTGAGAATAGGCGTCACGATCGCGATCGTTCTTTTCGTCATAGTGAGAATGACTCCACGCTTGGGCTCGACCTGGCCCGTTCTTGTTTACCTTAGCAGACTGATAGGGCGGCGAAACTGGACACCCGTAATTAGAACCCGATCGCCTTCCTCAGAACGACAATGGCGTCTCCATCGGACGGAGCCCCATCCAGCGTATCGGTAACAGCAATGACGAGTGTCTTGGTTCGTATGTGCTTGTTGAAGATGATCCGGACCCCGGAACGGGTCTGGATGAGCCGGTATCCCTTGAAAAGATCGAGCGGTTCGCCTTCGCCTGCAGTAATCACAGCGGTCTGAAGCGTGATATCGAGCCCTTCTGCCGCCGCCGCGCCGAGGAGATCGACCGCATCAATCTCGCGCTGGCGGTCCAGTTCCACAGTGTATGTGGTGGTAGCGGATTCTGGATCCTGCGCGATGCCGATCTCCGCATCGATGGGCCTGACCGTGTAGGACACCTGGGTTAACGCCAGAGCGCCGATGAGGCAGGCAGCCAGCGACCGCCAGCGTCGCTGCCGGACACTGACCACCGCACCGGCAAAGCCAGCGGCTACGATCATCGGGAAAATCCATGCGATGTAGTGGATCAGGTAGTACTGCAAGATGTTGAGCGGCCAGAAGTCATTGAACGCGAGGTAGAAGGCGACCGACATCGCCATCACAGCGACAACCAAACGTCCCGATCTCCCGTCTGCGACTGCCCAGAATATCGCGAAGGGTGCCAGCAACATCAACCACGGCTGAAGCGACCGAATAGATAGTCCATCCGTATCAAAGACCGTCGATGAATCGATGAATACAACCATGAATCGCTCATGTAGATCGGAAAATGACACGCCGATCAGTGTGGCCTGGTCGACATAGGCAGACCCCAAGCCGACATGGATTTTCCAGGTCAGGACAAGAAAGGGTACGAAGACCAGCAAAGCCCCGGTTACCGCGATGGCGACGTGTTTGACCGGTTCAGCCGCCCGAAGACGCAAGAACGTATAGGCCAACCCGACCGGTACGAGGGCGACAACATCCGCCAGCCGCAGCGCCGCTACCGCGCCGACAAGAAGGCCGAGCACAACATCTTTATGGAACCTCTCATCTGCGGGCAGACGCCGCATAATCAGTAAAATGCCAAGATAAAGCGGCGCGATCGGATTGGTATTCCATGGAATCACGAACTGACTCGCAACGACCCAGTCGGTTACATGCGGCACCGTAATCCTCGTCGGCAGGAGCAGACCAATCGCCAGTGCGCAGGCCGCGGCTGGCCGGCCAATCACCGGCGAAAACAAACGGATGAACAGCAACACAAACGCAATCAGCGAGATCAGGTTCACGGCGACGAACGGATCACGCATACCGATATACGCAAACGGGGCTCCCAGCATCGAATACCCGATCTGGTACCAGTGGTTTTCGGCAGCGAAATCCCCGCGCGCGAGGGCACGGGCGCTCTTGATGTAATTGCTCTGGTCCCACCAGCCCTCCCAGCCGGAAACGCCCGGCCCCGAAGGCGTGCCCGGGAAGACTGTATAGACATGGGCAAATATGATCGCGGTCACGACGATGATCGCAACGGAAGCAAAATCGAAGCGTTGCGCTTCAAACTCATCGGCTGCGGCCAAGGACCTGCTGAGCGTCCGTGACGCGCCATGGTTGAAAGTAGAGGTCATACCGTGCCCGAATACTGCCCGCCCCGTCCTATGCGACCCAGTTGATCAGGACAATGCCCCTGAACTGTGGTTGACGATGAGGCGTTTTCACGCCGTTGCACATGGGCTAGTCCCGTGATCCACCGCGAGAGGAACTCTTCAGCCAAGGGGCACGTTCGGACATGGCAGACAGTCAAGCAAAGCTAGGCGGGTCGGACTCGCTCACGCAGGTTCGCCGCGCGGTGATGCCTTATCTTTCGGTCTGGGTGCTGATCGCGGCTGCGCTTTTTGTGACCGTGATTGTCCCGGCCGCGTACCTTGCGAGCGACACGTTTTCGACCGGCGACCATGCGTCCAACAGCATGCTGGTAGAGAAGGCAAAGTCGCTGTCGCTGACCCACGGAAACTATTCGCGCGTCGGCTTCTACCACCCCGGACCGTACTTTTTCTATGTCATGGCGATTGGCGAACTCCTGTTCCATGACCTGCTGCCGATATCCAGAAGTGCCGAAGGTGCGCATCAAATCGCCATTGGCATCCAGAACCTTGTTTTGTTGGGTATCGCCCAACATGCCCTCGCCCGGTTCTTTGCCATGCCGCGCCTGGCAGCGATCGCGATATTCCTGGCTGCGGCAATCACCATGACGGTGACGCCGAGCCTGCACTCGCTGTGGCCACCGAACATGTATGTAATACCCGCCCTGCTCTTTTCAGTGGGGCTGTTCCTGCTGATCGCTGGAGACAACCGCGCGCTCTGGAGTACAGCGCTCGGCGCCGGCATTCTGGTTCACGGCCATGCTAGCAATATCGGTCTCGTTCCGATCATGGTGATGTCGGCCTTCATCGCGGTGATTGCCCGGCGCAGGCTCTTTGGCGAGCCGGTGACACCCGCGGCGATATACGATTGGGCGAAACCGCACCTGCCGGCGGCCATCGCCGTCTTCGCGGTCTTTGTGTTCCCCTATCTCTTTCAGACCCTCACCGAATGGCCAGGCGAGACGCCGAAATACTTCGCCCAGGCTCGCTCGGAGCCCAATAGCGTAGGATCGGGTATCGCATACTCGATCCGCTATTGGGGCCTTTGGTCTATTCTGGCCTTCTTCATCAGTGCTGCAATCCTCCTCAACGAGTGGATGGCCGATCGCGAAGGCTGGCAGCCCACGAAGGCGGTATCGCTGGCGTCCACTCTGTTTTCAGTCGGCTCCATGCTCGCCATCATTTCCGGCGCCATGGTGTTTTATGCCGTCTCCGGCATCGACCAGCTGTCGGAGACTTATATCGGCCTCTGGTATCTTGGCGGTGTCGCTGGCGGGATTGCGATCCTGTTTCTCATCCTTGCATCGCGATCGGCGCACCTATCGAGAATGCTTTATGGATTTGCGGCCGCGTGGATCGCCTGCGTCGCACTCATCATGTTTCAGGCGTCGCACAACTCAATGCACAATTCGCTTCGTGCGGATGCTGATGAAGTCCTTCAAGCGATTTCTCCGACGGATGATGAGGGCATCACAGCGCTTGCGATAAAGACGGAGACTCCACAGGATTGGGTGACGATTTGGCCAATCGTGGCCGGCCTGGCCAACCTGGACTTCAGGGATGGCCAGCGCTCCATCTGCCTGACCGAGGACAGCTGGCACCTTTTGTTTCACGCGCATGCGAGATGCTCTGGGGAAGACCTGGAGCAGGCACTTTCAAATGGACAAGTGGTGTTCGCGAGGGCTGAGAAAGCAGGCACCAGCGCCATAGCGAATCTCGCCTCGGTCGACTTTTTGGATGCCACAAACGGGCAGGCTTTCTCGACCGTTGATTTCGGCCCAGGCGACCGTGCATTTGTTCTGCCAACCACGCTGGTCAGCGGATGGTCTGCCATCGAGGCGGCGTTCGTCTGGCAAGTCGACCCCGTCGCGAGCCTGCGCGTATTCGCCGAAGCAAGCGAAGACCCGATACTGGTGCGCATCTCGTTGTCAGCATTTTTGCCGGAACCGAACCTTGTTCAAGACGTGACCCTCTCATCGCAGGGCAGAGTCTTAACTGCGGTTACCTTCACCACCGATCAGCTAAGCCAGACGGCAACGTTCTCCCTTCCACCCTCGGCGCAATCCGGTTTCCGGCAGATCGATATACAAACCAGCGCGCTCTATTCACCGTCGGATTACCTCGAAGGAAACTCGGACACACGCACGCTTGGACTGCGATTCGAAGGCCTGGTGGTCACCGATGGCGACACACCTTTTCGAGAGGACTAGCCGCCCGCCCCGGTCAGTCTGGCGATTGCAGCCTGGCCAAGGTGAGCACCGATCAACCCAAGAATGACGGGCCGGACCCATCCTGACAGCAGCGTCCCGAGAAGGAACTTCTCGCGACTTACACCGAGGCCGACGCAGCTGAGCGTGCACACCGACGACGGTATTACGGGGGCCAGACGAAGAACTATTGTCGTCGCAAGCCCCCTGTTCTTCAGCGTCGTCAGGATTGCCGTCAAGCGCGGGCGGCCGTCGTAGAAAGCAGACCATGTCTCCCGTTTTGTCGGCTCCGCTGTCTCGAAAAGGACCTGGCTGGCAAGGATCAGGGCGACAAACTGCACCCAACCCGCCCAAGCCCCGAGCAAGGCCCCAGCCAACATGATCGTTACTGAGCCGAGCGGAAGGACGGTGAGAAAAAGGAGAACTGACCAGGCGAAGAGGACAACGGCGCCAACAACTGCAGCGGAGCCAGACGAGACCCAGACGGCCTCAATCCAGCTGACAATGTCAGCAACGCCGAGATAGTAAACCGCTGCACCAATCACAGCCGTTAACGCGACGACCAGGCCGATCGCCAAGCCAGTGCGCCGCGTTAGAGGCAGCATGCAGATGGCTCCTTTATGCACAGTGCCGTTAACATACTTGATGATATGTTCAGAGGTTGACCCGGTTGAACACGAAGCTGGGCGTCGACCGAATCGCAAGCATAACGAGGCGCCAGAAGCCGGGCCCGTATTGTATTGGCCCGCCCTTTTTCATGGCGCGCAAAACGATTTTCGCAATATCGTCAGGATCTGCCCAAAGAGGCCCCGATGTCTTCAGATGTACAGTCATCGGCGTTCGAACAAAACCAAGCTTCAAGGCAACGGCGTGGATCCGTCCCTCATCGGCAAAGCGATGCGCAAGTCCCTGCAAAAAGACCGACAAACCGCCCTTAGCAGCCCCGTAGGCATAGTTTGATCGCCGGCCGCGATCGCCAGCCACACTCGATATCGCGACGAGACATGGCCGATCCGCAGACGACTCCTTGAGCCGGGTCGCCGCTGCCGTTGTCCACTCTGCAGCGCTTGTGAAATTGACGTCGATAATACGCCTAACCTCTTGCGGACTACTGTTTGCGTTTTCCTGGTCACCAAGAACGCCATAGAAAAGCAATGCCCCGTCCAGCCCGCCAAGGGCTTCGGTAATTTCGGCAAGCGCGGCCGACTTGTCTTCGTGATCTACAAGGTCGAGGACGTGCTCGGTCACGAGCGTTGCTCCCCGGACTCTAAGATCGTCGGCGACGGCTGCCAGCCGCTCGCCATCGCGCGCGACCAGCGCAAGTGAAGCGCCATTGGCTGCGAGCTGCCGCGCCGTGGCTTCGGCAATAGCAGAGAGCGCGCCAAGGATCACGATGCGGTCTGTGCGGGACGGCTTCACTTGATTCACGGGTGGGTCATCCTGTTCCAAAACGCCGACCCGAGACCGGGATCGATGTGTGTCTTGAACGCATCCAGACGGTCATAACCGGTTTCGAACATGGCTCGCGGCATGCGACCATCCTTTGCCGGGTACAGGCGTCCGTTCGCCTGCATGACGACGCGGTCAAGCGCGCCGAGCAGCTCAAGCGTCTTCTTCCCCTGATTCGGAAAATCCAAGGCTAGGGTGACGCCCTCCATCGGGAACGAGAGATAGCCTGGAGACGGCTTCGCACCGAACATCTTCAGGACGGCAAGGAAGGACCCTGTTCCGGATGCAGCTATAATGGACAACATCTCCCGCGTGGCGTCGCGCGCGGTTTCTGGCGGAACGACCGACTGGTACTGATAGAATCCTCGACGTCCGTACATTCGATTCCAATTGCGGATTGCATCGAGCGGATAGAAGAATTTGTCGTAGGCGACCGTCGACGGCCCCGCCCGCGACGCGTTCAGGCGATAATAGAGCGAATTGAAGGCGCTAAGACTGAAGCGGTTCAGGAGAAAACCTGGTGCCTCCAACGGGAACGCTACGCCTTTCGGCTTAGGGTGAACTTCGAGCGAGCCGTCTTCGTCCCAGTCGCCGAAGCTGTAGATACCGCGGCCCAAATTTTTACCCTTTGCCAGGCAATCCACCCAGGCAACTGCGTGTTCGTGGGTTTCGCCATGGGCTTCTGACAGGTCAAAGAACTCGTCCAGATTCGCAAAGACTCTGACTTGCTGTCGAATTGTGCTTGAGGGAATTCGAGCGAGAGACACCTCGGCCCAGGCGATGACGCCCGTCAGCCCAAGCCCGCTGATCGTTGCGGCGAACAGGCCGCTGTTGTCTTCGGGGCCAAGCTCAATGCGCGTGCCATCGGATCGGATGAGCCCAATCCTTCGGACATGCCGACCAAACGTCCCCGCAGAAACATGGTTCTTGCCGTGCACATCATTCGCGATGGCACCGCCCAGCGTAACATACCGCGTACCCGGCGTAGTGGGCAGATAGAACCCATACGGAATGATCAGGGCAAGAATATCGAAGAGGCTTACGCCTGCCTGGGCGCGCAGCGTCCCGGCTTCTGGATCAAACGCGATAAACCGATCAAGGCCGGTCATGTCGAGTATGGCTTCTCCGGGATTTATGCAGGTGTCACCATAGGACCGCCCAAGGCCAACTGCGAGGCAGTCGTCGTCTCGGCCGTCAAGAGCCGACAGAGCGGCTATGAGTTGATTGTCATGCAAGGGCGTTGCGACCCTGTGTGCGGCGCGCTCCACGCCTCCCCAGGACCGCCAGTCATCGGTCGGCTTGAATGGAACAGAGCCCGCCATCACAGAATGGACGCCGCCGCAAAAAATACGGCGAGCGCCGTTCCCAGTCCGATCGACAGTGGATCCTTCAGCGCAAAAGAGACAGGATCGTCGTCCAGCTGGCCGCGATGGGCCAGAAGCCAGATCCTCTGCGTCCACGCCATGATCAGAAGCGGCGCGGCCCAAAGCCATTGCGGCGATGTGTAAACGCCGGACGGAAAGGCTTCTTCGGTCAGGTACAAGACGATCACGATGATCGAGCCGACCGTCGACGCCGCTCCAAGCGCCAGCGTAACCGGCCAGTCTGCAGGCCGATAGCCACGGCCGGGCAATGCGGCGTCAGCGTCCACTTTATCACTGACCGCCCTCAGTTCGACATGCCGTTTCGCGAGCGACATAGAATAGAAGAAGAAGAGCGAGAATGCGATCAGCCACGACGACAGGGCAACGCCGATCAACACGACCCCAATCAGCAAACGGAGGGAATAGAGAATGCCCAGGACGAGCACATCAACAAGGGGCTCTCGCTTCAGCCTGAATGAATAGCTGAGCGTGATGATGAGGTAAGCAAGGAGCGTTGCGCTGAAGTTCAGGTTGATTGCAGTGGACGCAGCAAGGCCCGCAAAGATAAGCAGCGGGCCAACGACGAGCCCGGAGCTTACAGGCAGGGCCCCGGATGCAAATGGGCGGGCGTGTTTCGTCTTGTGACGCCGGTCGGCGCTCAGGTCTGAAAGATCGTTGAGTATATAGGTACCAGACGCGACGAGGCTCATGATGAAAAAGCCAGCGATCGTGTTGAAGATCGCGTCGACATCCGTGTAGGCGTGCGCCAGAAACAGCGGGGCAAAGACGAGGACGTTCTTCGACCATTGATGAATACGCAGGGCCTTTCGCCAGGATTGCGTTTTCGACTGTCCGACGGGGCTTTTGAAATCCGCCTCCACCTCAACGCCGAGGCGCTGGGCCGATCGACGCACGCCTGAATTAACGCCTACGAAAACAGCGCCCTTCGCCTTCGACCAAACGGCTAGGTCGGCGCGGCTGTCTCCCGCGTAGACGTATCCGTCAGGATAGACCCCTTGGAGGAAGTCAGCCTTTTTCTCGCCTTTCAGGTTTTCGCCATTTCGTGAGCCGGTGACCTCGTTGAAGAGTCCAAAGCGTTCGCCGACCTGCTGCGCAATCCGGTCGTCTGCCGCCGTTGCAAGGTGCAAAGACCGTCCCGAGGAGCGTTGCTGTTCGAGAAACGAAATCACATCTGGATTTGCAGGCAATGAGGCGACATCGATATCGCCAAGCTCAACGAGAGCACGTTTGAACGCTGCCCGGCCCTGCGCCAGCGCAAAGCATGCTGACAGGGTCTTGAACGGGCGCTTAAAGAAGTTGCGCACAAAGCTTTCGACCAGCGTGTCCGTGGCGAGGAGGGTGCCGTCCATATCGACGACGAGCGGCTTGAGCGACGCTTTTTCTGTCGTAGATGTCATTGGTGGTTCGTCCGCCGCGATGGAGAGAAGGTGAAGAAGCGGTGTCCGAGATAGCTCGTCACGATCGGTGAAGCGACGCCAACACCGTGCGCCACTGCCTCTGGAAAAGTGGTAAAACTGACGGCCGGAAAGACATAGCGGCTGAGGCCCAAGGTGACGACGAGGACTTGCACGATGGCGATCAAGTTAATAATCGCAAACCGCCCATACTCGTTGGAAACCGTTCGGCCGCTCGCCTCGAACACGAACTTCCGGTTCAGCACATACGCCGTTGTCATTCCAACCAGATAGGCCGCAACGACAGCAGCGTCGAGCGACAGGAACATCGAGAACGCAAAGCGGGAAAGCCAGTTGATGGCGGCGGCAATACCGCCAGCGATGACAAACCCGATGAATTGTCGGCTCATGACGGTGCGCCGTCAGCGAGGGCGTCCACCATCAATCTAGCGAAACGGATCGATTCCGAGACGCCGCGGTCTTCCGGGTAATAATAGGACGTATCCGCGATTTTTAGTCCGGGGATCGGGGTCTGGAAATGGGGAATCTTTCGAGCAAAGCCGACGTCACAAATGGGTTGGGAGTACTTCAGCCGGCCGATGTGCGATGCGACAATGTCTTCGGCTGTCAGGTCAGGATTGACGCTCTGGATCGCCTCCAGGCTTTCGCGCAAGAAACTATCGTCATCCCGGATAAACTTGGGATTGGTCGATGGCATGTAAAACGGGACATACACGATATGGTCGTCGAGCGGGCGAAGATTTGAGAATTCGACCAGGCCGGGCACCTCAAGTCCTGGCATATTCAAGTTGACCCAGAAATGGGGGCTGACCGAACGCTTGAGTTTCAGGAGGACACACACGCAACTGATGTTTTGCATCTGCACGTAGGGCCCGCGCAGCGCGGCATCCTCGGGAAGCATGTCGACAACAGCTGGCAAGGGCGCGGTTGAAACCACATCGTCCGCCGCGAAGTGCTCTCCATCGGCGGTATGAACGCCGGCCACAGCGCCTGTTTCATCTATGTCGAACAGTCGTACAGGTTTCGACGTGTGAATTGTGCCGCCATTGCTGATTATGGCCTGCGCGAGCGCATCCATTAGTGTCTGCGTCCCGCCTTCGATGTATCCAAGCCGTTCTTCAAACAGGCTCGACCTCGAATTTCCGAGACGCTTGATCCGCTGCCACATCCAGGCCGCTGAGATATCGCCGGCATATTCGTAGAACTTGTATTCCAGAAGCGGTCGCCACATCAGGTCGTAAACCCGGTCGCCACACCAGGAGCGAAACCAGGATTCCGCTGAGATCTGATCCAGCTTCCGCCAGTCACTCCGCTTCGTCGACAGGAACGCCTGCAGGCCGTATCGGACTTTTTCGACGATGTTCATGCGTGGAAATTTTAAGAGCGCAATTGGGTCTCCCCAAGGGTGCAGCTGACCGTCGATGCAATACCCCATAGTGGTGCGTTTCCATCGCATAGCGTCGCCAATACCAACTTCGTTGAGGAGTTCCATCGTATCGGAATCAGATAGCGCGCAGAAATGATAGAACCGCTCTATCGACAGACCGTCAAAATCAAATTGCACGGCCATGCCACCGATCTCGGGGGCGGCCTCCAGCACATCTACCTTGTATCCCTTGAGGGCTGCAAAATAGGCCGCAGCGAGCCCCATGGGTCCAGCACCGACGACAATGAGCCGCCGCTTGTCTGTTGGGTTAGAAGTCAAGGACAACCTCCGAATAGGTCGGGTGGTTGAAGGTCTGATGCAGGGCGTCGGACAGGTCAGTCTGCTGAATGTCGAAGATCGATGGCCAGTCGATGACCTCAAAGATATCAGGCGTTACGAGTGCTTCCAGCTGTTTTGTCGTGAACGGCGGATCGCGATCGAACAAGGCATAGGTGGAAAGCAAGGCCCAGAACAGCGAATAGGGAATTTTCACGATGGGCGTCTTCAGGTTCGAGGCACCGCGCACTTCGCGAATGAGGTCGATATAGTCAATGCGCTCCTGGCCAGAAATATTGTAGGCCCCTACCATGCGGTTCTCTAATGCTGCGTGGATGATTGCCGAGAAGTCCCCGGCATAGAGCGGTTGGCGCAAGTACTTCCCAGAGCCCGGGATCGGGAACACCGGCGCACGCTGCATGAAGCGTTGCAGCCAACCCACGTGCTTGCGATCGAACCACCCGAACATTAGCGTTGGACGAAGCGTGATGTGGGGAAGCGTGCACCGCTCGACGAGCGCTTCCTGAGCCTTCTTGGTCTCGGTGTAATTATCGACAGCTGCCGAATTCACAACCGATGACGATATATGGACCAGGTACTCGCAGGCTCCCTGCTCCAGCGCTTGAAGGACGAGGTTCGTCGCCTCAATGTTGTTGCGCTCGAACTCGCTGGCACTAAGACCGCCGATCTGGGCGTGAAGCTGAACCGCCAACTCACAGTCCGCGATTTCATCTTGCCAGCCGCCTGGCTCCGCGAGGTCTGCAACGATGCATTGAACTTCGGGGTGAAGCGACCGCAGAATGTCCATGTTCGGCTCATGCCGGTCCAAAGCGACGACCGAATACTGGCCCGTTTGCTTGAGTGCTGGAATGAGATTTTGACCAACCAGCCCGGCAGCTCCAGTGATTGCAATCTTTGTTACCACGCGACAGTTTTCCATTGGGTTTGGTGCTGGTGTCAGCCGGAGTCCGCGCCGATGCTTTGCTAACAATCGGGCGGTGCGTCAAGCATTCGACGGTGTCTGGCAAACGCTACTCGCGCCTCTGCCGCAGACTTGCAAGTTCTGACTAGATTTCAATCCGCAGCGGGTCACCCCACCAGGCCACGCCTTCCTGCATCAATTCGATGTCGATGAACTTGCCACCATTCCTACGCCATGTCTCTGAAATGTAGATGGCCATGTACTGCGTTTCTCCCGGGGCGATGACGAGCGGCACTACTGTTCGAATATTCTCGTAACACAGCACTTCTCCGTTTCCGTCGAGCACGTGGTAGCCGAGGGATACCGCTTTGGCTCCGCGGATGCCGGCACCCGGCCAGGGAATGTCAGACTTGTTTGTGACCGCCACGACAACCTTGATCGTATTCGGGTCGTCAGTGACTTCGGGCGGCGCGACGATCTTCAGGAGGCTGTCGCGGCCGAGGGGATCGATGGGCTCGCGCAGGCTCTGATTGTTGGTGTCATGGGCGGATACGAAGGCCTCAGAGTATTCCGGAACGTAGCGGGTGTACCAGTCACCGCGTTCAAGGATGCCGACGAGTTGCGCAGCGCTTTCGGCCCAGCTCGGCCAGTCTGTCGGCGCGGCGGACTCCGGCGTTGCGGGCTTGTCCATCGACTGCATGAAGCCCTCTACGGCGTCAGCGAGGTCGCCGGCGTCGCCGAGGGTGAAAAACGATGCCCCGCTTGCGCCGGCAGACACCTCCCGGAAGACCGGGATGTCGCTGGCGATGACCGGCTTGCCCATGTGCCCTGCCTCGACGATCGGCAGGCCGAAGCCTTCAGCGTAGGATGCCGCAATGAGGCAGTCGCACTCGGCGTAGAGCCGGCTGAGCTGTTCGTCGCTTGCATCACTGAACCATTTCAGCCGGCGGCCATATTCAGGGTGTGCTCGCATTCTGGCGATCAAGTCATTTGCGCTCCAGCCATAGCGCCCGGCGATCACCAGCTCGGCGTCCACGCCCCGCGCCCAGAGTTGTTCGAAGGCTTCAAGCCCAAGCCGGTGGCCCTTTCTTGGTTCAAGGGTACCGACCATGAGGAACTGCGCCTTTGCGATTTTCGACGCCGGGTCTTGCACTGGAACCGGTGCCGAAAAATCAGCGCCCAGCTGCCAGTAGCCGACATTGATCGCCCTTGGAAAATCGATTGCATGGAGGAATTCCACCACTTCGTCGGCGACCGCTTTGGAGATACAGATCAAGCCCGTGGAATAGCTCGTCATGCGCATGAACCAGTTGGTGAATACGTCTGACATGCCGCGCGCACAGAACGCGCTGTTCTTAAGCGGCACGGTGTCATAGACGCAGCTCGTCACCTGTGCGCCACGAAGGCGCGCCTGCTGGAAATAGCGTTCGTGGTGTTCGATGAAGTCCCACGAGCTGTCGAGCGCGAGGAAATGATCGGTCGGACTTGGCTGGATCTTTGAGGCGACGGATTTTTGCGGTCGCTCGTTGAGCTCGCCCTGGGTGTCATAAAACCCGGAATGGTCGTCGCCATAGCTGACAAAGATTTCGGATTCGAAGCGATCGCTCTCCTGTAGGGCGCTCTTTGCGATTTTCCGGACAACGCGCTGGATGCCTGATTGGGCTTGGCTGTAGATCGACATGGTCGCGTCGATGATGACACGGGGTTGGCGCTCCACAGGCGGATCGGCAAGTGCGAACGCCGTTGTGACACGCTCCATCGGCGTCTTTGTCACGTCGACCGCTTGGGCAATCTGGCTGCGCCTTTCCTCAAGCGAGCGGACGGGTGTCGCTGGCTTATCCTTGGCTAGGTCATGCAGAGCCTCAGATGCGATCTTCGCGGAGCGGGTCCACGAGAAGTCCTTCTTCAGCTTGCGGGTGAGTGCGCCGAGTTTCGGTTGCTTTTCGTCAGGATCGAGAAGAGGCCGCAGGCGATCAGCAAGCTCGAGCGGGGACCGCGGATCGAACAGAAACCCATCCTTCTGCACGATTTCGGGCAACGCACCGGCACGGGCCGCTACGACGGGGACGCCGCAAATCAGGGCCTCGAGGGCCGTCAGGCCAAAGCCTTCCATGAAGGACGGCTGCACGAGTACACCAGCATTCCGGTAGAGCGTCACCAGGTCCTTGTCAGAAACCAGCCCGACATGCTGGAAATTCCCGGCGGGAAGCCCGTGCGCCGCCCAGCGGGTCTCCAATTCCTCGACGAGGTGGGGGGAATGATCCCCGACAATCTGGAATTCGGTGATGGAACGCAGCGGTTCAGGCAAGGCGGCAATCGCATCCGGAATGATGCCAGCATTCTTGCGCCAGTCGAGCGCCCCGACATAAAGCACACGAGAGCGTTTCCGAGCGTCGGCGGTCTTCTGGCTGCCCATGTCATCAAGCAGGCGCAGGAAGCTCGGCGAGACACCGGCAAAGATCGTCGTACAATCGGTGTCGCTGAAGAGATCGAGCGCTTC
This sequence comes from Pseudomonadota bacterium, assembly GCA_039817025.1. Taxonomy (GTDB): domain Bacteria; phylum Pseudomonadota; class Alphaproteobacteria; order Caulobacterales; family Hyphomonadaceae; genus JANQQC01. The sequence continues at coordinate 29,718 of JBCBWQ010000004.1, read as the reverse complement.
GTCCTTGGAGAAATTCGATATGGCGAGCAGCGAGTCGAAATCGGGATACAGATTGAGGCGACGCTCATAGTAAGCCTTGACGGGCGGCTTGGAGAGATAGCGTTCTGGAAAGCGTTTCGGGATGGCGTCGTAAAATACTGCAGCGACGGGCGGTTCGAGTAACTTATGCGGCAAGAGCGGCGATGCGGGGTCCTGCTCGCCTTCAAACGGGGCTGAGGACAACGCCACATCTGGCCCGATGCAATTCACATGGTGGACCAGCGCCAGCTCGCTCAGGCGCCTCGCCTCGTCATAGCCTGAGATGGCCTCGCCGGTCGTTGCGAGCCCTTGCCAGACATGGATGTTGTCCCGGCCAACAAGCGATTCCAGCGCTGAGTAGGCCATCTGCGCCTGTTCCGGCATAGACAGATTGAGGGAAACGTGGATCTCAAGGTCGCCGCTGCCCTCTTTCAGGCCTCGAAGCAGCTCCGCGCAATACCGCCCAATTCCACGATTTCGGCTCAGCGTCTGGAAACACTGACCGTCGAACCAGATTTTCATGTCTAAAGGTCGCTTCCCGTTGCTGCGGCCTTGAGCTCCAGCACAGAGGCCCATGCCCTCACCGATTCCGCATCGGGATGCAATATGCAAGGCGGGCCGCCCGGCTCAGGTGGTGGGACACGAATGCCTTCAGGGGCGCGCAGCTGACCGAACCGGACAAGCCGTCGAGACAGCGCCGGACTAACCGACGCCGCCCTCAAGACCGGCTTTTTCAGCCACTCATGACGGCGGACGAGATCAAGGCCAAGACTGAGGCCCCTGCGAATCGCTGACTTTGCCGTGCCCGCGCCGGTTCGCGCCAAAATACCGGCAACGCGCACTGGAGTTGCAAGGCGCCAGGACAGCGAATTGCGAAAGTCCCGTTCGATGGCTTCGGATCTGTCGAGGCCTTCTCTCCGGGCTGCTTCGATTTCTTCGTTGAGGCTGTTGCGCTCCTTGGCCGCTTCTTCAAGGAGACGCGCCTGGTAGAGATCTGCCGCAGCGCGCTCCCGGCTCAGGGCTTCGGTGAATTGACGGCTCTGGTGCGCAAAATGGGCTTCGAAATTTTTATTCTGCTGGCGCAGCGCCTCCTGCTGATCGAGCGCTTCAACGAGGCGGAGGTGGGTCTCGTGCAGCTCCGTCTTGGACTCGTGCAGCCGACCGTGCGTTTCATGCAGCTCTTTCTCAGACCCCTGCAGCCGACCGTGCGTTTCGTGCAGCTCCCTCTCGGACTCCTGCAGCCGACCGTGCGTTTCGTGCAGCTCCTTCTCAGACCCCTGCAGCCGAAGGTGCGTATCGTGCAGCTCCTTCTCGGACCCCTGCAGCCGAAGGTGCGTATCGTGCAGCTCCCTCTCGGACTCCTGCAGCCGAAGGTGCGTTTCCTGCAATTCCTTCAGCCTGTCCTGCAGACGCAGATGCGTCTCCGTGATTTCTGCGCGGTTCTTGTGTCGCTCAGCGTCAAGTTCGGCGACTTTAGCCTGTGCGCCTTGCAACTGGGCATGCACATCGTGAATCTGCTGGCGTAGATTTGCAATCTCGGCGTCCATGCGGACCCTGTTGTCGCTGGCCTCATTGGCCTGCGCGGCCAAGGCATCGCGCATCACCTCATGGAAGGTGCGTTTGGTATCGGAGAGCTCGGCTCGGGTCTGTTGCAGATCGAGGGTGAGAGACACTGTGTATGCCGCGCCCTCTGCGACTTCAAAATCATCGAAGAAGTTCGGGCCGACTTTGAATGCGTCCGCGAGGTCCTCGTGATCCTTGTGAACGTAGAACCTGTTGAGTCCGTCGAAATAGACGAAACGATAGTCCCGCGCCGTCAGTTCTGGCTCCCAGTCCTTGAAGGACTCCGTGTTTGAGTTCGGCAACGTGCTCTCAACAACAACAATCCACGGGCGCTGCTCGGCTTTGCCCCAGCTCTCAAGCGCGTCGGCTTCGCTGCCTTCGACATCCACTTTGAGCCAGTGGATAGGATCGCCCGCATCCTTCAGAACCTTCGCCAACGTGACCGCAGGCACTTCAAGCTTTGTCACGCGGTCGCTGCCGAAGCGCGAGGCCGCCTCATCGGCATGGATCTGTTGAGAGGTCGATAGCCCCGTGTCTGCGACATCGAAGAAGACGACATGCTCTGGTGTCGTGGAGACAGCGGCTTCAATCACGGTATCTCCAGGTCGGGCCTCTCGCAGGGTTTCCGCGTAGGCTGTCATGGGTTCGATATGAACCCCTTGCCATCCGCGCTCATAAAACGCGCAGGACACCGAATCGCTGACCGGATCGTTTGCCCCAACGTCCACATAGCGCCCGCCTTTGATATGCCCGAGCGCCCGCCAGAGCATGACATCCTCAAAATTTTGAGCGTAGGAAACGAACCTCTGTCTAGGCTTTTTCAACATTGAACTGGGCCTCAACATACGAGCTGCCTATGAAATAAGGCTTGTCGGCATTTGTTACGTCAAAGACGATTGCGTTGTCGATCCACTCAAAGTTATCGACAAGATGCGTGTCAGAGCTGACCAGCGCAGGCGAGAAGGAATAAGAGCCTGGGCCAAGGTCGCAATCGAAAGACAGGCTGAACCTGATCCGCGAGCCCGCTTCCACATCCTTGATGACTTGCTGGGTATGCCATGTATTGGTGCCCCAGACCACGTGGCCGGTTCGGTCCTTGATCTGAACGCCGAGGACGAGCCGATCCACCGAAGCGTTTGCCACTGCTTCGAGTTCGAGGATCGCAGACTGGCCGACGGTGAGCAGGCCAATCTCCTTGCGTGAATGGCTGTCGAGAAGCCTGATGGACGCAATCGAGACTTCCTGCGTGCCCGATCGGCTTTCCATCCAACCATCGCGCCTGCGTTTCTGGTCGATGGAGAGGCTTTCATTTTCCTTTGCGGCGATCAGCGCATTGTAATAATCGATAACCTCATCCGGACGGCCGTCCTTGAGCACTTTGCCCTTGTCGAGCAGCAGCACGCGGTCACAGATTTCGCGCACATCGCCCAAGGCGTGGGTGACCAGAAGGATTGATGTCCCCTGCTCCTTGAAGTTGCGAATCCGGTCGAAGCTCTTGTGCTGGAAGTAGCTGTCGCCGACGGAAAGAACTTCATCAACAATTAGCAGGTCCGGGCGCAAGGCGGTGACCAGCGAAAAGGCAAGCCTAGCACTCATCCCACTGGAGTAAGTGCGCACTGGATGGTCGATGAACTCGCCGATCTCGGCAAAGGCCTCGATCTCCGGCATGGCCGCTTCTATCTCGTTCGATCTCATGCCGAGAAGCCCGCCGGACAAGACGACATTCTCTCGGCCGGTGAATTCAGGATTGAACCCAATGCCAAGCTCAAGAATCGAGCCAATCCGTCCATGGGCGGAGACGGTTCCTTTGGTCGGGCGCACCGTTCCTGTGATCACCTTCAAAAGCGTGCTTTTACCCGCTCCATTCGCACCCACGATGCCAATCGCTTCGCCCTTCTGCATGGCAAAGCTCACATCGCGCACGGCCCAATGTTCGCTGATCGGTTTGATCGGCAAACCAAACCAGCTCGCAAAGCGGGAGAACTCGGACCGATAGACCGGATAGGCCTTACCGACCTCGGATATGTTCAAGAGCGGCTCAGTCATAGGACGTCCACCATCTCCGCATTAGCGCGCCGGAACACGATGGCACCGAGCACGGCGAAGGCAGCGCCGAGCAGGACGGGATAGGCGAGTGACAGAAAGTCCGGCCAGCGCTGGTGCAGGATTATGTCCTGATAGAAAGTCGTGAGTGGCTCCACCGGGTTGAGCGCGATGACTTGTTGCATGGATTTGGGGAGGATGCTTGGCGGATAGACGATGGGCGTGAGCCAGAACCAGAGATTAAGCACCACGGCCATGACCTGTCCGATATCGCGCGCAAACACATTGAGCACGCCGAGCAGCACCCCGAGACCGAGCGCCAAAAGTGACGTCGCCGCTACACAGATTGGCAAGACAATCCAATGAACAGTCGGAACGTGCCCGAGGAAGGCGAGAACGACCGCGACGGCACCGACCAAAAACAAGTGATTCAGCAAGGCGTTGCCAAGCACGATCACAGGAATCGCGACACGCGGGAACGACACCTTCTTCATCGTGTTGGCAAAATCGAGGAACATGGTGAGCCCGCGCGAGACGAGCTCGGAGAACAGGCCCCACACCGCGATCCCGGCAAGAAGGAAAATTGAATAAGCCGCTTCGTTGTCGACGCCAGCAAGCCGCGCGCCAAGCACCTTGGAAAGGACAAGCGCGTAAATCAGCGCCATGGCCAGAGGGTGCAAGATGTACCACAGCGCGCCGACACGCGATGTTGCAAACCGGCCCTTGAACTCGCCCTGAATAGCGGAAAGGACGAAGTAGCGATAGCTCCAGGCGACGCGCAGATAGCTCGTCACTTGCCCGGCTCCGGCGCTGGATGATCCGCTGCGCCTGCCAGCGTCGCACGCCACCCGTCCAGCACGTCCATCACCGTCTGCTCAAATGTGAACGACGGTGTCCAGCCGAGCCGGTCAGCTGCCTTTCCGGGATTGCCAACGGCGCTTGGAATTTCGCCGGGTCGCGCCCTTTTCGGGTCGATCTCGACTTCGAAATCCTCGGTTGAGGCCGATTTCAGAATTGTGACGATTTCGGCAATACGCACGCCCGTGCCGCGGCTAAGATTGATGAAGGGATTACCATCGGGGATCGGTTCCGCCTGGAACGCGGCCGCGTAAGCCCGCACGACGTCGCGCACATCGAGGAAATCCCGCACCGCGTCGAGGTTTCCCGTGATAAGCTTGGGCGGTATCTCGCCGCGCTCAATTTGAGTCACCTGCCGGGCGAAAGCGGGAATCACATAGCTTTCAGCCTGTCCTGGACCGGAATGGTTGAAAGGGCGGAAGCAAACCAGATCGAGACCTTCTCTGCTCGCAGCGCTTAGCGCGGCTTCCGCAGCCGCCTTGGTCGCGGCATAGGTTGTTAAGGGCCGCAGCGCGGCGGTCTCAGCGATCGGTTGAGGCGCATCAATGAAACCACGCCCATAGACTTCGGAACTCGACGCAAAAACAAACCGCGCGCCGGGCGCGTGTTCGATAACTGCGCGGGCCAGATGGCGGGTACCATCGACATTCGTTCGCCAGGCGAGATCGGCATCCTTGGCTGCCGCCGATGGAAGGGCCATCCCGGCCAGGTGGAGGACCCCGGTGGGTTGGACCGCTTTAACAGTCGAATCCAATGCTGCCGGGTCATGTAGATCGAGCTCGACCGCCTCTCCAAGAGCCGCAGCATCGGCCCTGCCTTTTAGATATCCAGCGAACACCTCAGCATCTAGCGTGGCTTGCAACTCACGACATGCATACCGGCCAACGAAGCCCGTTGCGCCGGTGACTAGGATGCGGGGCTGTTTGCTCACGTCGGTCTCAGCAGATCCTAGCTCTACGTGCTTAGGCGTTTCATATCGGCTTCGACCATCTCGCGGATCATGGTGTCGAGGTCGATTTCCGGGGCCCAGCCGAGTTTGTCCTTGGCCTTGGACGGATCACCAAGCAGGATGTCGACTTCCGCCGGACGGAAGAGCTCAGGATCGATGACGAGGTGGTCGTCCATCGTGAGCTGAACGTGTTCAAAGGCGATCTTGCACATGTCGCGCACGGTCGTGGTCACGCCCGTCGCGACGACATAATCATCAGGAACGTCTTGCTGGAGCATAAGCCACATCGCTTTGACATAGTCCTTCGCGTGGCCCCAATCGCGCTTGGCATCAATGTTTCCAAGCCGAAGCTCCTTTGCCATACCGAGCTTGATACGCGCTACGCCATCGGTGACTTTCCGCGTTACAAACTCAATGCCGCGCAGCGGGCTTTCATGGTTGAACAGAATGCCACTGGACGCGTGGATGTTGAAGCTCTCGCGATAATTGACTGTGATCCAGTGGCCATAGAGCTTAGCGACCGCGTAGGGCGAGCGCGGATAGAACGGCGTCAATTCGGTTTGCATGTCTTCCTGGATCAGGCCGTACATTTCTGAAGATGACGCCTGGTAGAACCGCGTCTCTGGCGAGACGAGGCGAAGGGCCTCCAGCACGTTGGTGACGCCCAGCGCCGTGACATGACCGGTCAGGATGGGCTGTTGCCAGGACGACTTCACGAAAGACTGCGCCCCCAGATTGTAGACTTCGTCCGGCTTGACCTGTTGGACGGCGCGAATGAGGCCCGAGAGGTCACCGAGGTCGCCATCGATGAACTCGACTTCGTTTGCGATGCCGAGCCATTTCAGACGCAGGTCGTTGATTTCGGCTGTGCTTGACCGGCGAACGATGCCGGCGACGCGGTATCCCTTTTCAAGCAGGAGCTGCGAGAGATACGCTCCATCCTGGCCTGTTATCCCCGTCAACAGTGCTGTCTTAGTCGCGGCCATGGTCGCCCTCACTCGTTCCTAAAAACCGAAGGCCGCGTTCTTCGCGAGAATCTGCAAGAAGTCAAACCGTGGCTAACAGGGCTCACCCTCAGATAAGAGCCCTGACGATCAAGCGGGGTTGCCGGGGGAATGGCGCGGACGCATACTCCCCTGAAGGTAGAGTGAGGTGGTCGGCTTGATTGCTCTTCAGGGGACGACACGACGCGTTTCGGAGCTCAAACACAAGCTCCGCACCGCCACGCTTCCAAAGCCTCTAAAAACTCCTCCTCAAAACGCTCCGATTGTGGTCGCAGGCCTGTTCAGGACCGCGAGTGGTATTGGGCAATCTGCGCGGGCCTGTTTCGATGGACTGGTGACGCACGGGCTCGACCCAATCGCGGTGGATCTGTCCATGCCGTTCAATCAGGTCGATACGCCGCTCGAAGAAGCCTTGGGCGATATGCCGTCGAAGTCCGGCATTCTTCTCCTGCACGTCAATGCACCCGAGACCGAACCGGCCCTGATAAAACTCGGCCTCAGCCGGCTGCGGCGCTGGCACGTTGTAGGCTATTGGGCCTGGGAGCTGCCCGTACCCCGCCCCGATTGGCTGCCGGCAACGCGTTATCTCAGCGAGATCTGGACGCCCAGCACGTTCGTGACGAACGCTTTCCAGTCTGCGGTCGACATTCCCGTGAAGACAGCGCCGCATTTTGTTCGCCCGCCAATCCAGCAGATCGCGAGGTCGGTTCACGAATCGAATGCTCCGATATGTCTGCTCATGGCGGATGGCCGCTCATCCTTTCACCGCAAGAACGTTCTTGGCGGGATCCGCATGTTTCGGAACGCCCTTGTCGACAGACCGGATGCTCGGCTGACGGTCAAACTTCGGAATATCGACGATTATCCAGCCTTCAACGCCGCTATTCAGGAAGAAATTGGGAATGATGCGCGGGTCACAGTGCTGAACGGATCGGTGCCATCCGCAGAGCGCTGGTCCATTCTTTCCCGCCATAACATTCTCTTGTCGCCGCACAGATCAGAAGGCTTCGGTCTTCACATTGCAGAAGCCATGGCGCTTGGAAGCTGCGTTGTTGCCACCGGCTGGTCGGGGAATCTTGAATTCATGACGCAAGACACGTCGGTTCTCCTTCCCTACACGCTGGAACCCGCGAGCGACCCCTTTGGCGTCTATGATCCGCCCGAGGGAGCCGTCTGGGCTGCAGTCGACGAGGCAGCGGCAATATCCGCGTTGCAGGCATTAGCGGCTGATCCGGACAGGCGGCGCGCGCTGGGCAAAGCGGCCAAGGCCCACATTACGACGACTCTTAATGGGTCGGCCTATGTGGAGGGTCTCGAAACGGCCGCCCACGCTTCCGGTTGAGTCTTGGCGCTGGCGCTGCTAACAGCGGCACAAATCTTCATATAAGGATAGACTTATGTCTGCTGATTACGCTGTCGCTGACATCTCCCTCGCGGAGTATGGCCGCAAGGAAATCGCCATCGCCGAAACCGAGATGCCAGGCCTTATGGCTGCACGCGAGGAATTCGGTCCGTCGCAGCCGCTCAAGGGCGCGCGCATTGCTGGCTCGCTGCACATGACCATCCAGACCGCCGTGCTGATCCAAACGCTGGAAGCGCTGGGCGCAGAAGTGCGCTGGGCGTCCTGCAATATCTATTCGACACAGGACCACGCCGCCGCAGCGATCGCAGATGCCGGTACGCCTGTCTTCGCCCACAAAGGTGAGACGCTCGAAGAATACTGGGATTTTGCAGACCGTATTTTCCACGGCCCGGACGGCTGGGCACCGAACCTCATCCTCGACGATGGCGGGGACGCGACGCTCTACCTCGTGCTGGGCGAAAAGGCCGAAGCGGATCCGTCCGTGCTCGATAATCCCAAGACTGAAGAAGAGGAATACCTGTTCGCGCAGATCAAGAAGCGCATGGCGGAAAGCCCCGGTTGGTTTGCGAAAACCAAAGCCGGAATCAAGGGCGTTTCTGAGGAGACAACCACCGGCGTGATGCGTCTCTACCAGATGGAGCAGCGCGGCGAGCTCGCCTTCCCCGCGATCAACGTCAATGACAGCGTGACCAAGTCGAAGTTCGACAACAAGTATGGCTGTAAAGAGAGCCTCGTGGACGCAATCCGCCGCGGCACGGACGTGATGATGGCCGGTAAGAAGGCGTTCGTAGCAGGCTATGGTGATGTCGGCAAAGGATCTGCGGCCTCGCTCGCTGGCTCTGGCGCACGGGTCACCGTTTCCGAAGTGGATCCGATCTGCGCCCTCCAGGCGGCGATGGACGGGTTCGACGTGCAGACGCTGGATGACATGGCCCCGGTGGCTGACATCTTTGTCACGGCGACGGGCAACAAGGACATCATCACCGTCGACCACATGCGCGCCATGAAAGACATGGCGATCGTGTGCAATATCGGACACTTCGATAACGAAATTCAGGTCGAGGGCCTGAAGAACTTTGAATGGACGAACATCAAGCCGCAGGTGGACATGATCACCTTCCCGGATGGAAAACGGATCATTCTTCTGTCCGAGGGTCGTCTGGTGAACCTCGGCAACGCCACGGGCCACCCATCCTTTGTCATGTCGGCTTCGTTCACGAACCAGACGCTCGCCCAGATTGAGCTGCACGCCAACGCAGACCAGTATGAGAACAAGGTCTACACCCTTCCCAAGCACCTCGATGAAAAAGTGGCCCTGCTCCACCTCGAAAAGCTTGGCGTTGGCCTGACAAAGCTTTCAGACGAGCAGGCAGACTATATCGGTGTCGAATCCGAAGGTCCGTATAAGCCTGAGCATTATCGTTACTAGGCGCGCGGAGAGATCGACATGTTGAACAATTACGAGTTCACCAGCGAAAGCGTCTCCGAAGGACATCCGGACAAGGTCTGCGACCAGATTTCCGATGCGGTCGTCGACCTGTTCCTGTCCCGTGACCCCACCGCGAAAGTCGCCGTTGAAACTCTGACCACAACGAACCGCGTTGTCCTTGCGGGTGAAGTGCGCACGAATAATGGTGCCGTCGTCACGCCGGATGAAATGGTCCTGGCGGCGCGCGACGTGGTGAAACGCATCGGGTACGAGCAAGAGGGCTTCCACTGGGAGACCATGGACGTTGTCTGTCACGTTCACGGTCAGTCGGCCGAAATCGCTCAAGGCGTCGAAGCGGGCCAAGGCCTGTACGCAGAAGAAGGTGCCGGCGACCAGGGCATCATGTTCGGCTATGCAACGACCGAAACGCCGGAGCTTATGCCCGCGCCGCTGATCTATTCGCACCAGATTCTCAAGCGCATGGCGGAGCTGCGGCATTCCGGCGAACGACCGGAGTTCGAGCCCGATGCAAAGAGCCAGGTCACGCTTCAATATGAAAACGGAACGCCGGTTGGCGTAAATGCCGTGGTGGTTTCGACCCAGCACAAGGATTCGGCGACTCTTGAAGAGCTACGGGAGCTCGTTCGCCCGATCGTCAAAGACGTTCTTCCCGAGGGATGGTTCCCGCCGGAGGACAAGTTCTACGTCAATCCGACGGGCCGCTTTGTCATCGGTGGACCTGATGGCGATGCGGGACTGACCGGTCGCAAGATCATTGTCGACACCTATGGCGGCGCTGCGCCCCATGGCGGCGGTGCATTCTCCGGAAAAGACCCGTCCAAGGTGGACCGGTCAGCAGCCTATGCCACCCGCTACCTCGCCAAGAACGTGGTCGCTGCAGGCCTTGCCGAGCGCTGCGTCATTCAAGTGTCTTACGCCATTGGTGTGGCTGAGCCGCTGTCGATCTTCGTGGACACATTCGGCACCGGCAAAGCGGATGAAGCCGCCATTGCGCGGCGGCTCCGTGAGGCATTTGACCTGACCCCACGCGGCATCCGGGAAGGCCTGAAGCTTTCTCAGCCCATCTATGTGCCAACAGCAGCCTATGGCCATTTCGGTCGCACCGCCGGCGAGCACGGATCGTTCACCTGGGAAGGCACAGAACTCGCCGATGAACTGAAAAACCTCGCCTGAGACGTGAATAATCGGCTCCGGCGCGTTAACCAAGCGCGCCGGATTCACCACCCTCACTCCACCCATCCTTAAGACCCCCGTGCCAAAACGGGACCTGAGGCAGGCCCGTCTGGGCACTGCTCCGGTATGAGGGTCTTTCCATGTTGCGTGCGCTTTCCATCGTCGTTCCCGTGTTCAACGAAGAGGAAAGTCTGGAACAATTGTTCCAGGAGATCACGGCTGCGACCACGCCGGTTTGCGATCGCCTGCAAGTGATATTCGTTGATGACGGCTCCAGTGATGGCTCGGTTGCCCTGCTCCGCAGCATGGCCCAAACCCATCCTGAAATTACGCTCATCGAGTTTCGCAGGAATTTCGGCAAGGCAGCCGCGCTCGACGCAGGCTTCCGTGCCGCCACGGGCGATGTGGTCTTCACAATGGATGCCGACCTGCAGGACGATCCGGCAGAAATCCCTGACTTCCTGAACATGATCGATGAAGGGTACGAAGTCGTGTCTGGCTGGAAACAGGTCCGCCACGACCCGCTCGGCAAGACGCTGCCTTCAAAAGTCTTCAACGCCGTGGTCAGCCGGATGAGCGGCATACACCTGAACGACTTCAACTGCGGCTTCAAGGCTTACACCCGCGAAGCGCTTCAGGGCCTCAATCTCTATGGAGAGCTGCACCGCTTCATCCCGGTTCTGCTTCACTGGCAGGGGTTCAAAGTTGGCGAGAAAGTCGTCAATCACCGCCCGCGCCAGTTCGGACATTCCAAGTATGGGTTTGAGCGGCTGTTCAAGGGCGCACTCGACCTGTTCGGCGTCGTTCTCAATACCCGATACGCAACGCGCCCGCTACACGTGTTTGGATTGATGGGCGCTGTGCTGGGTGTGGCCGGCATGGCCATCCTGTCTTACTTGACGGTGCTGTGGTTCGTTGGCGCGGGCCCGATCGGCAATCGCCCACTCCTCTTCCTCGGCATGCTGATGGTGATGTCGTCTCTGCAATTCCTGACCGTTGGCCTGCTGGGTGAATTCATCCAGCGCCAGAACGCCAGCGGCGAGCGCCGCTATGTCATCCGCCAAACCACCGCACCTCGCCCGGCTGCCGATGTCCGTGCACGAATTGAAAAAGCCGAAGCCGCCGCTCGCATGCTCAAGGGAGCCTGACCTGAAATGACTGCCACAACGATCCGTGAAGACACGACCGCTCGCCACGTCTCAAAGTATGACAATCCAAACCCGGTGCACCAGTTCGTGCTCGGCCGGTTCTATAATGCCGTCGCAGACTTTCTGCGCGAGTCAGCGCCGAAGTCAGTGCTCGATTTCGGATGCGGTGAGGGCTTCATCATCGATCAGATGGCGGAGAGAAACCTGACCATTGACGGCTATACCGGTCTCGACCTGCGCTCGGACGCTGTGAACGCTGCGCGCGGGCGGCACCCCGGTCTTGATGTGCGCGTGCAGGACCTGTTTGACGATACAGGTCTTGAGCCGAAGTATGAACTCGTCATGGCGCTAGAGGTGCTTGAGCACCTGATTGAGCCTGAGCGTTTCATGCCGCGCCTCGTTTCTCTGGCGGGCGAACGCTTGCTGCTGACGGTGCCGCACGAGCCGTGGTTCCAACTGTCAAACCTTGTACGCGGCCGCGACCTGATCCGTCTTGGTAACCATCCTGAACATATCAATCACTGGAACACCAAGACATTCGCCAGCTTCGTTTCTGACTTTGCAGAGGTTGAGAGCGTGCGCTCGGTCTTCCCATTTGTGATCCTGACGGCCCGCCCGCGATGAGCATTGCCGCGGAACGTGTGCCTTTCCCCGCCATGAGGCGGCCTTTCGCGCGGACTTGGGTTCTGGCTGGCATGCTTTCGGGTGTGCTGGCGATACTCGTTGCCCACTACCCGCTCGGCATCGGCGCGGATTATCCCAACCACTTGGCCCGCACCTACATTGAAGGGTGGCTGTCGCAGTCGCAGGCGCTGCAGCAATACTTCCAGCTTGAATTCAAGATCGTGCCCGACCTGTCGATGGACATGATTATTCCATGGCTGTCGCACCTGATCGGCACCTATGAAGCCGGCGCTGTGACGGTTTGGATGGCCCTCGCCCTGCCTGCGCTTGCCGGTGTCGTCATTTCCCGCCGTGTCCATGGTGATGCGGCAGGCTGGCTCCCGCTGATCGGATTTGCCGCCGCATTCAACATGTCGATGCAGTGGGGCTTCATCAACTACGCCTTGTCCACGGGCCTTGCGCTCTTCGCGCTTTGGGGCTGGATGCGGTCGGGTGCAGGGTGGCGGCGGGCACTCCTCTTTGCACCGCTCAGCGCCGTGCTTGCGCTAAACCATGGTTTTGCCTTCCTCCTGTTTGGCTACATGGCCGTCCTCTTCGAAGGATCGCGCTTCGCCATCGGAGCGCGGGGCAATCGCTTCGCGTTTGCACGCGGGCTCATGCTGCGCGATGCCATCGCTTTTCTTCCCGGCCTCGCTGTCATCCTGCTTGCTGCGATGGACTCAAGCGATCTGCCAAAGTCGGGCGGCGCGATGTTCGATCTCGCTTCCAAGTTCGCTGCGACCACAGCGGGATTCCAATTCTTCAATCCGCTCGTCGCCCTCTTCGCCACGCTTGGTGTCGGCGGCGGGCTTTATCTCGGCCTGCGCCGGGGCGTCCTCTTCATGGACCGTGATCTAGGGATAATCTGTGCGGGCCTGATTGGCCTGATCGTCATTGCGCCGGTTTACGCGCTTGGTATTTGGGGCGCACACCTGCGGTTCACAGCCGTGTTGTTCATCCTGCTCGGGGCCGCAGTCCGGTTTTCCCCGGACGCAACAGACACAGCGAAACGCACCGCCCACATCGCAATTGCTGCCCTGCTCGCTGTTGTCTTCATCAATGGCGGAGCCCACCTCAGCCGCACCGATGCTGAGCTGCAGGAGATCCGCACGGCGCTGCAAACGGTCGAACCCGGCTCGAAGCTGATTCAGGCCATTGATGAACCACGCGGCCTCAGCGGTGCCCTGCATTCGTCCGCCCTCGCCGTCATCGACCGGCAGGCCTATGTGCCACACTTGTTCACCAACACTTCACCGGTCGCGATCCAGCCCCATATGGCGGCGCTCCACAGACCCCAGGGCAAACCGGTCGAAAAGACCACACTCGAAGCTGCAACGGCGGTTCCGCCTGTGGAGTCAGCGAATGGGCACTGGTCCGTGTTCTACTATTACGGCTGGACTGAAACCTTCGACTACGTGCTCTACCATCGCCTGCCCGGTGCGGCGCATCTCGATGTCGATGGGCTTACAGTGGCGTATGAAAGCGACACCACGGTCATCTACAAGATCGACCGTTAAGCCCGGGCACGCCAGTCGCGGAACCAGTCCACGAATTCGGCGAGCCCGTCCTTCATGCTGGTTTTGGGATCGTAGCCATAATCCGCCTTGAATCGCCGGATGTCAGCATAGGTCTCAGTGACATCGCCCGCCTGCATGCCTTCAAAGACTTTGGTCGCAGGCTTGCCGACGAGGCGTTCAAGCGTCTCCACCATATCAAGCAGCCGCTCAGGACGTGAATTGCCGACATTGTAAATTCGGTGGGTCCGCTCGCCGGCAACAAACTCCGGCGTGCGTGTGGCCGCCGCAACGATCCCTGCAGCCACATCGTCGATATGGGTCATATCGCGGCGCATATCGCCATTATTGAAGATCTGGATGGGTTCACCCTCGAACATGCGGTGGGCAAATTTCCAGTAGGCCATATCCGGCCGGCCCCAGCTGCCATAGACAGTGAAGAAGCGCAGGCCGATCTGGCGTATGCCGTAAAGGTGCGCATAGGACGAGCTCATCAACTCGTCGCAGCGCTTGGTCGCCCCATAGAGCGAAACGGGCTCATTGGCGGGTTCGAATTCGCTGAACGGTGCCTTGGAGGTCTCGCCATACACCGACGATGATGACGCATAGACCAGATGCGACAGGCCCTTTGCATGCCTGCAGGCTTCCAGCACAGACAAGTGGCCCACAAGATTGGCTGAAGCATAGTCAAAGGGTTGCTGGATCGAATAACGTACGCCCGGCTGCGCCGCGAGATGAACGACGACGTCAGGCACCTCACCGCAGATGAGATTATGGATCGCGGCGGTATCGGCGATGTCGATCTCGTGGAGCTGCACACGGTCCCCAAGGGCTGCGAGCCGGGCCCGCTTGAGGTCTATCGAATAATAGGGATTCACATTGTCGACGCCGACAATATCGTGCCCAGCCTCAACCAGTCGACGGGCCGTGTGAAACCCGATGAACCCGGCGATGCCGGTGATGAGCAGTTTCATACACTGCGCCTTCTCGCGAGCCGGCGGGTCTTGCCGGACGTCAATCGTCCAGCAGCCCTACTCCTTTGCCGAAGGGATGTGAACACAGCTCACTGAAGCGTCATGGGAAACAATCGCGAATATTATGTGTGTTGAGCGCATAGGCCGGAGCATCCTAGACGTCCGCGCAACTTGGACTTTCCTGAACCTACGGGCGTAATCAGAATGCAATTCATCGACCTTCAGGCCCAGCGCATGCGCATCGAGGGCGAAATCAACACTGCGATCCAGACCGTCGTTGAGCATGGCCGCTATGTCATGGGTCCTGAAGTGGCCGAACTTGAGTCGGCGCTCGGTACATACGGCGATGCCGCCCATGTCATCTCCTGCGCGAACGGGACCGAGGCGATCTCCTTGCCGCTCATGGCGTGGGCGCTTCGACCGGGCCACGCGGTTTTCTGCCCCTCTTTCACCTTTGTTGCGACCGCCCAGGTCGTTCCATGGCTCGGCGCGGTCCCAGTGTTCGTCGATATCGACCCTGTGACCTACAATATGGATCCAGCCAGCCTCGACGCCGCGATTGAAGCGGTGAAGGCAGAGGGCAAGCTCGTGCCGAAGGTGATCATTGCCGTCGACCTGTTCGGACAGCCCGCCGATTATCCCGCAATATCAGACATTGCGCGCAACCATGGCCTGAGCCTGATTGCTGACACCGCCCAGGGCTTTGGATGCACGCTCCACGGCAAGCACCCGCTGAGCTGGAGTGATGTGGCAACGACAAGCTTTTTCCCGGCCAAGCCGCTTGGCTGTTATGGCGATGGAGGCGCTGTGTTCACCAACGACCAGCCGCTTGGAGAGCTTGTTGAATCGCTTCGCGTCTACGGCAAAGTCACACCGACAGACGCCGCCGAGCGCAACTTCAAGCACGACCCGAAATACCTGTCGCTGCGCGTCGGCATGAACTCAAGACTGGACACGATCCAGGCGGCCATCCTTCTTGAGAAACTCAAGATCTTCGATGACGAAATCGACAAGCGCCAAGGAGTAGCGCAGCGCTATGCAGATGGTCTGAAGGACCATGTGCTCAGCGTGCCCGACGTCATCGAGGGAGGCCGCTCTGTATGGGCGCAATATGTGATCGAGCACGAAAACAGGGATGGGCTGCAAGCTCATCTTGGTGCAGCCGGCATTCCGAGCGCCGTATATTATCCGGTACCGATCCATATGCAGGACTTTGCGGCCCGCTACCCGATGGCGCCGGATGGGCTGCCGGTCACCGAAGCCAAAGCGAAGGCGGTCATCGCCTTGCCCATGCATCCCTACCTGTCCGAGGCAGACCAGGACCGCATCATTGATACGGTGCGTCGCTTCAGCGGCTAGTTTCCCCAACGTCCCGGCTCGCCAGCTCAAGCGCGTCCGCATACATTTGCGCAAACGAAAACGTTGGAGGACGCGATGGCGCGCGGAGACATGCCCGTACTGGTCGGAGTTGGACAGGCGCTGAGCCGATGGGATGGGACCGTAGGAGCTGCCGGTGCCCCTTCCCCGCTCGGCCTTGCAGCAGATGCCTCAAAGGCCGCACTGGCTGATTCGGGCCTGGCGGGAGACGCTGTCGATACCGTGGCCTTTGTGCGGACCTTCGAGGATTCAACGCCGTCCAGCCATCCACACGGCAAGAACGACAACCTGCCGGGAACGCTTGCGCGAGAGATCGGCGCAGCGCCGCGCACCGTGATCTACTCTGCTGTTGGCGGGCAGACTCCCCAGCAACTGGTCAACGAATTCGCCGCACGCATCCATGATGGCGACATGGAGGTCGCGCTGATTGCAGGGTCAGAAGCCAACAAGGCCTCCAAGGCTGCACGCAAGCACGGCGTCGAGATCGATTGGACGGACACGGCCAACATCGCCTTTGAAGATCGTGGCCTCGGCGACATGATGCTCAATCGGCAGGAGATTAAACACGGCCTTGTGTCCCCTGCTTATTTCTACGCGTTTTTCGAGAACGCGATTGCCGCCCGCGAAGGGCGTTCACGATCAGAGCACCGCGCGGCCATGTCACGCCTCTGGGCGAAGTTTGCTGCGGTTGCAGAAACCAATTCGTACTCGCAATTCCCGGAGCCGAAGTCTGCTGAGTTCCTCGCCACGCCATCGAAGGCAAACTATGCAATCGCGGACCCGTTCCTGAAATGGCATGTGGCCCAGGATGCTGTGAATCAGGGCGCAGCAGTCGTGATGATGAGCGATGCCAAGGCGGACGAACTCGGTATAGCGAAAGACAAGCGCGTTTATCCGCATGGCGGCGGTGAAGCGGGCGAAGGCATGCTATCAGAACGCGCGGTGCTGGATGGATCGTGGGCCATGGAAACGGCGCTGAACAGGGCGCTGGACAAGGCAGGCCGAGATGCGACCGACATGGCTGTGTTCGATCTCTACTCCTGCTTTCCATGTGCGGTGTTTTCCTCGACGCAGGCCCTCGGCATCGATCCGGAGACCGAGACCCGCCCCCTCACCGTTACCGGTGGCCTGCCCTTTTTCGGCGGTCCTGGGAACAATTACTCCCTGCACGGCATCGCAAGCATGGCGGAGCGCTTGCGCGCCGCACCAGGCGACTTTGGCCTCGTGCTCGCCAATGGCGGCTGGATGACGAAGGAAGCGGCGGGGGTCTACTCCACGCGTCGGCCAGAAACCTTTACAGCAACAGATCCGATAGCAAAGGAAGGCCCAACGGTTGAGCTAATGACCCAGGGCAATGCGGGAACACTTGAGTCCTTCACGGTGATCCACGGTCGCTCTGGCCCGGCTGCAGGTGTCGCGTTCATCCGAAAAAGCGATGGTGCGCGTTTTATCGCCAAGGCCGATGACGCAGCGCTGGGCCGCCTGCGCGAAGAGGAAAGCCCGGTCGGGGCAACGGTCACGTCCACCCATGCCGATGAAGTGAACACCTTCAGTTTCGCCTGACGGGTGATAGGGTCTGACGGTCTCTTGGAGGATCCGCCATGCTGAAGTCCATCGCCGGTGCGCTTGCACTGTTGTCCATCTCGGCCTGCGCCAGCCTTGAGCCCGAACCCTGCTCCGCCGAGTGGGTCCAGTGGAAAACGGACCGGGTGCTCGGCTCATTTGCCGCCGACAATCGGGGTTTGATCAACGACCTGCGCGATTTCTCCGAGAATCTCGATGATCCAGGCCCGCTGACGATGATGCGCATGGCCTCAAAGTTGGACGATTTCCGCGACCTGGCGACCGATTTTCAGTCCAACGTGATGCCAGAACTGGAAGCCGCGATCGACCAATGCGGCACGCCAGCCAAATTCGTTCCGGCCTTTACAAGTTTCCTTCGCGATGAGGGCGTCGAAGAAGACATGCTCGACTGGATTGAACTGATTGGGGAATTTGTTGTCAGCCGCGACGGGGCTTGACGATTGATTAAAATAAACGGGTCAAGTCACGTGTCCCGATTTGCGAGGGGTTAGAAGTTTCAGCGACAATGCCGCGTATGGCGACGCTGAGTGATCTCCACGAAGACGTTTCAGCACCCCTGCTCAACGCGGTGGCGCTGTTCTTGTCCATAATTATCGCTGCCACGTGCACGTCGTACTCCCTCGGCGTGCACGCAGCGCTCCTTGGCGTGGGCGATATCACCTATGCCCGCGCACCGGTTATGCTTGTGACAACGCTGATCATCGCCGTCCCCATCGCGCTCTTCGCAGTCCAGCAGGACTTCAAGTTGAGCTCACTGCGCAATGCCATCCGCGCCATCGCTCTGACCGACAAACTGACCGGTCTACTGACACGGGACTTCTTCGCCTCAGTGGCTGATGCCGAGCTGAGGCGTATGGAGGACTCAGGTGAAACTTGCGCAGTCGCGGTCTTCGAAGTTGATGGGTTCGCCCGGCTCAGCGACGAATTCGGGCCCCACTTTGCCGATCATGCGCTGCGTCAGGTGTCCGCCCTTGCCTATGCTGAGCTGCGCGGCCCCTTCGACAAGCTCGCGCGCTGGGGCGAGGATGTCTTCATCGTCCTCCTCAGCGGGGTGTCCATCGGCCAGGCGGAAAGCGTCTGCGAGCGCATTCGACAGAAGATCGAGCTGAGCGGGCTATCGACGGGCGGACACCCCGTGCGCGTGACCGTCACTGCGGGCGTTGCAGCCGTAAAACCGGGCGCAACGATTGACCGGGTCTTCGAACGCGTGGACGCCGCGCTGAGAGAAGCCCGCCGTTTTGGCCGCAATCAGGTCCGCTCGATCAACTAAAGCGACGTCAGCCAATCGACGAGCAGATGATTCACCTCATCAGCCCGTTCCTGCTGGGTCCAGTGTCCACATCCCTCAAGCAGATGCACGCCTTGCAGATCCGTGAAGTGGGGCTTCATGTCCTGGACGACATCGCCCGGATACATTTTCAGAACCAGATCATGCGTGCCGCCGATGAAGAGCGCTGGTTGGTGCAAGCGGCTGTCACGTGCGGCGCGCAAGAAGGCATGGTCCTCATGGGATGTCCTGTAGCGATTCAGCGGCCCCCTAAACCCTGAGGCTTCAAATTGGCTCGCATAATACGCGACATCCTCTTCGCTGAGCCAGGGCAGCGGCATGGGGGGCTCAGGCAGACGATGGAGCAGCGTATCACCATGTTTCTTGTCGACTGGCCATGTGCCCTCCGGTGCATCGCCAGATATGGCATAGTAGAACTTTCGGATCGTCGCGGCCGGGTCGGCTTCAAGCTCGGCCTCGCCGACACCGATCTCCTGAAAATAAACCTGGTAGAAAAACATCCCACGCGCGGTGAAGAAGGCTTTGAACACGTCAATGGCCGCGCGGTCGCCCGGGGGCACGTAAGGCACCGACAGTCCCGCCACTGCGCGAATCTGGCCAGGGTGCAACAATGCCGTGTTCCACGCGATGGGCGCGCCCCAATCATGGCCGACAATCACAGCGGGCGCATTCGGGCTCAAAGTTTTGGCGAGGCCGGCCATGTCAGCGGTGATTTCTTCCATTGTATAGGCGGCAACCGGATCTGGTTTGTCCGAACCACCATAGCCGCGTACATCCGGCGCAGCCGCGCGAAACCCGGCATTGGCGACCGCGCGCATCTGGTGCCGCCACGAATACCAGCTCTCAGGAAAACCATGGACAAACAGCACGAGCGGCCCATCACCGTCGACGGCAACCCGAAGGTGAACGCCGTTGGTCTCGATCATGTGGAAGTCTGGCATGTCGGCCTCCGTTTCACAGCAGTCTTTAACGGGCACCCGTAAACATGAAAACGGCCGCTCCGGTTTGGAGCGGCCGCATCAGACCTCGAATTGAGGCAGACAGCTTTACTGGGTTTCTTCTTCCAGCTCAGCTTCGGCTTCGTCGCCGGCGTCTTCGAGCGTTGCTTCGCCCTCTTCGATGGCATCTTCGATAGCGTTGCCTGCGTCGTCGGCCATGTCGCCTGCGGCATCGACCATGTCTTCGCCAGCGTCCATGGCAGCGTCAGCCGCATCTGAAACCGCATCGCCCGTCACTTCAGCGGCATCACCTGCGGCGTCGGCAACATCTCCAGCGGCGTCCACCGTTGCATCTGCAGCATCGCTTGCAGCGTCTTGTGCAGCTTCCAGAGCGGTTTGTCCTTCGGTCTCGTCGCTGGATCCACCGCAAGCGGCGAGCGCGAGTGCCGAAACGCCGGCGATCAAAATATTTCTCATGAGTTTCCCCTTCTCTTGGCGCCGCCCGATTCGACGGAGCGACGCGTGGGTTTACCGCACTTTGCGGCGTTGTCCTCTACTCATCCGCAGCAATGCGATCAAACGCTCACTACGGACCATGCTCAAACCTGTTCCCGGTTCGCGGCATGAATGTGACGCTCGCGAGGCACCTTCAGCGGACCGGAATAGCTTGCCTTGCCCTTACGGCGCTCAATTATCACTGCGAAAAAGCATTCTCGGAGGATAATCATGGGCATCCACACACCGCTTTGCGACCTGCTGGGCACACGCCATCCCATCATGCTCGCCGGCATGGGCGGCGTCTCATATGCAGAAGTCGCCGCCGCCATGTGCGAAGCTGGCGGCTACGGCGTCCTGGGCATGGCGGGCACAACGCCGGACTTCATCGAAAGCCAGATGAAACGGGTGCGCGAGCTTACCGACAAACCCTTCGGTGTGGACTTGCTCGCCGCCGACCCGGCGAGCCTCGAAGCCGCCGTCGATGTCATCATCGGCAATGGCGCAGACAGCTTCGTGGCGGGCCTTGGCGTGCCTATGCCGATCATGGAAAAGCTGAAAAAAGCCGACGTGAAGGTTATGGTCGTGGGCGGCGCTGTCCGCCATGCAATCAAGGCTGAGCAGGCCGGTTGCGACGCGGTGATTCTGCAAGGCGGCGAAGGCGGCGGGCATACCGGCCTCGTTGGGACACTCCCCCTCGTCGCACAAGCGGTGGAAGCGGTTGAAATCCCCGTCATTGCCGCCGGCGGAATTTATGATGGGCGCGGACTGGCCGCTGCCCTGTCCCTCGGCGCGGTCGGCGTGTGGATGGGAACACGCTTCATTGCGTCCGAGGAAGCGCACGCAGCACAGATGTACAAGACCGCCGTCGTCGGCGCAGGCGATACGGACACGACCCGTACGCGCTGCTACTCTGGCAAACCCATGCGCTGCCGCACCAATGACTACATCACGGACTGGGAAAGCCGCCCCGAAGACATTCAGCCCTTCCCCATGCAGGCAATCCATTCGACGCAGACCGGCGTGATCGGTGGCATCGGCGGCATTACAGACGAGGCCAAGCTCAATCCCGACACGTCCTGCTTTGCCATGGGCCAATCCGCAGGCGGCGTGAAAGACGTCCTTCCGGTGGCAGACATTGTCGACAACATCATGCGCGAAGCCGAAGCAGCTATAGAAGGCGTCGCCAAGCTCCGCGTTTCGGAGCCGGCCTAGCCCGGTTCGAAAGCAGACTTCGGCGCGACATTATTGAGCGGCTGACCCGCCAGCCAGAGGTCCAGATTGTCGAGGAACACTTGGTCTTGACGGTGGCGGGTTGGCTCGGTCATGGCCGAATCATGTGGCGTGAGCATGACTTTGGGGTGGGTCCACAGGAGGTTCCCCTCAGGCAATGGCTCCTCTGACACAACGTCGAGCGCCGCAAACGCCAGGTCTCCAGCATCAAGGGCAGTGACAAGCGCCGCTTCATCAACCAGCGCGCCGCGTCCGAGATTCATCAGCAAGCCATCTGACCGCATTGCCTTAAAGAAGGCTGCGTTCGCAAGCCCTTCCGTTTCAGCGGTATGTGGCGCGCACAGGAGGACGACATCTGCCGCACCAAGCGCGCCCGCCATCGCGTCCGGCTTGACGATTATATCGGCATGCTCAGACGCCCCCGCAGAGCGGCGAACGCCTGTCACATGTCCGCCGAGGGCTTTCACCCGCCGACCAACCGCTGCTCCAATCGCGCCGAACCCGTAGATCACCCAGCGCGAATGACATATCTCCCGGCTCATGCGCCGCTGCCATTGTTGCGCGTCCTGGTCGGCGCGCCGCTCTGGCCCCCGGCGCAGGAAGTCCATAGCGGCCCAAAGCGCCCATTCGGCCATGGATTCAGCCTGGGCATGGCTTGTTGTATAAACCTCAGCCTTCTGCCCCATCGCCACGAGCGCTGGGTGCTCGATCCCGGCTGCCGACGACTGAAACCACGCCAAGCGAGGCGTCTTCAGCAGCGTCGTCATGAACAGGGGGGCCTGACCGCCGAAAAAGACGTCGACATTGCCGAACGCGGCAACCGGCTCTGGATCGCCATCCAGCGCCGTCCCCCACTGCGCCGTAAACACGCCAGCTTCATCCAGGGTGACAGGGCGGATCGCAGCCTCATGTGTCTTGAGCTGATCGGCGATGCGGGCGAATGTATCGTTATGAAGAAGTATATCGTGCATGGTCTGGCCAGTATGGCGCTGGCGGCGGCAACGTCCAGCGCGGCGGCGCAATCGGGATTACCGCCGCGAACGCAGGACTTCATGCGCGACGCTATCCAGCTCGCAACCCTCCTCGGCAAAGTTCACGCCGTGCGCATCACCTGCAATGGCCGCGGCGACCAGTACTGGCGCAATCACATGCGCGACCTTCTGAACACAGAAGCGCCGGGCCAATCCTCGTTCCGATCAACGCTCGCCAAGGCGTTCAACGATTCTTATTCTAGGGAGTCCGCACGTCGGCCAATCTGCGATACGGCAACCGCTGCGGCCGAGGCGCAGTACGCCGCTGAAGGCGCAGAGATCGCCGAACGTCTTGCCGTGCACTACCTGCCCAAATAGTCCGACCCGTTTTCGAAAGGCCGCTCCATGATCCGATCACTTTCCGTGGCCCTCGCCACGCTGTCCCTTTCGGCGTGCGCGGCTGTCGAGTCCGTGCCCGTCGAGACGGCTCCAACACCGACTGAGACGCCAGCAGCGCCCGTTGCGCAACCAACACCGCCGGGCCCTGGCGACAGGATGCCGTCAGGCCGCACGATCGGCACGCGCTCTTCCGTGGTTGCTCCAAGCGCCGCGGCGGCCACCGCCCATCCCCTCGCCACGCAAGTTGCTCTCGACATCATGAAAAAGGGTGGCACGGCTATGGACGCCGCGATTGCCGCTAACGCCATGCTGGGCCTTGTGGAGCCCACAGGGAACGGCATCGGCGGAGATTTGTTCGCGATCGTCTGGGATCCGGAAACAGAACAGCTCTACGGTTACAATGGCTCCGGCCGCGCGCCGATGAACGCAACCCTTGAGGACATGCAGGCCGCTGCCGTCGCGCACATGGACGGAAAAGAAATCCCGCCTTTTGGCGCGGCTCCTGTGTCGGTCCCGGGGACAGTCGACGGCTGGTTTGCCCTGCACAAGAATTTCGGCGAGCTGCCCATGACGGACATTCTCCAACCGACCATCGAATACGCGCGCAATGGCGCGCCCATCCCGGAAGTCATAGCCTTCTATTGGGGCCGGAACGAAACCCGCCTCGCCGAAGCCCATGACAGCGGCATGCTCGAAGAGTTCGACAATGCCCGCAAAACGTTCTTCTCGCCGTCTCCGGTTGAAGGAACCCTGTTCCGCAATCCAGACCTTGCCAACACGCTCACCACAATCGCCTTCCAGGGGCGGGACGCCTTCTACAAGGGCTCCATCGCGCGGACGATGGGCGACTATTTCGAGCGAATCGACGGCCTGCTAACTTATGAGGATTTTGCGACCCATGAGGGTGAATGGATCGAGCCGATCTGCGTCACCTATCGCGACGCGGCCAGGCTCTGTGAGCTGGGGCCGAATACGCAGGGCGTTGCCGCGCTGCAGATGTTGCAAATGCTGGAGCGCTTTGATTTGCGCGCCATGAGCTTTGGCTCAGCCGACAGCTTGATGGCTCAGGTTGAGGCCAAGCGGCTGGCCTTTGCGGATCGGGCTCTGGGGTATGCGGATCCCGACTTCTCCGGCGTCGATCCAAACGTGTTCGTGCGTGCGGGCTATAACGCTGGACGAGGCCAATCGATTGACCTCTCCAAAGCCATGGCTCCACCTGCGCCCGGCTTTGCCGATGCAGACGCCAAACTCAGAGATGGCGACACCACCTATCTCACGGTCACAGATGAGACCGGCATGATGGTTTCCCTTATCCAGTCCAATTATCGCGGCATGGGGTCCGGCCTTGTCGCCGACGGCCTGGGCTTCATGTTCCAGGATCGGGGGCAGCTTTTTAGTCTGGATCCGGAGCATCCGAATGTCTTCGAGCCGGGTAAGCGTCCGTTTCATACGATCATCCCAGCCTTTGCGTTCAAGCATGTTGAAGGCCAGTATCGCCCCTGGCTCTCCTTCGGTCTGATGGGTGGCGGGATGCAGCCCCAAGGGCATGTGCAGATCATACTCAACCTTATCGACTATGACATGGGCCTGCAGGAGGCCGGCGACGCCGCGCGGTGGGAGCATCGCGGCGGCTGCGAGCCGACCGACGAATCGACGGGCGACGACTGCGAATCCGATCTTGGCGTCATCTGGCTCGAAAGCGGTATTCCCGAGGAGACCCGCGCCGAACTCCAACGCCGCGGCCATACGATCAAGTGCTGCCAAGCCAATGGCGGCGGCTATCAGGCGATCATGCGGGACTTCGACTCCGGTGCTTGGATTGCAGCGACTGAGATGCGCAAGGATGGCAGCGCGGACGGCTACTGATGCGAATCATTCTGGCTTTCTGCACGCTCTTCATGGCGGGCTGTGCAACCGCACCTGAGACAGAGGACAGCGCGCAGCGCGTCGATCTGGAACCGATCGCTGAGAATGTCTGGGTTCATACGACCTATGGCAACATACCCGGCTTCGGCCCCTACCCCTCCAATGGCCTGGCCGTCCGCGGGCCAAGCGGGGTCGTATTGGTGGATTCAGGGTGGGGCGAGGCGCAAACAGACGCGCTTCTGAAGCGGATCGAACAGACGATTGGCGCACCCGTCGTCGCCGCAGTCTACACCCATGCCCACGATGACCGCATGGCTGGTGCGCCTGTCCTGGACGCGGCGGAAATTGTCACGTTCGCCACCCCGCTTACCCTGTCCATTGCAGACCAGAAAGCCCTGCCAAGCCAGGCCACGGCCTTCGACCCCGATGAGACTCCGAAGCCGTTGCTGGATGCGGGGCTGACGGCCTTCTTTCCCGGCCATGGGCATAGCGCCGATAATCTTGTCGTGGCCCATGGTCCAAGTGGCGTGCTGTTCGGCGGTTGCCTAATCCGTGCAGGCTTCGCCCGAGACATGGGCAACACGGCAGACGGCGATCTCACGAGTTGGGGGTCATCGGCGCTCGCGGCCGGCGCTCGCTTTCCAGACGCGTCCATCATCGTGCCGGGCCATGGCGCGACAGGTGACCGGCGCTTGCTGGCCCATACGAATGCCTTGGCGGGCGCTGCGCGGATCGAGGCAGACTAAGCGCAACCGTTTACCTGTTCTCGTCCAGCCATGCCCTGAGCCTTGAAAGCACCGGCAGGATCGCGTCCACCTCCTTCGGGTCAACAATTGAGGGAATTTCCGCAAAGACCGGCCCCGCCGCTGCGAGCGCATCGTCGCGCGCGGCGCGTCCTGCCTGGGTGAGAAACACCCGCTTGGAACGGCCGTCGTCCGGGTCCGGTTCGACACGGACAAATCCCTTGGCTTCAAGCTTCTGCAGGGTCGACGTGAATGTCCCTTTGGTGACCTGAAAGGCTGCGGCAAGTCGTGCAGGCGTCCAGCCATCGCCCATGCGAACGCCATGGTTCAACACCGTGAACTGCGCCTGCGTAAGGCCGTGGGGAAGGACGCGCTCGAACCGGGTCGAGGCCAGTTGGTCGATAATGCCGATTTCGTTGAATAGCCGGAAATAAAGCGCGGTTGCGGATGCATCTGGTTTCGCAGGCTTGGTCAAGACGGCGGTTTCTCTCATGCAAGGTGCGCCTCTAGGCCCCGGCGCGGCGTTGGATAGATGTCCGGCGCGTGGCCGACACGGACTAACATCTGAAGCCGCTTGCCTTTGCCGATCAAGTCATGGACGTCGCCATACAGCCCGGCCATCTCTGGATATTCCTGCAGGCTCTGGCTCCAGGGGTGGATGCTAAGGCCAAGCTCTGTCGCCTTGAGATTGAACCGCATATAGGCGCGGCCGGCATTCAGCTCCTCAATCCGCGTGTCGCCTTCGTTTCGCAGCCATGCAAAAGCCCGCGCAGACTTGGCCATTTCGCGATACATGGCGAGCCCCTGCTGGAACCCGCTGGACGTCGGGTCAGCGAGGCTTTGGCGCGAGATGACCCCAGCGAGCTTGCCCGCCGCGATCAAGGGGCCCTCCAGCTCGATACCATCTGGATTTGCGGCGACTTCCTTTGCGCCAATGCGCATCAGGTCAACCGACTCCTGATTGGTATACGGCGTCATGACCTCAATCTCATGGGCACGCCAGGTCAGTTCGCGAAGGTCTGAAGCAAGGGTGTTATTGCCGCAGGATTCTGCTGAAACACCATAGACGCGCGCGGACTCGGTAAGGGCAACGAGCGCGGCTGGGTCCACGTCCCGGGCTTCGTAAACCCGCTTGTTCGAGCGCCGGTCAAGGACATGGGCAAACAGT
Organism: Pseudomonadota bacterium; assembly: GCA_039817025.1. GTDB lineage: Bacteria > Pseudomonadota > Alphaproteobacteria > Caulobacterales > Hyphomonadaceae > JANQQC01. Next base: position 2,936 of record JBCBWQ010000004.1, on the reverse strand, counting down.
GGATCAGGCGTTGCAGCACCGGATACAAACGTAACCCGCGCAACCGGGCGATTGCCGAGGCCGGCGCTGTCTTCGCCGTCCGGGAACGGAACGATGTCGGCGCGGTATCCCTCCTGCGCCGCAGCCATGCGAAGCAATTCAAGGAACGCGCCGCAGCCAATCGTAATCTGGCGGTCATAGGGGTCAGTCGCGGGCAGCTTTCGCTTCGGGTCGGCATAGAGGGTCAGCGCATCGCTGTCCTCTAGCTTGACGGTCCAGGGCTGGAGGTTGTGCGGGTTTGGCGCAAGCAGCGCATAGGAGAGCGCACGGCGGCGATAATCGCCATATTGCCCGGCCAGACGCCACGGCTCGCGCGCAGACCTCGACGGCCCATTGGCCGCAACAAAGCCCCCCGCCCCGGCCGCAGCCAGGACAACACCGCCGCCGACCAGTTTCAGAACTCCGCGCCGCGTTACCATGTCGATCTCCTTTAGTTCGATGTCCAACTATATCGTTTGATACCAAACTATTGTCAACCTGCTTTCGGCTCGACGCATCACCATGTGCAGATTACGGTGTCGCAAAATCCGAGGAGCCGCCCATGAAGACCCGCGCCGCTGTCGCCTTTGAAGCCGGACAACCGCTGGAGATTTGCGACGTCGATCTTGAGGGGCCGAAGGCCGGTGAAGTGCTCGTGGAAATCAAGGCGACAGGCGTTTGCCACACCGATGAGTTCACCTTGTCAGGGGCAGACCCGGAGGGCGCCTTTCCGGCCATTCTCGGCCATGAGGGCGCAGGTGTCGTGCTGGACGTCGGCCCCGGCGTGACGAGCCTTGAACCTGGCGACCACGTGATCCCGCTCTACACGGCAGAGTGCCGCGAGTGCGAGTACTGCCTGCATCCGAAGACCAATCTTTGCCAGAAGGTCCGCGCCACCCAGGGGCAAGGCGTGATGCCGGACGGCACCAGCCGGTTCTCATACAAGGGCAAGCCGATCCTCCATTATATGGGCTGCTCGACTTTCTCAAACCACACCGTGCTGCCCGAGATCAGCCTCGCCAAGGTCCGCAAGGACGCACCGTTCGATAAGATCTGCTACATTGGATGCGGCGTCACGACGGGGATCGGCGCGGTGATGTACACCGCAAAAGTGGAGCCGAATTCCGTCGCGGTCGTCTTCGGGCTTGGCGGTATTGGCCTGAACGTCATTCAGGGGCTGAAGCTCGTCGGTGCGAAACAGATTGTCGGCGTTGATCTTAACCCGAAACGCAAGGCCATCGCCGAGCAGTTCGGCATGACGCATTTCGTCAATCCGAACGACCACACAGACCTCGTTGGCCATCTCGTTGAGCTGACCGGCGGCGGGGCGGACTATTCATTTGAGTGCATTGGCAATGTCGATGTCATGCGCGCGGCGCTCGAATGCTGCCACAAGGGCTGGGGCGAAAGCGTTATCATCGGCGTTGCGCCGGCAGGCGCGGAGATCTCGACCCGGCCGTTCCAGCTCGTCACCGGGCGGGTCTGGCGCGGCTCGGCCTTTGGCGGTGCGCGCGGGCGCACGGACGTTCCCGGCATTGTCGACATGTACATGGACGGGCGCATCGATATCGACAGCCTGATTACCCACACCATGCCTCTGGAGGAGATCAACTCCGCCTTCGATCTCATGCACTCAGGCGAGAGCATTCGCAGCGTGGTGGTTTACTGACAGTCTAAAGGGAGACGAAACACATGTACTCGCACATGATGGTGGGATCGAATGATCTCGACCGCGCAAAATCCTTCTACGACGCCGTGTTTGGCGCACTCGGCGCTGGGGAAGGCATCACCGATCCCAAGGGCCGCCTTGTCTACATGCACAATGGCGCGGTCTTCCTCGTCACCAAGCCCAGAGAGGGCCATGATGCGAGCTGCGGCAACGGCATGACCATCGGCTTCGCCATGGAGACCCCCGAACAGGCCGACGCCTGGCACAAGGCAGGGGAATCCGCCGGCGGCACGCCCATCGAAGACCCGCCCGGCTGGCGTGAAAACAACGGCATGCGCCTTTACCTCGCCTACCTCCGTGACCCGGACGGCAACAAGCTCTGCGCGCTCTGCAGGGGGTGAGCCCTGACCTACACACTCGATGATCCCCGTCCGATTGCGAAGGACGCGCCCTACACGTTTTTCCTGCCGTCGACCGCGCGGCTGGATGCCATCAGGCCTGGCGATGACGTAAAGCTTATTTTCCGGCCCGATCCTGCCGGCCGGAAATATGATGCTGAGCGGATGTGGGTGGAGATCGTCTCCATCGAAGGTGATACGCTTGAAGGGACTCTCTGCAATGTGCCTGAAGATATTCCCGGCCTTGAGATTGGCGCTGCTGTCAGCTTCCGGCGGCACCATATAATCGACGTGAATTGGGCGGACGCCGGAATAAGCGCAAGCCTGAAAGAAGAGCCGCGACGGGAATACTGGGATCGGTGCCTCGTCGACAAGGAAGTGGTCGATGGCACCGCGCGTGTGCAGTACCTTTACCGCGAGGAACCGGATATGGATAGTGAGGGCGACACGTATCCCGATAGCGGCTGGCGCATCCGCGCCGACGTCGACCAGCTGACGCAGGAGCAGTACGACAACCCTGACCCGGTCTACATTGCCATCGGCAAGGTGCTGAACGCGGATGACAGCTGGCTTCACCTGATCGATGCGCCGATCGGGTCACGATATTTCCGCAACGCCGAAACCGGCGCATTCGAGGAAACCAACTGATGACCCTTTCCCCCGTTTCGCAATGGGCCTCGTTCGGCGGCACGCTTTCGGTGCATGACCATGAAAGTGCGCTACTTGGTTGCAAGATGCGGTTCGCGGTGTTTTCGCCGGAAAAGGCCGAGTACGGGTTCATGTATCGCGAAGAGCCGGAGAATGAGGACGATACGGGGTGGCGGTTCTGCTCTGCCATCGATGAAGACGAG
>JBCBWQ010000049.1:0-13783 GCA_039817025.1 Pseudomonadota bacterium | reverse complement strand
CGACCAGGTCAGGTCCGGCTGAGTCTTCAAACTGGCCGAAGTGGGGTGCAAATTTCGTTTGGAAGGGACCGCCGGACACGACAACGTCAGCGGTGTCGATCGTATAATCTGTCGGTCCATGGCTAAATCTGTCGGGTGCGTGGTTCGGGTCGGGTGTCCATTCTTGCTCTGAACACGCTGCCAGAAATGATGCTGCGCCACCTGTCTGCACAAGCCGTCGCCGACTGATAGGCTGATTTTGTACTGGCACGTCGATCATCCCGAATGCTGCATACTCTAGGGATAGGCCGCACAATTCGTGCCAAGGGTGCTCAATCCTCGTCGAATAGCGCTCCTTGTGGCGTCGATCCCGGGGGTTGAAGGCCAAGGCGCTGATAAGCGAGCGGCGCAGCGACACGGCCCCTGGGGGTGCGTGCGACATAACCTTTCTGCATCAGATAAGGCTCAATCACGTCTTCGACGGCATCGCGCGCTTCGGAGAGGGCGGCGGCGAGCGTATCGGCACCGACGGGTCCGCCTGCATAGGTTTTGACCAAGGCGTCTAGATAGCGCCGGTCCAGCGCATCGAGGCCATCCTCGTCTATCTCTAGGCGGACAAGCGCGCGGGCGGCAGCCTCTTTATCAATCACTGCACCTTCGGCTTCGGCGAAGTCGCGCACCCGGCGCAGCAGGCGGATTGCGATCCGCGGCGTTCCCCGGGCGCGGGTGGCGATCTCAAGCGCGCCATCCGGCCTGATTTCCGCGCCGAGCTTGCGCCCCGCCGCCATGATAATTGTTGAAAGCTCCTGAGGATCATAGAATTGAAGCCGGACCGGAATGCCAAACCGATCCCTCAGCGGTGTCGCCAAAAGGCCCGCCCTTGTCGTGGCACCAACAAGTGTAAACGGTGCAAGATCAAGCCGTACCGACCGCGCCGAAGGCCCTTCGCCGATGACGATGTCCAGGGCGTAGTCTTCCATGGCTGGATACAGAATCTCCTCGACTGCCGCCGGAAGCCTGTGAATCTCGTCGATGAAAAGCACGTCGTTGGCGTCGAGATTGGTAAGGATTGCAGCAAGATCGCCAGCCTTCGCGATGACAGGGCCGGAGGTTGCGCGAAAACCGACACCCATCTCCCGTGCGAGGATCTGCGCCAGCGTGGTCTTGCCGAGGCCCGGCGGGCCGAACAGCAGCACATGATCCAAGGCCTCGCCCCTACCGGCGGCTGCATCGACATAGACTTTGAGATTATCCTTGGCCTTGGCCTGGCCGATATAGTCGGAAAAGCTCTGCGGCCGCAGCGCGCGGTCAAGCGCATCACCGGCCTGTGGTTCTGGGCTGGAGAGGCTGCGCGGGTCGGTCACGCTGCAAGCTCCCTCAGCGCAGCCTTGATCAGTGCGCTTGTGTCTTCGCCATCGCTGGCCTTTGCGGCTGCGGCCACGGCCCGGGCCGCGTCGGATTGGGCATAGCCAAGGTTAACAAGGGCAGACACCGCCTCGCCCCGCGCGCCGGACACTTGGCTGGCCACCGATGCAGCCGGACCCGCCACAAAGCTGCCAAATCGCCCCATGGGCGGGGGCTTGCCAGCCATCTCGCCAATAATCCGTTCGGCGAGCTTCTTTCCGACGCCCTTTGCCCGCGTGACGGACGCCGCATCGCCAAGGGCGATCGCATCCATCAATTCGGCCGGTGTCAGCGCATCGAGGACCGCCATGGCCGCCTTACCTGCGACGCCGGGCACGTCCTGCAGCCGCGCAAACCAGGCCCGTTCGTCTTCGCTGGCAAAGGCATACAGCCGGATTGAGTTCTCCGTGACCTGCGTCTCAACATGCAGTTCAGCGTCTTCGCCCGCAGACAGGCGAGACAAGAGGCGGGTTCCCGCATGGGCGACATAGCCAACGCCGCCGGTATCAATCAGCACCGTATCTGCGCCGACAGAGATCACGTTCCCCTTCAGCCAGCCAACAATCATGCTGCGCCCTTCCTGCTGAGATCTGAAGGCAGGTGGTGCGCGGTGCATATGGCGCAGGCAAGCGCGTCAGCCGAGTCGCTGGTCATCTTTCCAGCCTTGGGAAGCAGCCGCCCGACCATGAATGCGACCTGGTCCTTCTCCGCCGCACCTGTGCCGACAACAGCCAGTTTTATCCGCCGCGGCGCAAACTCGGCAACCGGCGTGCCGAAACAGGCAATGGCCGCCATGGCCGCGCCGCGCGCCTGTCCGAGCTTCAGCGCCGATTGCGGGCCGGCATTGACGAAGGTTTCCTCGACACCAGCCGCATCAGGGCGAAACTGGTCAAGCAGGTCCTCAACGGAGCGGTAGATATGCGCGAGGCGCTGGGCGAGGGCGGCCTTTGCATCGGGCTTAATCACGCCGTGGTCGATATGGCTCAGGCGCGAGCCTGTGCGCTCCACGATGCCCCACCCGGTATGGCGAAGGCCCGGATCGATCCCGAGGATGCGAATCGTATCTGTCATGGACCCCATCAATAGCGCCTAAGGTTAAGCACGTCTTTCATTTTCGCCTTTTGTTCGCTTTTCTTGATGTCTCTGAACAATGCGTTCCAGCGCGGGCGTGACGTATTCGGCTGTCCCGGTTAAAGACACAGCATGAAGCCAGCCTCGCTCGACGCCCAGAATTTCGACACGGATCGCCAGCACTGGATAGACATCCGTGTCTACTACGAAGACACCGATTTCACAGGCATGGTCTACCACGCCAATTATCTGCGCTTCTTCGAGCGCGGCCGGTCTGACCATTTGCGCGATGCGGGCGTTTCCCACCAATCGCTGCTGAACCGGCCAGACCCTGCCGCGTTCACCCTGATCCGCGCCGAGGTCGACTACAAGAATGCCGCCAAGGTCGACGATCTCCTCCATATCGGCACGCGCTATATCGGAACGAAGGGGGCCCGTATCCTCTTTGAACAGACCTGCTGGCGCGGCGAGACGATCATCGCTGCGGCATCGATCACGGCGGTCCAGATTCATGCGGACGGCCGCCCGCGCCGGCCAATCCCTGAGATCTGCGAGCACTTAAAGGGCTTCACCTATATCGGCCCCTGATTTCGGCTGCCACGCTTCCTTAACGAAACCGGCCTAGCGCTTAACCAACTGAAGAATCGGGCGTCTGCGTCAAGTTTCCGCCAGAATTGGGGGAGATGAGACGGAAGGTTTCAGGCGCGGGCCCGGTTCCGCGCGGTCGATGCGTTCGGCCAGGGTCTCTCAGTCAAAGGGTCGGTTATGGAAAGCGAAGGTCTTCAGCAGGCAGCGACGGAATCAAGCTTCTCCCTCATGGGTCTGCTCCTGGAAGCAGATTTGGTGGTGAAACTGGTTCTGATCGCATTGCTTATCGCGAGTATCTGGTCCTGGGCCGTCGTCGTTGAAAAACTGTTCAGCCTTGGCGGCGCGCGCAAAAAAGCCAAAGCGTTCGAGGAAAGCTTCTGGTCGGGCCGTGCTGAGGATTATGAGCTGCGACCAGGGCAGGGCGGCAATGACGCTGCGAGCCGTGTCTTTGCCTCTGCCGCGCGTGAATGGGGCGATGCCCGCCGGGCGTCGGGTCCAGACGAGGCCTCGGCTATGGTCGAACGCGCCGAACGCTCCATGCGCGCTGCCGTTGACCGCGAGGTCGCCGCGCAATCAAACGGCCTCGCTGTGCTGGCCACCATCGGATCGTCTTCGCCTTTCATTGGCCTGTTTGGAACCGTCTGGGGCATCATGAATGCCTTCCTGAAGATCGGTGAGAAGCAGGATACGTCTCTGGCAACCGTGGCTGGCCCAATCGCCGAAGCGCTTTTCGCCACGGGGCTTGGCCTCGTCGCCGCCATTCCAGCGGTGATTTTCTACAACAAGTTCTCCGGTGACCTCGCAAAGTTCGCCGACCAGCTCGACGCCTTCTCCCAGGATGTGCTGGTGCGCCTGTCGCGCCGCACCTCTGACGACCGGGGGGCGTGACCATGGGTGCATCGATTGGAACGGGCGGGGGCGGAAAACGCGGCCGCCGCGCACTGAATGCTGAAATCAACGTGACGCCCTTCGTCGACGTCATGCTGGTCTTGCTTATCGTATTCATGATTACTGCGCCGCTGCTGACCACGGGCGTTGACGTTGCGCTGCCGAACAAGTCCGCTGAACCGCTGCCAGCTCCTTCGACAACGCCGTTGTCGGTGACGATGGATGCCAATGGCACGCTCTACATTCAGGAAACCGAGATCCGGCCCGAAGAACTGATCCCGAAGCTCAATGCCATTGCCGGCGAAGGCTATGAGGAGCGCATCTATCTGCGCGTTGATGAGACCGTCGATTATGGCGAGGCGATTGGCGTGATGACGCTGATCCAGGGCGCGGGTTATCGCAATCTCGCGCTCGTAACTGACCCCAAGGCGCGCGGGACGCAATAACGACGAATGTGGCGCGGCCTTCCAGCTTCAGTCATGCTCCACAGTGCCGTCGTGTTTGGCGGCGCGATCGCCTGGCCGTACCTGTCTCCGCCGCCCGGCGAGGAGGCGGTGATCGTGCCTATCGAATTGGTAGACCTGGCGCCGGTCACGAATGTAGCGCCCTCGATCCGCCGCGAGGTTGAGCCGGAGCCTGAAGAGCCAGAAGAAACGCCGCCGCCTGTCGAAGAGTTTCTGGAGGATGTCGATGCCCTCCCCGACGAGGAGGTCGTTGAAGAAGACACAGCACCGCCTCCACCGCCGCCGCCAGAGGAAGACGAGCCGGAGCCGGAGCCTGAACCCGTGCCGGATCTCGATCAGGAAGAAGAGGCCGAGCCCGAGCCCGAACCTGAGCCCGAGGAAGAAGAGCCAGAACCGATCCGCGCCGAGCCGGAACAGGACGACCCGCTGGATGATATCCTTGGTGAAGCATCCAACCTGTTCGACCGTGCCAGGACAGAGCAGCGACGCGCACCGCCGCCCACCGAGCGCAAGATCGAGCCCCTCAAGAATGAAACCACCGAGCGCCGGCGCGGCGTTGGCGATCGATCTGGCATGACGGCGCGCGTGGAGGCGATCCTGCTCTCCCAGCTGAAAACCTGTTGGGTCGACGTGCAAGACCTGCCCAATCCCGAGCGCCTGATTGTAACCGTCAAGATGCAGCTCAATGTGGATGGCACCATCAATGGCGATGCGCGCCTGGTTGAGCCATCAAGACCGCCGATTGGCGATAATGCCATGCAGCAGGCCATAACGCGTGCCCTGCGCGCGGCTCGAAAATGCTCACCTTATCGGCTGCCAGAAGGGGCCGATGCCTATTATGAAGAATGGAAAGACATCACGCTGGTCGTCGGACCCGACGGGCGCTGACCCAAGATCCCAAGGAGGATGAAGAACGATGCTTAGATATCTCATACTGGCGCTGGTCGCTGCGATGTTCGCAGTGCTCGGAGCCCGCGCCGAGCTGACGATCCGGCTCACTGAAGGCACGTTCGAGCCGCTGCCAACGGCGATCCCCGATTTCGAGGCCGAAAACCCCGAGGCTGCAGACCTGGCGCTGCAGATTTCCGAAGTCGTTCGCAACGATCTTGTGTCGACGGGTCTTTTTTCGATCACAGACCCGGCGGCCTTTATCCAGAAAGACCTCTCCATCGACGTTCAGCCCCGCTTTGCCGACTGGAAGATCATCAATACGGACGCGCTCGTCGTCGGCCAGGCTGAAATTCTCGATGATGGCCGCCTGCGCGTCGCATTCCGCCTATGGGATGTCTATGGCGAAGATGTCCTGCGTCTCGATGGCCAGGCCGGGCGCCAGTATGTCACGACGCCTGACAATTGGCGGCGCATCGCGCACAAGATTGCAGACAGCATTTATACGCGCCTCACAGGCGAGAGTGGCTTCTTCGATACGCGCATCGTCTACATCGCCGAAACAGGACCAAAGACGTCGCGCATGAAGCGGCTCGCCATCATGGATTATGATGGGGCCAATAATCAGTACCTGACCGAAGGGCTGCACACGGTTCTGACGCCGCGCTTCTCGCCGTCGGCACAGGAAATCACGTACATGTCCTATGAGGGCAACAAGCCGCGCGTCTATCTCTTCAATATCGAAACGGGGCGTCAGGAAGTGCTGGGTGATTTCCAGGGCATGACGTTTGCGCCGCGCTTTTCCAGGGATGGTCGCAGCGTGCTGCTGACCCAGGCGCGGAACGGTAATTCCGAAATCCACGTGATGGATCTGCGCTCGCGCCAGTCGCGCCAGCTCACCGATCACCCGGCTATCGATACCTCGCCATCCATGTCGCCTGATGGCCGCCAGATCGTCTTCAACTCCGACCGGGGCGGCTCGCCGCAGCTGTACATCATGAACACCGACGGTTCTCCGCTGACCTGTCCGTCGGGCGGCCGCGACACCGCTTGCCGCATCACGTTCGGCCGCGGCCGGTACTCAACGCCGGTCTGGTCACCGCGCGGTGATCTGATTGCATTCACAAAGCAGACCCGCGGTAAGTTCCACATCGGCGTCATCGGCACTGATGGTGAAGGCGAGCGGCTCTTGTCTGAGTCGTATCTTGATGAAGGCCCGGACTGGTCGCCGAATGGACGGGTGATCACCTTCTTCCGTGAAGCGTATCCGGGGGCAGGGGCCAAGCTCTGGTCGGTTGACCTCACCGGTCGCAATCTGCGTCAGCTGGATACGCCAACCGATGCGTCGGACCCGGCCTGGTCGCCGCTTCTTGACTAGTGCAACCTCTGGTCGGTCGAAATTGGGCTGACCAGACCCTAATATGAATGAAACTTTAACGCTGCCTAATTCTCGCCGGATTCTGGTCTGAATCTCTCTCGAAGCGGCATCTAATACGCCATCCGGACGAGAAATGCAGGCGCATGTCGCGTCTTACATCATGGTCACTCAGGGGAGCCCTCAACCATGCGATCAATTCTGAAATCAGCCGCGGCCGCAGCCGTGCTCGTTACGGCCGCCGCTTGTGCGTCCCAACCTGAACCTGAAGTCGTAGAAGTACCCGCACCGGCTCCGGCTCCGGCGCCAGCACCGGAAGCCGCACCAGCCCCTGCTCCGGCATCGACCGGCTACACCGGCCCGATCCGCGGCTCTATGGAAGACTTCCAGGTCAACGTTGGCGAGCGCGTTTACTTCGACCTCGACCAATCCCGCCTCGACACGGACGATCAGGAAGTCCTGAAGCGTCAGGCCACCTGGCTGTCGACCTACCCGAACTACAACGTCGTTGTTGCGGGCAACTGCGATGAGCGCGGCACGCGTGAGTACAACCTCGCCCTGGGCGAGCGCCGTGCAGCTGTCGTTAAGGACTACCTGGTGAGCCTCGGCGTCGATGCAGCTCGCGTCGAGACGATCTCTTACGGCAAAGAGCGTCCGCTGGATGCCTCCTCCACCGAAGCAGCGTGGGCCCGTAACCGTAATGGCTTCACCCAAATCGTGAACACCGGCAGCGTCGGCTAGACCGCTGTTTGGTTAATGCAATTGGACGGCCGGGCGCCTTAATTTGGCCCCGGCCGTTTTGCTATCTGCACCCATGATGTCGTTCCGTTCGTTTGCGCTTGTCGCAGCCCTCGCCGCCGTTTCGTCCACGCTGGTGGAAACCCCTGCATTTGCCCAGCGAGGCGCACCAATAACGCAGGGACTGACCAGCGGCGATGCAGCCTCACTTCGCCAGCAAACGGCTGCAATGCAGGTCGAGATAAACGATCTCAATGCCGACAATGCCGAGTTGAATGGCAAGATCGAAACACTCGAGTTTCTCCTCTCCCAGTCGCGAGAGCAGGTGAATGCCATGCAGGAAGACGATCGCCAGATCGCAAGCCTGATCGAATCGCTTGAGCGCCGTCTCGACGAGCAAAGTGCACAAATCTCCGGCCTGCAGGCGGAAATTCGCGCGGCAGGCACACCTGCCATGGCGACCACAACAACCCGCAGTCTGTCTTCAAGCGGCTCCGCGAGCGGCCCGCGCGTTCTGTCGTCGAATTCAGCTGGCACCGATTCAACAGGTGAGCCTGCGCAAACCGGATCGCTCGGCACGATCCCGGCCTCATCGCTTCCCGGCGAAGCGGGGCCCTTGTTTGCCTCTGCAAAGTCCAAGCTCCTCCAGTTCGACTACGCTGGTGCCGAGACGGCCTTCCGCGCGTTCCTTGACCAATTTGGCGATGATGCGCAGGCCGGCGAAGCGCAATACTGGCTTGGCGAAGTGCTCTACCAGCAGGAAGCCTACGCGGAGTCCGGAGCGGCCTATACGGACATGATCCGAACATATCCCAATGATCCGCGTGCACCCGATGCGCTCGTAAAGCTTGCCCGGTCCATGCGGCTCGTGGGCGATGCCGATGCGGCGTGTAGTGCGCTGGATGCATTGCCAAAACGCTATCCAAATGCGTCGGGTGTGACCCAGAACCTTGCAGCGGTAGAGCGCGCGCGCTCCTCCTGCGACACCTGAGCCAACCCATAGACCTTACACCCTTTGACAAAGCCGGCACGCTCACCGGTGGACCTGTAGCCATTGCGGTGTCCGGCGGGGGCGACTCTGTCGCGCTCCTGCATCGCTCAGCCCGCTGGGCCGACGACAGGGGCCGGGACCTAATCATCCTGACCGTAGACCATGGATTGCGTGCTGAAGCGGTCGATGAGACCGCCTTCGTCGAAACGACGGCACAGTCTCTTGGGCTAAAGGCGCTCACCCTGAAATGGCAGATGCCCCGGCCTGGACAGGGCCATGCGCGGCGCGCGCGCCACTCGCTGCTTGCAGATGCAGCGCGGCAGGCAGGGGCTGGCCTCCTCTTGCTGGGGCACACCGAAGATGATCAGGCAGAAACGGTGCTGATGCGGTCAAAGGCGGGGGCGGGCGCGCGAGGTCTTGCCGGGATCGCTCCCGTTTCGGTGTCTCCGGTCTGGCCGGAGGGCAGGGGCCTTCTCCTTGCGCGACCGTTGTTGGGCATTTCGCGCGGCACGCTGCGCAACGAACTCAGAGCGGCAGGCCATACATGGATCGACGATCCAACCAATGAGAATGCGGACCATGCGCGGGTTCGAGCGCGGCAAAGCCTTGCGTCCAATCCGCAGGCGCGATCGGCCTTGCTCTCATTGCAGGCCCGCTATGCTCGGCTCCGCCGCGCCGAAGATCGCGTCATAGCGCACTGGAGCGAACGCCACCTTGTCTGTTCGGCCGATGCGACGCTAGAGGCAGAGATCGCGCTCCTGCCAAAGCCGCTTCGGTCGGCAGCGATGGACCTGCTTATTCAGGTGGCGGCTGGCCACGCCCAGCCCGTAGACCGGCCGGGCCTCGCCGCGCTGTGCGAGGTCATTGATGCTGGTCCCTTCGCAGGTCGGACGCTTGCCGGAGCCTATATCCGCGGGCGAAATACGGGTCTTTTTCTCGGCCGGGATCCCGGCGCTGTCGCAGCCGCACCAATCGATGATGTTTTCGACGGTCGCTTCGCCCGATCGGCGTCTGCGAAGAGGATCGAGCCGCGTTCGAAGCATGCGTCGATTGCCTTGCCGCCCGGTGCCGAATCCGGCGGTTGGCGAGCGCTCGCCCATGACCGCCTTGCGCTCTGGCGTGCCTCAATCACTGCCCTGTGACGAAAAAGCCATCGTTTGAGCGACCAAAGAGTCTTTTTTTCAAGGGGGCAACCCTATGTTATAGGACGATTGAAGAGATCAGGAATTTGCAATGAACACGAGAAACTGGGTTGTTTGGGGCGTCATACTTGCGCTGATTCTTGGCATGGCCATCGCCATGCAGGGCAGTCAGACACCGGCGAATGCCGTCAATAAGAGCTATTCCGAGCTTCTGAGCGACGCTCGGTCCGGCGCGATCGCCGATGTCACGATTCTGGATACAAAGGTCACCGGCACAACAACGTCCGGCCAGGCCTTCGTCACCGAGAAAGGCGTCTTCGACCCAGAGCTCGGCGCAAAGCTGTCGGACGCCGGCGTCAACGTCACCTACGATTCAAGTGATGGCGGCTTCTCGCTCGGCGCGCTGCTCCTGAACATTCTGCCGGTTCTCCTGATCCTCGGCCTATTTCTGTTCATGATGCGCCAGATGCAGGGCGGCGGCGGTCGCGGAGCGATGAGCTTTGGCAAGTCCCGCGCGCGCCTACTCACTGAAAAGCATGGTCGCGTCACCTTCGACGATGTCGCCGGTGTCGACGAAGCGAAAGAAGAGCTTCAGGAAGTCGTTGAGTTTCTGCAGGACCCCGCAAAATTCCAGCGCCTTGGTGGCAAGATCCCGAAAGGCGCGCTGCTCGTCGGCCCGCCAGGAACGGGTAAAACGCTGATTGCACGCGCCGTTGCCGGCGAAGCAAACGTGCCTTTCTTCACGATTTCCGGTTCGGACTTTGTTGAGATGTTTGTTGGCGTCGGTGCCAGCCGCGTGCGTGACATGTTCGAGCAGGCCAAGCGCAATGCGCCTTGCATCATCTTTATCGACGAGATCGATGCCGTCGGTCGCTCCCGCGGTGCCGGCCTTGGCGGCGGCAATGATGAGCGCGAGCAGACGCTGAACCAGCTTCTTGTTGAGATGGACGGATTTGAGGCCAATGAAGGCATCATCATCATCGCCGCAACCAACCGCCCCGATGTGCTCGACCCGGCGCTTCTGCGGCCTGGCCGGTTCGACCGTCAGGTCACCGTTGGCAATCCGGACATCATCGGCCGGGAGAAAATCCTGAAGGTGCACATGCGCAATGTGCCGCTCGCGAAGGATGTGAACGCGAAGACGATTTCGCGCGGCACGCCGGGCTTCTCCGGTGCCGATCTCGCCAACCTCGTCAACGAAGCGGCGCTTCTGGCGGCGCGGCGCGGCAAGCGCGTGGTCTCCATGCGTGAGTTCGAAGACGCCAAGGACAAGGTGCTCATGGGCCCCGAGCGGCGTTCCATGGTCATGTCCGAAAGCGAGAAAGAGCTGACCGCGTGGCACGAAGCCGGCCACGCCATCGTCGCGCTGAAAGTGCCCAAGGCTGATCCCGTCCACAAAGCGACGATCATTCCGCGCGGCCGCGCGCTCGGCATGGTCATGCAGCTTCCGGAAGACGACAAGTTGTCCATGTCGCGCATCGAAATGGTGTCGCGCTTGGCGATCATGATGGGCGGCCGAGTCGCAGAAGAGCTGAAGTTCGGCGACGACAATGTCACAGCCGGTGCAGCGTCTGACATCCAGCAAGCCACGCGGCTCGCCCGCGCCATGGTCACGCGTTGGGGCTTGTCCGATGAGATCGGCCCCGTCGACTATGGCGAGGATCAGGGTGAGGTCTTCCTCGGTCAGCAATTGGTACAGTCTTCGCACGTCTCCGAAGAAACATCGAAGATGATCGAGGAGGAGGTCCGCCGTCTGGTCCAGAAGGGCATGGACGATGCGCGCGAGATCATGACCGATTACCGCGACCAGTGGAGCGCAATTGCAGAAGGCCTGCTGGAATACGAAACGCTCACAGGTGACGAGATCAATAACCTGCTCGATGGTCGCCCGCCAGAACGTCCGGATCTCGATGATGACAATGATGGCCCGTCCTCGGCGGTTCCTGTTATCGGCAAGAAACGGCGCAAAGGTCCCGAAGGCGACTTTGGCGGAGAGCCAGAGCCCGCCTGATGCTCAGCAGCTCGCCGCTCGATGTTTTCGTCCCGGTCGCCGATGGTGACCGGGCCAGAACATTCTACGGTGACGTGCTTGGGCTGGACCTGGTCGAGGAGACCCCTTTCGCTCTGGTTTACGATGCACCGGGCGGCCGCCTTCGCCTCGCCAAGACTCCGAGCTTCGTGCCCCAGCCCTTCACAGTGGCCGGTTGGGCGATTGCGGACATCGACGTCGCCATGGCGCAACTTGAGAAGGGCGGAGTGACCTTCGAGCGCTTCGCCAGCCTTCCCCAGGACGATCGCGGTATCTGGACAACATCGGACGGCGCCAAAATCTGCTGGTTCAAGGACCCAGACGGGAACCTGTTGTCCCTCGCGCAACAGCCCACCTAGCCTCCGCTCTGAAATGCGCCTACGCTCTGACCATGCTTAGACGGCTGACCTGCGCGGGGGCGCTCATCTGTTTCATCGCGGCGTGTTCCGGCAGTCAAAGCCCGGAGACGGCGTTTTTTAACAGTGTCTCGGCCTTGTGCGGTAACGCCTATGAAGGTGAGATCGTGTCTCAGGACAAAATTGACGACGCCTGGCGTTCGGAGCGGATCGTGATGCATGTGCGCGATTGCAGCGCCTCGCAGATTCGCATTCCGCTTCATGTCGGCGAAAATCGGTCTCGAACATGGGTGCTGAGCGAGACCGGCGAAACCTTATCCCTGCGCCATGACCATCGCCATCGGGACGGCTCCCCAGACGCGCTTACCCAATATGGGGGGCTCGCCGACCGTGTATCGGTGACGCGGGCCGAATTCCCGGCTGACGCATCAACACAGACGCTGTTCGAGGTTCAGCAAATCCCTGAATCCATGACCAACACATGGGCGCTGGAAGCCGATCCGAAGGCTGATGTCTTTGCCTATGAAATGTCCCGCGAGGACCGCTTCTTCCGGATCGAGTTTGATCTGTCCAACCCCGTTGCGGAGCCGCCAGCCCCTTGGGGCATGGAGAAATCCGAAGGGTGAGCGCTGCGGCTGAAACGGCCGCAGGCCGGGTCCTCATTATCGCCGGCTCTGACAGCGGAGGCGGGGCCGGCATTCAGGCCGATATCAAGACGGTTACATCGCTCGGCGGGTATGCGATGACGGCCATTACAGCGCTGACGGTTCAGGACACACTGGGCGTCCACGGCGTGTGGCCCGCGCCGCTAGAAGCCGTGCTCGGCCAGATCGACGTCACGCTCAGTGATATTGGGGCCGATGCCATCAAGACCGGAATGCTGGGCACAGCCGCCCTGGTTGAGGCGGTCGCCGAGCGACTGTCCGGCGTGGCGGATGTGGCAAGGGTGATCGACCCTGTGATGGTCGCCACGTCCGGCGATCGGCTGGTGGATGAAAAGGCCGTCGGTGCCATTCGCGCAGAGCTCATTCCCGGCGCAACACTGGTTACGCCCAACGCACCGGAGGCCGAGGTCTTGTCGGGCAAGGCCGTGGAGACGGTTGATGGACAGCGCCGGGCCGCTGAACGCCTGCTTGAGGCGGGCGCGAAGGCAGCGCTCGTGAAAGGCGGCCATATCGACGGAGCCGTCATTGTCGATGTCCTGCAAACACAGCAGGGCGAATGGCTATTTGAAAGCCCGCGCATTGAAACCACCTCAACCCATGGCACCGGCTGCACGCTGGCCAGCGCCTGCGCGGCGCATATTGCACAAGGTGATCCCGTTCAGGAGGCCGTCGAAAGGGCTCGCGCCTATGTTCAGCAAGCGATCCGCACAGCCCCCGGCTTGGGTCGCGGTCACGGCCCCGTCAACCATGCCTGGCCTCTGCACAAGGGCGACTGATCGCTACCTGCGGCATTGGCGCATCAGCCATTCCGGAGTACAATGAAACCTGTGGGGGAGCCGAGCCGGGGACGGACGGATGAAGCGCACATTTTTCACATTGTCGATCTGTATCGCTGCGGCCCTGCCCGCTGCAACGCAGGAGGAGGAGCTCAGCCCGCTCGAGGAATTGGGCCGCGCCCTCCTGCTTGAGGCGTTGAAGGAAGCGGGCGTCGACCTCCCCGAGGATGGTCCCGGCGAGGACGTTTTGAGCGTGTCCGACACCGCCATGCCGCTGGATGTCGTGGAAGGTTTCAAAGGCCCGGTCATGGCGCGCAAGCTTGAAACGGAAGCGGCGCGCATCGCTGCGGACGAGGCCCATGAGCACCTGCTCGAGCAAGCCAATGACGAAGCCTCCCGCCACCTGCGGCGCAAGCCAGATGGGACCTG
>JBCBWQ010000048.1:0-13819 GCA_039817025.1 Pseudomonadota bacterium | reverse complement strand
CGGTCGGGCACGCTTTGCAATATCAACAAGGCTTTGCCGTTTGCGGCGCAGGTCGAGTTTCAGGGCGTCCGGTCGAAGACGTGCCGAGGACTCAAGCAAACTTGCCCGTTTGACCTGTACAGCTGAAAGGAGCGCGCGTTTCAGACCGGCTTCCGCAAAATCAAAACGCTGGCGTTTTGCTGTCAGCATGGTTTCCGGTCGAGGCAGGCGTGCTGCTCGCAGGCGATCCTTGCCGGTGGACACCCGCGCCGCCAGGCCCCGCTTTAACCTCTGCTCAAGTTCGTCTGTCGCCAGGACAAGTTCGCTTCGCACAGGAACGGCAATTTCCGCTGCCCCGGTCGGTGTGGGCGCGCGGGCGTCGGAGACGTAGTCGATCAGGGTCGTGTCGGTCTCATGGCCAACAGCGGAAATCAGTGGAATTTCACTTTCGAATGCGGCGCGAACGACGGTTTCCTCGTTGAACGGCCAGAGGTCCTCGATTGAACCGCCGCCGCGACCGACGATGAGCACGTCTGGCCGGTCCGCACCGCCCATGGCGTTGAAGCCGCGAATGCCAGCCTCTATCTGCGCCTTTGCGGTTTCGCCCTGCACCAACGCTGGCCACAGGATGACCCGCACAGGGAAACGGTCGGAGATTCTGTGAAGAATATCTCTGATCACTGCGCCTGTGGGAGAGGTAACGACTCCAACTGTTCGCGGCAGGTAGGGGAGCGGTTTTTTGTGGGCAGGATCGAACAGGCCTTCGGCGGCAAGCTTCTTTTTGCGCTCCTCCAGAAGCGCCATGAGTGCGCCAGCCCCGGCCGGGCGCATGGACGTCGCTATGAGCTGATAGTTCGAGCGGCCCGCATAGATGGACAACTTGCCCTCAGCAACGACTTCAAGCCCTTCTTCCGGCCTGAAGGGCAAGCGGTCCACCTGGCCCTTCCACATGACTGAATTCAGGACGGCTTTGTCGTCCTTGATGTCTGCGTACATATGGCCGGAGCGTGCAATGGTGACGCGGCCCAGCTCGCCGCGCACGCGCACGACGTCATAGGTCGTTTCGATGGTTCGCTTCAGGCTGGCGGCGAGTTCGGAAACGGATAGTTCCGAGAGGTTGGCGGCAGAGGCATCAGACATTGCGCAAAGATGGGCGTAAGCGGCCTGATTCGCCAGCCTGTCAGCTTGCTTGCGGCGTGTCTTGCGAAAGGCTCACTTCGCCAAACCCGATATAGGCCCAGATGCCGCGCGAGGCCTCGCCGCGATACATGCCCTGCAGATCAGCGACCAGAGTGGCCATGGAAGCGTATACGACACTTTCCTCGAAATTGCAGGCAATGCTGCGCGTCTGGAGGCGTTCGATACTGTTGGCTTCAGCGTGTTGTTTCAGGGCGAGGGCCGCTTGCGAGATTTCCGGCGTGGCGGACGGATGATCCCAGCCCCACAGGAAGTGCTTGTCATGCTCTGACCAGGTTCCTAGGAGCTGTGCCGGAGCCGTGGCGACGGTGCCGTTTTCAAATTTCCAAGTGATCTGGCGTGTTGCCAGGTCCACGCCCCAGGTTTTGGCCTGGCTGATGTTCCACGTCTGATCGTGGGCGTCCTGAAGGGCTTGTGCGTGGGCCTTGCCGGTTTTGGCAAGGTTTTCGAGGTCCGTTGGCGGTGCGGGACGTCCGGTGGCTGGGGAGATCTCCGACTGGGTCGGAGCCGCAGGCGCTGGCTGGGGCGCAGGGGCGGGCTCGGCTTGGGGCGCTGGGTGTGGAGCCGGGGCGGCGGCAACGGGTTCTGGTGTTGGCGGTGGGGCAGGTGCAGGTGCGGGCTGAGGCGCCGGAGTCGCAGCGACAGGTTCAGGCGCGGGTGCAGGGGCAGGTTCCGGAGCCGGAGCCGCCTCTGGCGCTGCATCCTTTTTTGATTTCCCGCCGCCGAGGAGTTTCTTGAACATGGGTGCTGATCCTTATCGGCGCCGGTGCGCGCCGTAGCCAATGCCGTTTCACCCCTTGATCGTCCATCCGGCGCGGCGCATCAACCGCCCATGAACATACTTCTTCTCGGATCGGGCGGGCGCGAACATGCGCTGGCCTGGAAAATCGCCCAGTCTCCGATTGTCGATACGGTGTGGTCAGCGCCGGGCAATCCCGGCATGGACAAGATCGGACCATGCTTTGACATCGACCTGGCGGACGTCATGGCGGTTCAGCAATTGGCGTTACAGCTTGAGCCGGACCTGATCGTGATCGGTCCGGAGGCACCATTGGCGGCGGGTGCATCGGACGCCCTGCGCGCACTCGGCTTTGACGTTTTCGGCCCCAGTCAAGCGGCCGCACAACTCGAAACCTCAAAGGCTTTCTCGAAGGATCGCATGGCGGCCTATGGCGTGCCCACCGCCGCATATGGCCGGTTCGAAACTGCCGATGAGGCCAAGTCATTTCTGCAAACCATGGATGCGCCCTACGTGCTCAAAGCCGACGGCCTCGCAGCAGGCAAGGGCGTGGTAATCGCCCAAACGTTGTCTGAAGCCGAGGCGGAAGTGGACGACATGCTGTCGGGCAAGTTCGGCGATGCCTCGTCTTCCCTCGTCATTGAGGCTTTCATGGCGGGTGAGGAGGCCAGCGTCTTCGTACTGACAGATGGTGAGGGGGCAGTCTACCTGCCAGCGGCACAGGACCATAAGCGCGTTGGAGATGGCGATACCGGCCCAAATACGGGGGGTATGGGGGCTTATGCTCCGGCTCCTGTGGTCGATCGTGCTGTGCTTTCCCGTGTGCAGGCCGAGATCGTTGAGCCCATGCTGCGCGGCATGGCGAAAGATGGGATGCCGTATCAGGGCGTGCTCTATGTCGGTCTGATGGTTACATCTGACGGGCCTAAGGTGGTTGAGTTCAACGCCCGCTTCGGCGACCCAGAGTGCCAGGTGCTGATGGCGGGCCTTCAAGGCGATATCGTCCCACTGCTGCTGACGTGTGCGACGGGCGGCCTGCAGGGGAGCGAAGCAGTGTTTGCAGACATGCTGGCGCTCGATCGCTTCCAGCCCGCTGCGACGGTGATCCTCGCCAATGAAGGGTATCCCGGCAGCTATGCGAAAGGGGCCGTTATAAGAGGCACGGACGCAGCCGACGCGCTTGACGGCGTGACAGTGTTCCACGCGGGCACCGATGTGGATTCCGAGGGCATGCTGATCGCTGTTGGAGGGCGTGTGCTGGCGGTGACGGCAACGGGCGAAACGCTGGATGAGGCACTTGAGCGGGCTTATGCCGGCGTCGAAGCGATAGACTGGCCCACGGGGTTCTGCAGACGAGACATTGGCTGGCGTGCGGTGGGCCGGGATGGCTGAGCGGGAGTTGTCGACCCTGCTTTCAACGCTGACCGTCACGCGCAAGCCGGGCCTTTGGGCTTATTCTAGCGAAGTGGCTGCACCAGGAGACGATGCGATCTTCGCCTTCAAGGAAGAAGAGGGCTGGACGTCAGTTTTCGAAGCAACGATTGATACACCCGCAGACAATCGCTGGGTCTGGCTGATCCTCGATGTCTATTCCGACCTGCACGCCGTCGGCTTCCTTGCCGCCGTCGCGCAGGCGCTGGCTGAGGCTGACGTGCCCTGCAACGCAGTCGCCGGGTTCCACCATGATCACATCTTCGTGCCGGAGGCGAAAGCCAAGGCAGCCGTAGCAGCTCTGCGCGCCTTGGCGACCTCCGACTGACGCGGCGTCGCTGGTTTACGGGGCCAGGCGAAGCGTTACAGTCACAACAAAATAAGATCGATTGAGGGAGGCCAGCCATGGTCCATGGCGGAAATGCGCAGGAGCTGTTCACCGGCACCAAGGAAGTGGCGGACACTCACAAGTTCGATGAAAGTAAGCTCGCCGCCTGGATGGACGCGAATGTGGAGGGCTATGAGGGCCCACTTGAGGTCCGTCAATTCAAAGGTGGCCAGTCAAATCCGACCTATCAGCTTGTTACTCCTAAAAAGAAATACGTCATGCGCCGTAAACCGCCGGGCAAGCTCCTGCCAAGCGCCCACGCGGTGGATCGGGAGTTCCGGGTCATCTCAGCACTCTATCCGCTAGGCTACCCCGTTGCGCGCCCCTACGGCCTTTGCGAGGATGAAGACATCACTGGCACCATGTTCTACGTGATGGACATGGTGGAGGGGCGCATCCTCTGGGACGGGACGCTTCCGGACATGGAGCCCGCCGAACGCCGCGCAATCTACGAAGCCAAGGTGAAGACTTTTGCGGACCTGCATACGGTCGATTGGCGCGCAGCCGGACTGGAAGGGTTCGGCAAGGAAAGCGACTATATCGCCCGCCAGACCCATCGCTGGACCAAGCAATACGTGGCCTCCGAGACCCAGAAAATCCAAGACATGGACGCCCTGATCGACTGGTTGCCGAACAACATTCCTCCTGGTGACACGACAACAATCGTCCATGGCGACTATCGGCTCGACAACATGATCCTCCATCCCACGGAGTCCAAGGTGATCGCGGTCCTTGACTGGGAGCTGTGCACGCTGGGTGATCCGTTGGCGGACTTTACCTACCACTTGATGAACTGGGTGATGCCGAGTTCAGACCCCGCGCGCGGCGCGCTGGTCGATATCGAAGACCTAGAGGCTTACGGCATTCCGACGATGGACGAGTACACAGCGCTCTATTGCCGGCACACCGGGAGGGAGGGCTTGCCGGAGGTGGATTATTACTTCGCTTACAATGCCTTCAGGCTGGCTGCGATTTGCCAGGGTATCGTCGGCCGCGTGCGCGATGGAACGGCCTCAAACGCACAAGCGGCCACGATGGAAGCGAGAGTTGCACCGCTTGCGGCGTTTGCGGCAGACCGGGCGCGCCGCGCGGGCATGGCCTGATCGAAGGATCGCGCTTTTTCGATTGAGTAACCACAAGGCTTTGCTTGTGGTTTTCAAATGTTCGGAACGCTATATTGGACCATTCATAAAAATGTCTCGGTGAGGACTGTGTCCTTTTGTTATGAGACAAGATTTCGAAATTGTAATGAATTGAAAGTCTTACGAAGCTGGTAAGGCTTTATAAAGGGCAGGGCGTGACAAATGCAGTATAACTGCAATTGAAGGCGTTGTTTTCGGATAAACTTCAGATATACGGCTCCGATCCCAAACCAATCGACGTGCTGTTCTGGCGCTGCAAGCGTAGTGAATGGAGAGTGCGACACGGAGAGAAAAATGGCTCTCGCCAACGCCACAGACATAGAGCGACGCGTGCAAAAAGATCAAAAGCGAAAACCAACCGAAGTGGACCGTCTGGTCGGCATGCGCGTACGCGAAGCCCGGCGCGAAGCCGGTATGACGCAGGACGACCTTGCCCGCGAGATCGGCCTGACCTTCCAGCAGGTGCAAAAGTACGAGAAGGCCGTGAACCGGATTTCAGCCGGCCTTATCTATGAAATTTCGCTCGTGCTGAACAAGCCGCTTACCTATTTCTTCGACGTTCCGGAATCGGTCGCCGACGATCCCAAGCGGTCGTCCTAGCCACACTCATCGCGCGGCGTGTCTGCTGCTGAAGCAATTCGTATATCCGCCTGCCAGCGCGCGACGGCCGCTTCTGCCTTTCCGAAGGTGTTGAGGATATCCAAAAAGGTCTGCGTATCCTCAACGCCGGTTTCGACAATATTTGCGCGCATGGTCCGCAGCGACTGGATTGTGTCGCTCGCAAGTCGCAGCCGTTGATCACTGTTCATTCACATCGTCCTCATGTCGGGACGGTGCTTGACTGACTCCGAGTACAATCCATCACGCACGCAGAAGCGTGTGATGTTGGCTTTGTTGTTCGGAGCCCCCTCGGCCCGTCTGTCGTTTCCTATCCTCGTCGACTATCGGCGGGTTCGACTGAATGGCCGATGAAGCGTTACGTTCATGTAAGGTTTAGGTTCCGGCGCAGGCTGCGCAGAATGCGTCATGGGCTTCGTGATAGCGCGCAGTTGAGGCGGCGGCGTGTCCAGCCTAGTCTTTGCAAAACGTTGGGGAGGAAATGATGAGACCTGTCTTATTGGCGGCTGTTGCCACTTTTTGTGTCGCCGGGGCTGCGGCGCAAGACGATGTAGCCGAGACCCTGATTCATGCCGGGCATGTCCTCGCCGTGCCGGGCGACGGCTACCTCACGGAACAAACCATTACAGTCGTGGACGGAAGCATTGCCTCGGTAGAGGCGGGATTTGTAGATCCTGGTGAGGGTGACACCGTCATAGATCTCAAAGAGGCCTATGTGCTTCCGGGGTTGATCGATAGCCATGTTCACCTTGGCGGCGAACGAAGCCCCACGTCCCGGTTAAAAGCATTGACTGATTCTGAAGTGGATGAGGCCTTTGACGGTGCGCTCCATGCGCGGCGTACGCTGATGGCGGGCTTCACTGCGGTGCAGGATGTTGGCGGTACCAATGAGGCAATCTTCTCGCTTCGCGATGCCGTCGCTGCAGGCAAGGTACCGGGCCCTCATATTAAGGCGTCAGGCCGCGCAGTGTCTGCGACAGGCGGCCATGGAGACGCGAACGGATATTCGCCAGCGCTGTCGGCATTGTTCACTGGGGCGAACACGTGCGACGGCGCAGATGATTGCCGTCGTGCCGTGCGTCAGCTGGTGAAGGATGGTGCTGACGTGATCAAGATCACCGCGACTGGCGGGGTCCTGTCGAACACGGCTGCCGGGCTTGAGCAGCAATTGTTCGAAGATGAACTCGTCGCAATCGTTGAGGCAGCCGAGACCATGGGCCGACGCGTGACAGCCCATGCCCATGGTAAGGGCGGGATCGAGGCGGCTCTTCGCGCGGGCGTGCATTCCATCGAGCACGGCACCTATCTCGACGAGGAAACCGTCGCGCTGTTCAAAAGTCAGGATGCAACGCTGGTGCCCACCGTGCTGGCCGGTGTGACCGTTACGGGCTGGACCAATGAGCCTTGGCTGCCGGAGCCGTCCCGCGAGAAAGCCGCACAGGTCGGACCGACCATGCTGGAGATGCTTCGAACGGCCCGGAAGGGCGGGGTACGCGTTGCTTTCGGCACCGATAGCGGTGTGTCCAAGCATGGGAACAATGCGCGCGAGTTCGAACTCATGGTCGAAGCGGGTTACAGCCCCGAAGAAGCGATTGAGTCGGCAACCGTCATCGCATCAGAGCATATTCGGATGGATGATGTGATTGGTACGCTGGAAGCGGGCAAACACGCCGATCTCATCGCGCTGGATGGCGATCCGCTTGCTGATGTTTCGGAGCTTCTTGATGTCGACTTCGTGATGAAGGACGGCGTGGTCCATAAATCCGAGTAGGTTCAATGAGCGTATCCAAGAGTGAGTGCGGAAGTCTTTTCCGCACGCGCCAAAGGAGCGCCCTATGCGACAAGCTTTAACTGCTCTGGCGGCTGCAGGATTACCGTTTGCCGCTGCGGCCGTTGAGGAGCCCGATCACGAAGTTATTGTCGAGGATGGCAACTTCGAAGTGCGGCTTTATGAGCCGATAATAACAGCAAGTGTCGACGTGCGCGGTGAAAAAGGCGCAGCGGCGAATGCCGCCTTCAACGCGCTGTTTCGCTACATTTCGGGCAACAACACCGCAAAGGCGAAAATCGACATGACGGCGCCGGTCACTCAGGCGGCATCAAGCCGGATCGATATGACGGCTCCGGTGACGCAAACCGAGACTGGCAAAGGTGTTTGGAGGGTCAGCTTCGTGATGCCCGAAGAATGGACGATGGAGACCCTTCCAGCGCCGGACGACAGTCGCGTCATGCTTGCGGAAACGCCGGCACGCACGCTTGCCACGATCCGCTTTTCCGGTCGGGCCCGGCCAAAGGCACAGGCGGAGAAAACAGCAGCCCTGGAAACTTGGATCGCTGAGCGAGGCTATGAAATCACAGGTCCAGCGGTCACGGCCTTCTACAATGCGCCCTTCGTGCCGGGGCCGTTTCGCCGTAACGAGATCATGATCCCGGTGCGCCTGCCGGACTAGGCGCTTGCCAGTTGCCATGCCACGCTGCCCGACGAAGCGATAGGGAGTAGACCGTGGCGGGATTTGACTATGCGGGCAAAGCGATCGTCGTGACTGGCGGTGCGTCAGGGCTCGGCAAAGCGTTTTGCAAGCTGCTGGCAAAGCGCGGAGCGCGCGTCGGCGTCGCTGACGTGCAGGCCGAAAAAGCCATGGCCGTAGCCGATGATATTGGCGGAGAGGCAATGGGGTTTGCCGTTGATACAGCATCCCTGGAATCAGTTGAGGCGCTGGCCGATGCCGCGTGGTCTGCCTTTGGCCGTGTGGATGGTATTTTCAACAATGCCGGCGTCGGCGGTGGAGGCCGGCAACTGGTAAAGATCGCGCCAGAGGATTTTGATTGGATCTGGAGCGTGAATGTCAAAGGCGTCTGGCATGGCTGCCGCGTGTTTGGCGCGCGCTTTCTGGATCAGGAGGGGCCTGCGCTGATCGTCAATACGGGCTCTGAGCATGCCCTTGGTGTGCCGCACCTGAACAATGGGGCTTACACTGGTGCAAAGCATGCCGTCCTTGGGATGACCGACGTTTTGCGTCGGGAAATGCCGGAGCGTGTCCAGGTCAGTGTTTTCTGCCCGGGGCTTACGGCCACAGACATCTGGAACGCGCAGGCGATCCGCCCGAGCGAGTTTGGTGGACCCGTAGAAGGTCATCCCCTGAGTAGAGCGGTGATGGACCGCGGCATGGACCCGCTCGATGTTGCTGGTCGCGCGCTAGAGTCCATAGCGAGCGGCGCGTTTTATGTGATCACCCATCCGCACAATCGCGCCATGGTTGAAGACCGCTTTACGGAGCAGCGCGCAGCACTTGAGTCGCAGAACAAAGGCATTGATGGCGAGGGTTACGATGTGAACGACGTTTTGGCCGATGTTTTGGGTGCGCGCGCCCCGAAAAGACCGTGAGTTGCTCCCGCTACTGGTGAAGTATTTTGACTTTGGAAACCAAGACCCGGACAATTTGCAACACAGGGGAGGCATCAGGCCTTTGAGACGATAGGAGCGGATATGTCTGTCCGAACAACACTTATGCTTGCCTGCGCAACAGGCGCGCTGGCGGCATGCGGCGGTGAGCGTCCGGATGCCACGGCGCAGATGGCGACCTCAGAATGTGTACCGGTGACCGAAGGACAATTTTTCGTCGTGCAGAACGGCCTGTTCGTGCGCGCGGACACGCCTGACCCGGAAGTGATCGAGCGCATCGTCCAGGCCCCACGCAGCTGGGATGAGACTCTTGAAGAGTCCTTTGCAAACCTGGGCTACCCTTGGCTGGGCCTGAATGTGCGCGGCGAAGTGGCAACCTTGACCGGACTTGCGCCCGATGCTGCCGCAAAAGAGCGTGCCTTCGAGGATGGTGCAGACGCGATCAAGGCTGATCCGACCGGCGGCCAACAAATCTCTCTCGTTGTTGACGGAATCTCCGTTGAGGGCGGGGAAACTGGCGTGGGTGCCGCGCTCGCTGAGCTTGACGAGCGTCCAACGGTTGAGAGCTGCAACGAGACCTTCGCGAAGACCATGGCCGGGCGGAATGTAGAGTTTGCGCTCGGTTCAGCTGAAATTTCGCCCGTGAGCGCACGCCTCCTCGACGCAGTCACGGGCGTCGCCATTTCCTGTGCCAATTACAATATTGAGGTCGGCGGCCACTCCGACACACGCGGATCGGCGGCCCGAAATCTGGCCTTGTCCGACGACCGTGCCGTCGCCGTGCGCGCCTACCTCATTGCCAATGGTGTCCCTGCGGACGGCATTACGGCTGTTGGTTATGGCGCGACCCAGCTTCTGTCTGATGGAAACACGATGGAAGACCATGCCCGCAACCGGCGCACGGAGTTTGTTGTTACCGATCGTCCAGCGACTGACGACTAGTTTTAAAGCGAGACGACGTGGCCCTTGTCCGCAGGGACAGTCCCGGCAACGCTATCGCTCCAGACTGTGTCGATGGCGTCGGTGCCCTTTGACAAGACGGGCTCAACGAATGCCTGGGACGCCGGATAGAACGCCATCAGGTCTTCAGCCATCTTGGCCATCAGCGAGGGACCGGCCTCTTTAACGCGCGCCGCAGCGACATCCGGAACGAAGAAGAACTCTGGGGTCGGGCCTGGGAGCGGCAGCGGCGTGCGGTCCGCATCCCAATCCGTCGCGCCCACCACAAGGCTACGGGTGAGCGCGTCGCCGAGCGCCGTGTGAACGGCGAGCGTCATTTCCGGCGATCCGAGGAAATCTACGAACGCTGTCGGATCGGCGCTTTCAAGTGTAGCGACACCGTCATAGGTGACGACCTCGTCGTATAGACCGGTCCGTTCAACGAAGGCAGTGTTGCGCTGAGACGTCAGGCCAATCGTCTTCACGCCGCCTCGGCTTTTCAGCCCATGAGCCAGTGCACACGCTGTCTTTGAAGATGCGCTTGAAAGTACGGCGGCTTTTGGCGGGGTCTTGACGGCATCGACAAGCGTATCAGCGAGCCACCAGCCTGTTGCGTAGAGCGGGCGGAACAGCATCTGCTGCGCCTCGAAATCCGCTGCGTAAGCGGGGTCGGTATCGGTGAAAAAGTAGGTGTTATAGATCGGTGCGAGCTCTGCGCGGTGGGCTGCCCGGTCCATGAAACCGGCCGGTGAGACACGCACCGCTTCAACATCGAGGGTGTCAGAAATCGGGAAGTAGCCATAGACCCGTTTGCCCGGATCGACCCCATCCACATTGGATTGCGCGACCGTTGCAAAGCCCCACACCGGAACTCGGCCCCAGGCGTTGTCGCTTGTCGGGAAGAAGTTCCAATAGTGCATCGGAGCGTCGCCGAACGCGGCATAGGTGACATTGTTTGCAGTGATCGCGAACGCATCAACTGATAGCCGGATGTGTCCCTCGGCCAAGGGTGCATCTTGGGCGGTGACCCATTTGGTTTTGGTCAACTCGCCCTTCGAGATCCAATGCTGACGATTGGTCATGGTCAACCTCCCAGATCAATGGTCAGAGATGAAAGCGCGTGGACGAAATTGTTGGGGGCCATCGTGCCTTCGCCGGTCCACGCCACGTTCGGGAAACGGCCTAGGATCTGACGATAGGCCGCATCGAGCTGCATGTTTGCAACCTTCTGACCAAGGCAGACATGTGGACCAAGACCGAAGGCGAGATGCTCCTTCGCATTCTCCCGGTCGATCAGAAACGTGTCCGGATCGGCGAACTTGGACGAATCGCGATTAGCAGCGGGATAGTACATGACAACTTTCTCGCCAGCCGCGAGGGTCTGGCCACCCAGTTCGGTCTCTTGCGTGACTGTCCGGCGCATATAGGTCACCGGACTCACCATTCGGATCGCCTCGTGCACGAAGTTCGGGAAAAGGTCCGGGTCAGCTTTGAGCCGCTCGCGAACCTCCGGGAACTGGGTGATCAGTTTCATCGTGCCGGTCAGCGAATTCCGCGTGGTGTCATTGCCGGCGAAGATGATCAGCAACCAAGAGCCATCAAGGAATTCCGGGCTTAGCGGCTTGCCATCAATCTCGACATTGGCAATTGCGCTGAGCAGGTCTTCGCGCGGCTCCTTTCGGCGGGCCTGGAGAAGTTCGCGGCCATATTCGAACATGGCCTGAATTTCGGACATGAACGCCATGATCTGCTCTGGCTGCAGATTGCCGAGCCCCTCTTGCTGTGCCTGGTACTGGGCGTTCTCAAGAAAGTGCATCCAGTGAACCAGCTTTGGCCGGTCCGCCTCGGGAACGCCGAGAATTTCGCACAAGGTAAAGAGCGGCAGTTCTGCCGAAAACATCTCGACCATATCCACAACCGGGCCGGCGGCTTCCATGGCGTCGAGCCGTTCCTTGACGAACCCGTCGACCTTCTTGCGAAGCTCAGCGACGAAGTTCGCACGGAAGTACGCCATATGCTCCATGCGCAGGGCCGTATGGTGCGGTCGATCAAGGCAGATCAGCGTGTTCAGGGATGCCGAGTGAAGCAGCGGATGGCGTGGCATGTCCGGCAGACCATAGCTGATGAGTATGCCACCTTTCTGTGAGGAATAGGTGGCGGGATCCAGTTCGACCTGTTTGACGAGGTCGTAAGACGATACGGCCCAAAAGCCGGCCCCGAATTCTTCCGGATGCCACATGACCGGTGCCTTCGTCCGCATCTCGGAAAAGGCATCGAACGTATAACCGCCATTTGAAGAAAAGACGCTTGGGTCGGTGAGTTGGACCGGTGGCTCCAGCGCATGGATGGGTGGATACGCCGGGCCGTCTTTCAGCTCTTCAGCCTGATAAGTGTCCGTGACGTTTTGCAGGCCCATGGCGGTGCTCCTCCCGTTTATGGCTTGTGCTTCGCCTTTCCCCTTACGTTAGCGGATCGGCGGGGCCTGCCAAGACGTGACCCGGCGGCAGATGTGGTTCTGTTTTTCCGTTCCGGCGCGATGCCGGGCCGGTTTGCTTCCGGGATAAGCGCACCAACGGTATCCATCAGCTCGCGCGCGGGTACTTCTTCGACCGCGCCAGGCGGGAGTTCACCCAAAGCAAAGGGGCCATACTGGGTGCGAATAAGCCGGTTCACTTCCAGCTCCACCGACTCCAGCGCTCGTCGGACTTCCCGTTTTTTTCCCTCGGACAATGAGACCGTCAGCCAACTGTTGGCACCGGTCTGGCGTTCAAGGACAGCATCGATGGGGGCATAATCCGTTCCGTCGACTGTCACGCCTTGTTTCAATGCGTCCAGCTTGTCCTGGGTGACCTTGCCGTGGGCGCGAGCGCGATAGGTGCGTGTAAAGGCGTTCTTCGGCAACTCGAGGCCGCGGGCGAGTTCCCCATCATTGGTCAACAGAAGCAGGCCTTCCGTTGTCAGGTCCAGACGGCCAACCGTCACGACGCGCGGCAGGGATTTCGGCAGCGCGCCAAAGATCGTGGGTCGCCCCTCGGGATCCACAGTGGTTGTGATCAGGCCTGAGGGTTTGTGGTAGCGCCAGAGCCTGGCGGGTTCGGGCGCGGCAATGATCTTGCGGCCGACGCGGATAGTTTCCCTGCCCGTGACCTTGAAGGCAGGGGACACAAGCCGTTCGCCATTCACCGAGACTTTGCCTTCTGCAATCAGCGTTTCGCATTCTCGCCGCGAGGCGACGCCGGCTCTGGCAAGGTATTTTGCAATGCGCTCGCCTTCGCTCCAGTCGCTTGGTCCCAGCGTGACATCTGGCTTTGGTTTCCGTGGGGATTTGCCGTGTGGCTTAGACGCTTTGCGCCGCCGGCCCGTCTCTCGACGCTCCGTCATGGCGGATCCTTTCTGTTCAGGCGGTCAGGCCTGAAGCAAGGGCGCTGCAATAGCAAGGGCGAAGACGAGTTCCAATCCGATGAGTTTGGCGTTGTAGCCTGGATTTATTGCGTGGTTCCCGTCCAGCGCAATCGCGGTGCCGCGCCCGATTGCAGCCCCGATCCAGCCGGCTGCAACGGTGAGCGCAGGCCCAGATGCGCCGCCGGTAAGCAGTGCAAAAAGGGCGTAGGCGTGGAGCGCGAAGAAGACGCCGCCAATTGTGGCGCGGAACTCGGCATACCCGCCGGGGCGTTCTGGATCGGCCTGGAGTCTCACGCTCGTCGCGGCAAAGGAGGGGCTGACAAGCGCCGCCGCACCATAAACGGCACCAAGGCCAAGGGCGATAACGCTGATCCAGACGAGTGGGGCCATGACAAAAGCTCCTTTAGTGGCGGAGCTAGAGCGCCCCAGCGTCCTTCCAAGCCGACTTGGGCCAGCGCCGGTGCTGCCAGAACCACTGACCTGGCTCCTCGCGCACGCGCGCTTCAATAAAAGCGGAGATGCGTGCGACGGTCGCATGGAGGTCCACGTCTTCGTCGCCGGTGTTCGGCCGCTCGATGGGT
>JBCBWQ010000047.1:0-14629 GCA_039817025.1 Pseudomonadota bacterium | reverse complement strand
ACGGAGATTTTCCGTTCCATCATCGCAGCCTGCACGTCATTGGCTGGCTTTCCGGACTTGAAGTAAACGAAGTTCGTCTGCGAAGGCAGGTAGTCGAGGCCAAGCGTATCGAGTGTGGTGGTGACCATCTCGCGGCCTTCTACGATCTTGGACTTCGACATGGAAAGGAATGCTTCGTCATTGTAGCAGCCGATGGCCGCTGCATAAGACAGTGACGGACTCCACGACATCGTCGTGTTTCGGATTTTCTCCGCTGTCTCAGCAGACGAGATTGTGTAGCCGACCCGCACACCGGCCATGCCATAAATCTTGGAGAAGGTGCGCGCTATGATGACGTCATGGCCTTCTTTGACCAGATCCACGCAGGTCGTTCCTTCCGGATCATCGGCGAGTTCCATATAGGCCTCGTCGACAAGCACGGTGGCCTTGGCCGCCATTCGGCGCACCGCTGGTTTGATGACGCTGGCAGGCATGACCTTGCCGGTTGGGTTGTTGGGGTTGCAAAGCTGAACAAGGCCCTTGGAGCCGTCGACCGCCGCCTCGATCGCGACAATATCGATATCCATCTCCTCGGTCAGGGCCACACGCTCAATGTTAGCCATATCCATTCGCTTCGCGTAAAGCGCTGTTGTGTCCCAGAATAGTCGGGGCGCAACGATAGGACCTTTCGGTCCATAGATCAGGGCAATTGCGGACAAGGCTTCGCCCGAACCCGTTGTGATCACGACCTGTTCAGGCGAGACGCCATGGCGCTCCGCAATCATCTCCATAAGCATCATCGTTGCACCGCGCGACGTGTAGAACGCGCCCTTCTTCGCGGCGTAGTCGATCATCTTAAGCGCCGATGGGGCAGGGCCGTAGGGATTTTCGTTGCGAGACAGCAGCGCTACGCCCTCAGGTGGTCCAAGGAGGTACGGATCGTCGACGCCGTATTTCTCGGGCGGAAAGGCAGCGTCTACGCTCGCGGTTGAAGTGCCTGCTGCCGTGCTTGCGCAAGCCGCAACGCTCGCGAGTGATGCACCAGCTGCGCCTGTCAGCAGGAAGCGTCTGGAAATGTCGAAGGCCATGTTTTTGATCCCCTGGGTCTGTTGTTGGTTGTTCTGCTGGGAAGCTGATGGGCGAGCCCTGTCGTCAGCCACTGAAAGTGTTTTGTAAAACGATCGCAGACGTTGCGACGAGGTACACCCCGAATACGCGCTTCAGTGCTGCGGCATTGAGACTGTGCGCGGCGCGCGCTCCAAGCGGCGCTGTTATGAAAGTCATAGCGGTTATAGCGACAACCGCAATCACGTTGACGTAACCAAATGAGCCGTACGGCAGGTTTGCCTCGTTGTAGCCGAGCAGCGCAAAGCCAAAGGCACCAGGCACAGCAATGATCACGCCGAAGCCGGCGGCTGTCGCGACCGCCTGGTGAATAGGGCGCCCACACATCGTCATCGTGAGAACGGCGATTGTCCCGCCGCCAATGCCAAGAAGTGCCGAGAATCCGCCAAGAAATGAAGCCAGGCTGGCGCGCCCGAAGCCCTTGGGCATCTCATCAGACACCTGAACGTTCTTCAGCACCGGCATGATGAAATGGATGCCCATCAGGAAGACGCCAATGGCGAAGATCCATTTAAGGGATCGGCCGTCCATGTATTGCGCAAGGACAATGCCCATACCGACGCCGACCACGAGCCACGGGGCCCAGTCCCGAATGATCTTAAAGTCCACCGCGCCTCGTTTGTGGTGTGCGTACATGGAGCGAAGCGACGTCACGATGATGGTTGCCAGTGATGTGCCAATGGCAACATGGGTGACGACTTCGGAATCGACTCCGAAATAACTGAAGACGACGAGGAGCGCAGGCACAACGACAAAGCCGCCTCCAATGCCGAACAGGCCCGCCACGAAACCGGCAAACAAGCCCGCCGCCATAAGGACGCCCACCAGTTGGGCAATTGAGGAATAATCCAATTCACTTCCAGACATCGTCGTCCTGTCTCGATTTGTAATCTTACCGAAATAAAAGAAAGCGGGCCGCCGTCGACCCGCGAGAATTGCGAGCGGGGAACAGACTGAACTGTTCCCCGCCGCACGCCGCCAGATTGGAGAAGGAAGGTTGGCGGCGAACAT
The DNA here is from genome assembly GCA_039817025.1 of Pseudomonadota bacterium. Classification (GTDB taxonomy): domain Bacteria; phylum Pseudomonadota; class Alphaproteobacteria; order Caulobacterales; family Hyphomonadaceae; genus JANQQC01. The sequence continues at coordinate 12,514 of JBCBWQ010000047.1, read as the reverse complement.
GGACGCTAGAAGTTGGCGGTCGCGCGGACGTAGTAGTATCCGCCCTGCCAGTCGACGACGCTATCGGAGCGATAGATCCGGCCACAGCAGGTCTCACCAATTTCACCGGCATCCGGGAACTCATCGAAGATGTTCCGGGCACCGAGCGCCAGCGTAACCGTATCGGTTGCCTGATATGACGCCTCCAGGTCGAAGAGAACTTCGGTGTCGAACTCCTGGGTGACCGTGATCGTGCTGCCGCCATTGGCGTTTTCGTAAGGCCCGAACACGTTGGCGCGCGCCAGGATTCCCCACTTGCCGACCGTGTGGTTCGCCGTGAGGTTTGCCCGCCACTCCGGTAGCGCATTTTCGAAGTCGAATTGTGCTTCTGCGTTGAACAGGTCAGAGACGTCGCCGTCGAACTCGGTCTCGTTCCAGTTGAACGCGGCCGAGAGGCCGGTCGATCCGCTTGCCGCCCAATCGAGATTGTAGGTCAAAACGACATCAACACCGCGCGTCGTCGTATCGAACGCATTGGTGAAGTAGTTCACGCCGCCGATTGTGTTGGCGTTGGCCACCCCTGCAGCATCAAGGACAGACGCATACTGCGATCCATCGGCCGTCACGAGTGGGCCGGTGTTCAGGTCCGGGAAGTCGATGTCGTTGATGATCGTAATCGTCGACACCGCGTTCACGCGGTCCTTGAGATCGATCTGATAGAGGTCGACCGTGTAGGTGAAGTCGCCAAAGCTACCGAGAACACCGACAGTAAAGTTGTCAGAGGTCTCAGGCTGCAATGGCGTTGCACCCAGAGCAACGGCCGCCGGGTTCGTCGCAGGGAAGAGACCGGTTGCCACAGGCACGCCGTTCGGCAGACGTGTGGAGACATTCGTCGTGCCGAGCTGTCCCGGGGTAGGAGCGCGGAAGCCCGTGCTGATCGATCCCCGCAGAGAGAACATGTCGGAGAAGTCATATTTCGCGGCGACTTTCCAGACGGTCTCTTCGCCAAAGTCTGAATAGTCCTCGAAGCGCAGTGCGGCCTGTACGAAGAAGTCGTCGGTCACGTCCGTGCTGACATCGACATAGATGCCCTGGGAGTCCCTTGTGAGTTCGCCGACGGCATCGGGGCCATAGCCCGGGAAGCCGTTCGAGCCGACGCCAACCGTACGGAAAACGGGGTCATCGTCATCGGCACAGTCCAGCGTAGAGCCGTTAGCTATTACCGACATCCCTGCCATTGTCGGCGTACCGGTGAAGGCTCCATCCATGTCGACTTCACAGAAACCGAAGGGATCTTGGCTAGAGAATGGACCGTTTTCGAATGAGGCGGGGTCGCCTCCGACGATCTCATAGGATTCGTCCAGATAGCTGGCACCGAAGGCCACCAGCAGCGGAGAGGCCGTGCCGATCTCGAATTCCTGAGAGAAGTCGGCTTGGAACTGGAGTTCCTCGTTGATCAGGTCGCCTGGGTTAAACCGTGTCGGCGTATCTGGCCCGAGCGATGGGTTGATGGTGTTCGCGAGCGTGTATTGGATTTCGCTGTGACCGAAACGGCCTGAGACGTCCCACATGAAGCCGTTGCTTAGCTCTCCCTTCAGTCCACCCACACCGGAATAGTCAAGAACGGTTCCGAAGAAGCGCGGTGTGAAACCACCCGGGAAGATCTGAAGCGGGCTATAGACAGAGCCGTCTTCGAGGCGAAGATTCTCGATCGTGCCGTTGCCGGGGAACCGATAGAAGAAGCTGCCGTCGGACTCCGAGTTGGAGTAGTTGCCGAAGCCGTAAGCTTCGAACGCTCCGAAGTCATAGCCTGCATTGACGAAGGTCCGGATCGCATTTGCGTTGGGCTGACCCCAAGGCTGAACAACGTCGCCTGGCCCAATATTGGCGTCTGGCAGGCCAGCCAAATAGCTGTCGACCGTAAAGCCTTCAATGGTCTGATCGATACCTGAAAGGAAGCGCTCGTCGGTGACATCAGGACAGGCAAAGCTTTCGCAATACTGTTCGGCTCGTACCGTTGCGTCTTGCTCAGAGACTTCGGCAGAAATGCTGATAAAGCCGTCGTCTCCAAGCGCTACGCCAAAGTTGCCGGCGAAGGTGTATTGGAACCCGTCGCCTTCATAGTATTGCCCCACGTCAGCCGTAAGCGTTGCGCCTTCCGCGTTATCTTTTAGGATGAAGTTGATGACACCTGCAATAGCGTCCGAACCATACTGGGCGGCTGCACCATCGCGCAGGACTTCTACCGACTTCAGAGCAATACCGGGGATGGTCGCGATATCAGGACCTTGGGTACCGGAGCCGCCGATCTGAACCAGCGCGGCGCGGTGGCGGCGCTTGGAATTGACCAGAACGAGGGTTTTATCGGTGGGGAGGCCGCGCAGCTGCGCCGGGCGGATGAAGGAGGCACCATCCGAAATCGGCTGACGAGACAGGTTGAAGGATGGAACGAGCGTTCTGAGAATGTCGTTGGCATCCGTGAACGGAACGGCTTGAAGGTCTTCTTCGCTGAACACGTCAATTGGAACAGGCGAGTCGGTTACCGATCGTGGCTGGCCGCGCGAACCCGTGACGATGATCTGCTCCTGTACGGACTCGTCGTCAGTACCGTCGGCGTCTTGGGCGTTTGCGGCTCCAGCGTAGGCCCCGCCCGCCAGCGCGAAGGCGCCGGACATAAGCATTGTTTTAAATCTGTTTTTCATTTTGCACTTCCCCTCGCGGAGCGACGCAGCGCGTACCGCTATTCCCCGCCATTGCGGGCATTAGACCTGGACCCGAACGTTGCGCCATCCGTTCACGGACGACACGTGCGCGTCTATTTACTCTGTTGGAGGCCCCCCGCTGGGCCCGGGTGATTAGAACAGCTGATCCTTGAGGAGCATGCGGTTCTGTTCGATGTGTTCGTCTTTGAACGTGTCTGATGGTTGCGCTGAGTGGCTGGTTGAACAGGAGAAGTTTGGCGATCCTGATGCCTAAACGCTTGAACTGCTTGTGATTGATGCAGTGCAACAGGGGCGCTGCACAAGGTCAGGGCGATTTCCGTTAGGGAAGCAAATCAGAGATCGACAGGATCGTAGACGCAATCTCTTTCAGCGGTTTGCCTTGGGCCATCGCCATCTTGCGCATTGCATCATAGGCATCTTGCTCAGAGAGGTTGCGTCGTTCCATGAGGAGACCTTTGGCGCGTTCAATCGTCTTGCGGGCGGCGAGGTCCTCTTTCGACTTTTGCAGTTCTTCCTGAAGCGCCGCGGTGAGTTTGAAGCGCTCTATCGCAACGTCAACAACAGGTTTCACCCGCGTTGCACTCAGCCCATCTACAATAAATGCACTTGCGCCAGCGCGCGTCGCCGCGCGTGCCTCGTCGGGTTCTGCAACGTCAACGAAAACGATGATCGGAACAGGCGACACGCCCGCCAGAGAGCCAATCAGCTCCAATAGACCCTCCGAGACCTTTCGCTTGAGCAAGATCAGCGCGCTCGGAGTTGACTGCTGCAATGCGTTTGCAAAGCCGTCCACACTGTCTTCAATCAGCATGATGGGCTGGTCGGACGCATAGCCATCGCGGACAAGCTTCGTGCTGGCGTCAGCATCAGACATCACAAGCACAACGCCCGTACGTATCGCTGTTGTTTCATTGATAGGCTTATCTACCACGTCAGCTCTGCCGCATCTTTTCGCGCAGCCATTGCGCGTGTTCACTTGTGAGGATGAGCTCGGCGCTATCGGCTTGCCCTACACACTTCGCAGGTGCAGAGTGTGTCGCCACGACAGCGCAAGACATTTGCGGCCCGTGTCTTAAAAACTGTTGCAACTGCAACAATTTTTCGCGGGCGTTGGTCAAATTCAGTGCAAAGCACAGCGGTTGGTTCGTTCGGCCGACTATGATGCGGACACGCTGCATGCCGGTTACGGCCATCCCTTGCAGGACCGTAGCAATTCGCGTCGTATGCAGGGAAGGCGGGGCGAGGTTTCTCCGCGTACCAGCAATCCAGGGAGCCACGAGTGCCGCAGCATCCGACCAGCCAGGGCCGCGGTGTGCGCGAACAGACCGGATTGTGGCTGGGGCCATTGGTGGCGCTTTGTATCCAGCTCATACCGATTCCTGAAGCGCTAACGGATGTCTTTGTTCAGCAGGGCCAGACACTCGATGAAATACAAGCATCGGCGCGCGCAGCCTGGGTCGTGCTGTCCTTGCTGGCACTGATGGCAATCTGGTGGGTAACAGAAGCGATCCCAATTCCGGTGACTGCTTTATTGCCGATGGTCGTGTTGCCGCTCGGAGGGGTGGTGAGTATTCGCGATGCGGCGGCGGAATATCTTCATCCGGTTGTCGTGCTTCTGCTCGGCGGCTTTATTGTCGCCAAGGCGATCGAGCGATGGAACTTGCATGCGCGCATCGCGCTTGGTGTGGTGGTGCGTGTCGGTGCCCGGCCATCGCGATTGATTGGCGGGTTCATGCTCGCCGCCGCAGTTCTGTCGATGTGGATATCCAATACGGCGACGTCGATCATGATGATGCCGATCGCGCTGTCCGTTGCAGCAGCGGTACTCGGCGACAGGGATCTGGACAGCGGGTTCACCTGGGCGCTGTTGCTGGGCATCGCCTACTCCTGCTCCATAGGAGGCCTGGGCACCTATATCGGCACGCCGACAAACTTGCTCATCAAAGACGCGATCGAGCGCAGCACTGGAACGGAAATCGATTTCGTCAGCTGGATGATGTTTGGCGTTCCATCCGTGATCCTTCTGGTTCCGGCGGCATATTTCGTTTTGACCCGTGTGGCTTTTCGCTTGCCAGAGACCGCCAATACGTCCGGTCAGGCTGAAATCCGAAACCGATTGGCGGCCCTCGGAAAGATGACAACGCCGGAGTGGCGCACGATCAGCGTATTCGGAGTGGTGGCAGCGCTTTGGATATTTGGCCGCCCCCTCCGCGATCTCACCGTGTTCGGCATGCAACCGCTGGGCGGGCTGACAGACCACGTCACTGCGATCCTTGGCGTCATCTTGTGCTTCATCGTCCCCTCCGGGTCCAAAACGGAGAAAGGCTCGTCCTTGCTGGATTGGAAGACCGCCGAATCCATCCCCTGGGGCGTTGTACTCTTGTTTGGCGGTGGCATGTCGCTGGCCGCCGTGATTCGGTCCTCAGGTCTTGGCGATTGGGTCGGCACAGAGCTTGATGTGTTGGCGACGCTTCCGTTGATCCTTCTCATCGCTCTCGTTACGGCGATTGTCATCTTCACCACGGAAGTCACGTCAAATATTGCGACGGCGGCGGCGTTGATGCCGGTCCTCGTGTCGGTCGCCGAAACGGCTGGACTGGACGTGGTTTTGCTCGGCGCGCCCGTCGCGCTGGCGGCGAGTTGTGCGTTCATGCTGCCGATGGCGACCGGGCCGAATGCCGTCGCCTACGCCACCGGACATGTCACACTGAAAACGATGGCCCAGGCAGGGATCTATCTGAACCTTATCGCCATCGCACTTATTACACTGCTGGCTTCGGTGCTGGCTCCAATAGCGCTTGGCTAGCGGTGTTCAGCCGGCTCTGAAAAGCGAGCATTCAATGGCGTGATGGACAGCTCAACATTGTGGACTGTGTAGAGCCCGCGGCCATTGCCCGTTCGCCCCCAGTAGCCCTCGGTGTGATCGTCCTGCGTGAAAGTGAAAGCAACCCCATTCCCGTTTGCGTCAAAGCTGCGCTCAACACGCTGAAGTGCATTCGACGCGTCAACAAGGTCGAGCCCTATGGCTCCGGGAAGACCGCCTGGCGGAAAGGCGAGGCCAACACCCGTGGCGGAGGCCGTCTCGCGGTATTCGTCTCCAATGGTGGGATTGCGACCGTTGCTTGGGATCAACCTGCCATCGGGAGCTATACGGTCCCCAGCGGCCAGGAGGGATAGTCTCAGATCATCAGCAATCATTGCGCCTGAGTCCGTCGTATCGAACCGAGCAACGGAGGCGTCGATCAGCGTGACGTGGGCATAGCCGACCACTTCAAGTGTTCCGCTCTGTCGCAGCACAAGCCCGGTGCCCTCGTCGATACCAAAGCCGCGTTTCCGGGAGACGTCATCGTCCGCCAATGCGGCCACAAGTCGGCCTACACGCCCGCGTTGCAGGAAATGCTGGTCAATGATTCCGCGACTGAAAAAGCCGAACCCCGGGCCAATCTGCACCGCGCCGTCATCGTACACATCCTGGCGCAACGAAGGCAGCGCGTGCCCCTTGCGTATCATGCGCTCAGCCATGATCGTCGCGCCGGCGCTGGTGCCGCCCAGCACGCTTCCGCGAGCATAGGCGTCCCGGATTGCGTCCAGTACGAGCGAGTCGTCCAGCGCGTCCATCAGGCGGCCCGGGTCGCCGCCGGTGAACCAGATGCCCGCCGCCGCGCGCAAACTGTCTGCCAGAGTCCGGTCGTCCACGTTATCGGCCCAAAGCGCCTCATTCACGTCGTCGGTTTTCGGATCGTCGACAGCGGCAATCGGGGCGACAACGAGCCGGGATGGATCGACCCGGTTTGCTGTAAATGCGGTGATCGAGCGGCGTGCGGCTGCATTGGGTTCGGCTGACGCAACAGGAATAATGACGATCGCCCCTTCGCCCAGGTCATCGAGAAAAGCGTCAAAAATATCGGTTTGCGAGGCGCGCAGGCCGCCGCCCACAATGACGAGCCTCGCTGGGTCGCGTGGTGTTTCCGACTGCACGGTCGGCATGGGTGCAGGCTGCGCTGCGCATGACGCAGCAATGAGCGCGAGCCAGCAGGCAAGGCCCTTCGGGCTAGAGGCTGCCTTCATGGCGCCGCGCGATCTGTGGCGCATTGCATTGCGTGATGCTTTTGGCGTGTATCGCCAGTCTTTGAGCTTTCCGGCCTGACCTGTTCGACAGTCATACGCAATCCGGCACTCCATTGTATTCCAAGCTCCATGGGCAGAGCTTATCAACGGGGCACGTTCGAGCAATGCGGGTTGACGCAAGTTTGAAGGGTGTTCAGGGCCGCCCACAGCGGTAGGGTATGGCAAACAGATTCCCTGCCGCGCCGCAGACCAGAGGACGACGACTCATGCAATTTTTCGCAGACACCGCTGTGATCGACGAGATCAAGGAGCTGAACGCGCTAGGCCTTGTGGATGGGGTAACGACAAATCCGAGCCTGATTGGGAAGTCCGGTCGGGATTTCCTTGAGACAATCGCAGAGATCTGCGAGCTTATTGATGGTCCCGTCAGCGCAGAAGTCATCGCGACCGATGAAGCGGGGATGCTCGAGCAGGGCAAGTCGCTTGCGTCTATTGCGCCAAACGTTGTCGTGAAACTGCCGCTTACGCTGGCGGGACTCAAAACCTGCAGGACGCTGACCGCGCAAGATATCCGCACAAACGTAACGCTATGCTTTTCGGCCAATCAGGCGCTGCTCGCGGCCAAGGCTGGCGCGACTTACATCTCACCCTTCATCGGCCGCATAGATGACCTCGCCAGTGATGGCATGACGCTCATCGAGGAAATCCGCACGATCTATGACAATTACGGCTACGAAACGCAGCTCCTCGCGGCGTCCATCCGGAACGCGAATCATGTGAAAGCGTGCGCCCTGATCGGTGCTGACGTCGTCACAGCTCCGCCCTCGGTCATCAAGGGCCTCGCCAATCACGTGCTGACGGACAAGGGCCTCGCCGCCTTCATCGCGGATGCGGAGAAGGCCGGCATCAAGGTCTGAAGCCGGCTTCCGTCAGCCTTAAGCGACGACCTTGTAATTCGCGACCATGTTTGCCGCGCGTTCGCCGGAGATGAAGCTCTCATCGGTCCAGATGTAGGCCCAGTCGCCGTAACGGCCGCAATAGGCGATGCCGATGTCCTTCAGATAGTCATGGACCAGCTTGAGGCATTTCGGGCGGTCATGGTCGAAGATCACGTTTCCGTACGGCGCATAAAGCGTCGATGTATGGATGATTTCGGAGCGGTCCTTGATGTAGCCAATGCGCATCAGGTCCTGGATCGTCGGCTCGATCCAATCCTCGCAGGTTCCGGTCATCGGCTTCCACTTGTCGGAGAAGTAGATCTCGGCCTGGATCATGCCGCAACCCTCCGGCGCGCACTTGGGTGAGAACATGTGCGGGAAGGACAGGCGCGAGAACGGGATCTCGGCATCGTAGAAATAAGTCCAGTGATTGTCCGAAACATCGGCGCGGTTCAGGCCGATATTGATGAGGACGACCTGGCTGCACGATAGCAATGATGCAGCTTCCAGCACATCAGCCGGCGCGTTCTTGATCAATGGGATCAGTGCCGGCAGCGGGATCGAGGAAACAAGCTCTTCAAACGGTGCCTGATTGCCGTTGGCGAAGGTTAGCATCTTCTCCGCCATGTCGATTTCGGTCACGCGGTGGTCGAGGTGGATCGTCGAGCGCTTCGCGAACATGTCGAGATACGACACGAACCCGCCATTGGTCGGGTAGCGGAAGTTAGGGATGTAGTGAACGTCTTCGGTTTCCTGGTTCAGAGCGCCGTGCAGCACTTCTTCGATGTCCGGCTGGTAGAGACGCGGCCCAAGCCAGTCCGTGGTAAGGTTCTTGGCTTCAGTGGTGTGGTACTTCTTCGTGTACTCACCGGGGAAGGTGTCGCCAAAGGTCGGCCCGAAAGCGGCATGTAGCCAGTCCTGATAGTGCTTGATCTCGCCGAAGTCGTTGTGCTGCGCGTGGATGAAATCCTTGATGCAATCGACGATGAGCTGTTGGGGCAATCCCGCGAGATTAACCTGCGCCGGGTGCTTGATCCAATACCCCTTCCAGTAGTTGTTCACGCGTGACGGAAATGCCTGGAAGTCCTCACCAACGCTCTCAGCAAACAGTTTCTGGATGCGCTCATTCTTGGTGAAGGAAATGTGCGGGCCTTCATCAAAGACAAAGCCGTCGCCATAGTCGAATGAGGCCGTGTGGCCGCCATGGTGATCGCGCGCTTCATAGATCACCGGTTGGATACCTTGGCTCCAAAGCTGGTGGGCTGCGCCAAAGCCTGCGCAGCCTGCGCCGAGAATGCGGATGCCTGTATCTTTCATCGACCTTGTGTCCCTTCAGACCTTCTGTCCGATCCTTAGTTTAGCGGATCGAAGCAATGTTGCGATGCGTCATGGTTTACTGGGCCGCTTAACGAAGGAGTCTTGAATTTCCCTTAGCCCGGCGTGTGCAAATCCTTTTGTCGCCCTTTGGGCACGCCCTTTGCACGAAGTGCGCCAAATTTCCTGTCCATCGAGCCTGCGTGGAGCTGCCTCCCATGAAGTTCATAGAAACCCCGCTGAAAGGCGCGTTCGTTGTTGAGCAGACGCCGTTTTCCGATGATCGGGGATATTTCGCCCGTGCCTATTGCAAGAACGAGTTGTCCGAGGTCGGGGCGGGTTATGACTTTGTGCAGGCCAACATGTCTGGCAATGCGCGTGCGGGAACGTTGCGTGGACTGCACTACCAGAATGAAACGGCACCCGAGGCGAAGTTGCTGCGCTGTGTAAACGGCGCGATTTACGACGTCATCGTCGATATGCGCCCCGAGTCGCCGACGCGTCTGCAATGGTTTGGCGTTGAACTGACGGCTGAGAACCGCAAGGCTATTCTCGTCCCGCCGCTGTTTGCCCATGCGTACCTATCGCTGACGGATGGCGCGGAGGTTTTCTATCAGACATCTCACGCGTATGCGCCGGGAACGGAGCGCGGCGTGCGGTGGGACGACCCTGCTATCGGGATCGAGTGGCCAGCACCCGTGACCGATATCTCCGACAAAGATAAAGCCTGGCCGGATCTCGCCGACCAGGGCCTTGCCTAGGAGCTGTTGAATGTCGAACCGTATCATTGTGACAGGCGGCACAGGCTTCATCGGACGCCACGCCGTCGACGACCTTGTGGCGCGCGGCTGGCAGGTTGTTGTGCCCACATCGCAAACTGACATTGCGCCGCGTCCCGGCGTGGAGTTCGTGCTGTGCGACCTGACAGATCCTGACGCGCGAACCGCTTTAGCGCGGACGGCAAATGCCTCGCACCTCCTTCATATCGCCTGGCGGGCTGCTGTCAGCGGTCTTTGGGGCGCGCCGGAGAACGCGCAGTGGCTGCGGGCGAGCCTTGATCTCGTCAATGCCTTTCTCGAGGCAGGCGGCGCGCGCGTCACCGTTTGCGGTTCTTGCGGAGAGTATGACTGGGCCAGTGGGCTGTGTATCGAGGATGAGACACCGCTCCGGCCAAGCACGGTTTATGGAACCGCCAAAGTGTCCATGCTGCATGGGGTCAAGGCGCTGTGTGAGATCAAAGGGGCATCGTTCGCATGGGGACGTCCCTTCTTTGTGTATGGTCCGGGCGAACATGAAAGCCGTCTCGGGGCATCCGTCATTCTGTCCCTGCTCAAGGGGGAGGACGCTTTATGCTCCCACGGCATGCAACTGCGCGACTACATGCATTCCGGCGACATTGGCCGCGGCCTGTCCGCGCTCGCCGCCAGCGATCTGACAGGCGAATATAATCTCGCGACAGGAGAGGCGGTTCGCGTCAAGGACGTGATAAACGCCATCGCTGCAGAAATAGGGCGGCCAGACCGGGTCCGACTCGGTGCGCGGCAGGCATCGGCCTTCGAACCGCCTCTTATCGTTGCAGATATGGCGAAAACGCGGGCGTCGGGATTGGACTGGACCCCAAGATTTAATCTTGCGACGGGCGTTGCCGATACGATCGAGTCGTTTCGAAGCCTGGCTAAATCCGACTGAGCGCGTCAAAAAAGTGCAACAAATACGGCGCAATACGGCGTTCCCCGCCACAAACTCGCCTGTCTGTTGCAATTGAGTATCGGTGCGCCGGAAATTCGAACGGGAACTGCGGACTTCTTGTTGCCGGGTCTCGCATTGCCAAAAAAAATCGTCTACGTGGAACTTCGTACGGACTCGCCCGTATGTTCCTGCGGCCATCAGGCTTGGTGTTTGATAGTCACACAAAGGGGAATTTGATGAAGAAAACTTTGATGTGCGCGACAGCCGCGGCCGCATTTGCGTCCACTGGCTTCGTTGCTCAGGCTGAAGATGGCTGGTACGCCCGCGCTGACGCTGGTTACGGCTTCGACGGTCAACTCGACCACGACCCGGAAGCGGACGTTGCTGGTTCGCTTGCTGGTGATTCAGATATTGACGGTGCTACCAATCTAGGCATCGGTCTCGGTTACGGTTTCGACAATGGCTTCCGCCTCGAATCCACGCTGACGAATCGCTCGACCGAACTTGATCCGTCCAACATGGTCAACGTTACACCAACGTCTACGGAAGAAACGACGTTTGCAGTGGCCCCGGACGGCTACATGCAAGGCTGGGACGTTATGCTGAACGGCCTTTATGACTTCAACGCTGGCAACGCCCTCCAGCCTTATGTCGGCCTCGGCGCAGGTGTTGCGAAAATCAACGCTAAATCCGGCAACCTGTTCGCGACGAACACCGGCGACGGTGCGGGCGTCCTCGTGAACGGCTTCGACGACACCGAGACGGCGTTCGCCTGGCAGGGTCTTGCTGGTATCGGCTACAAGATGACCGAGCGACTGACGCTCGATCTTGGTTACAAGTACTTCAATGTCAGCGATCTGGACTTCGCAGGTCGCCCCGGTGAGCCGACTTACGAGACTGACTATGTTGAGCATGTCGGTACTGTCGGTCTGCGTTGGCAGTTCGCGGCTCCGCCGCCCCCACCGCCTCCGCCGCCACCACCCCCACCGCCTCCGCCACCACCCCCACCGCCGCCTCCGCCGCCACCACCTCCGCCGCCTCCGGCGCAGTTGGCAGCGCCTGCGCTTGCGGCTTGCTCGACGCTCGACCAGGAATTCGTGGTCTACTTCGAGTGGGACAGTTCCGACCTCACCAGCCAGGCTGCAGCCGTTATCGACCAAGCGGTCGAGAATATCGCAGCCCGCTCGGACTGCGCGGCAAACTCCGTATCGATCGTCGGTCACACGGACACGTCCGGTGCGTCTGCTTACAACCAGCGCCTGTCGGCCGCTCGTGCATCGATCGTCAGCCAGGCCCTGTCGCAACGCGGCATCGCGGCTGATCTGATCGCGACAGACGGTAAGGGCGAAGACGCCCTGGCCAAGGAAACCCGCGATGGCGTGCGCGAGCCGCTGAACCGTCGTTCGGAAGTGACCATCGTCGTCCGCTAAGCGGCCTTCGAATTAATAATGTGGCGGCCCGGTTCGAAAGAGCCGGGCCGCTTCGCATTTGAGGTATCGTTGCGCGCGATCGCCCTCGACCGGGCGCACACATCATGCCATGTCGGCGCTAGCGGAGCCCGTCGCCGGTTCCCACCCGTTCAAGGATCTCAGACCATGGCCAAGCCTGCAAAACCGTATCGTAAACGCGAAATCGAAGGGCATCCGCTCAAGCCAGAATCCCTTGCAATGGGCTATGGCTTCGACCCGTTCATGTCTGAAGGGTCGATCAAGCCGCCGATCTTCATGACGTCCACCTTCGATTTCAAGTCGGCGGCCGACGGTGAAGCGCTGTTCCGGCGCATGCGCGGTGAGATGCAGGATG
>JBCBWQ010000046.1:0-14703 GCA_039817025.1 Pseudomonadota bacterium | reverse complement strand
GTCGATAGGCTCACTCGAAGGCGAATCCGAAATCTGCACAGGCTCGTCAACCACCTGTGCAGCCATCAGGTGCGGCAAGGGATTGGCCGGCGAACTGAAAACCGCTTGCTGGACTGTTTCGATACGCTCGCCATTCAATTGTGATCCACCGGCGATCACACCAGCGACTAAGGCGAGACTGGCGACGCGGCCGATAACGCCGCGCGCGATTGATCCGGCACCGCCGCCCATCGCGCGCACCACGTCACTGAACGTCAGCGCGAGTGTGCCGTGGCACGACGGACACGCCACCGGACCCGGCGCAACTATGGATTTACAATTGACGCAACGCATAGCGCCCATCCCCAACTTATTTCGTTACATAACCGAAAAGAAATGCACTTGGAAAGGGCCTGTGGAATTCCCCGGCCAAAATGTGAACGGTTTAGCCCTGCTCAACGCAAGCTGCAGTGGCAACTGCCCAAACAGGAGGCACATACGCGAGGACACTAAACACGGGAGGGGTTCATGCTCCATCGCGCTGCCTTCTCTGCCTTCGCACTCATGACGCTCGCCGCCTGCGGATCGAGCGCCCCCGCAGCGGACACAACCCATGGCGTCTCGACAGATCCTGTCGCGGCGACGGGCTTCATCACGGTAAACACCCCAGCCCCAGACACAGCGAGCGACAGCCGCGACGACGGCGTCCTTCGCGATGCGGACGGCCGACCCTATCACTACGCCTTTCTCGGCGAGGCGCTCCCTGACGTCGTCGCCCCCCTCCATGCAGGCGGCACGTTCGACAGCGCAGCGATCGACGCCTGGACAATCATTGATGTTTGGGGAGTCTGGTGCGGTGACTGCCGGAAAGACAGCCCCTACGCGTCGGAACTTTCTGAGCGGCTGAAAAGCGATCCTGAGATTAATTTCATCTCCATTCATACCCCATCCAGCGCTGTCCGTGCCGACGACGCCTTCGGCAAGTTTGGAAGCCTCGACGCCTATTTCGATGAGGTCGGCTATGCCTACCCAGTCGCGATGGATGCAGATGCATCGATCCGCAATGCGCTGCAAATCGCATGGACACCGACCTATCTGCTCGTCTCGCCTGACGGTGTCGTGCGCGGCTTTCGCACGGACCTGTCCGTTGCTGGCGACGCACCCGTCGACGCCTTTCTGGCGGACATTCAGACCGTCATAGACGACATATCAAGCTAGGCGGCAGAATCGCGCTAGGGCACTTTTATGATCTCCGAGCGTCCATCCTTTCTGGAGTTCTTCGCCGGTGGCGGGATGGCCCGGATCGGGCTTGCCGAGCTCTTTGAGTGCACCTTTGCCAATGACATCGATCCTGGCAAATGCACGGCCTATCGGGCCAATTTCGGCAGTGAACACCTGTTCGAGGGCGACATTGCCGCCCTTCGTGCCGGCGACCTGCCGGGCGCTGACCTCGCCTGGGCCAGTTTTCCCTGCCAGGACTTGTCCGTCGCTGGCGCACGCGGCGGCCTTGATGCCAGACGATCAGGCACATTTTGGTCCTTCTGGCGGCTTATGCAGGCCATGGCTACTGATGGGCGTCCTGTCAGCACGATCGTACTCGAGAACGTTTCCGGCCTCCTGTCATCGGCGGGCGGGGCGGACATGTCCGCCATCGTGTGCGCCCTCGCGGATGCAGGCTACACCGTCGGTGCACTCTTGCTCGACGCGGCTGACCACACGCCCCAATCGCGGCTGCGCTTGTTCATTATCGCAACGCTGCACGCGCCATCGAACACACTTGCGGCCCCCGACACACCGCCGCTTGGCACGCCGACCGCGCTCCTTGCCGCCCATGCTCAGCTGCCGCGCCGCGCCCAGGACGCCTGGACCTGGTGGACTCCACCGCGAAGTGTGTCGAATCGGCCAAGCCTCTCGGACTGCGTGGATCGTGCTGTGCCGGACGATGCATGGCGCTCCCGGGCGCGCCTGGAGCGCCTGCTCGGCCAGATGAGCCCGGTCCACAGGGCGAAGGTCAGCGCAGCCGAGCGCGATGGCAGCTTCCATGTTGGAGCGGTCTATCGGCGTATGCGAAAAGGCCGGCAGGCCGCTGAAGTCCGCTATGACGGGCTCGCCGGCTGCCTGCGCACGTTGAAAGGCGGCTCATCCCGGCAGTTGCTGCTGATCACCGATCAAGGCGAAACGCGCCTACGTCCACTCCTGCCCATTGAAGGCGCGCGGCTCATGGGCCTGCCGGAGGCCTATATCCTGCCAGATGGAGCGACAGCGGCTTTCAACATCCTGGGCGACGGCGTTTGCGTCCCGGTCGTTCGCGCGCTAGGCGAACAGATACTCAGACCACTTCTGCAAGATGCAGAGCGATCTGAGTTGCCGATTGGCACCGCACGCGCGATATTCGCAGCTACGGGGTGCTGAGACGTTTGTATAACTGGCCACGCATCGCTACTTCAGCGGTGAAGGCGAGCGACGACCGAAGGACTGCCCGAGACCATGCTGCATCCCTCAACCAAGCGACTGATCGACAAGCTGGCAGAGATGACCGAGAAACGGCTCATCCCATGGTCCGATGCGGACTCTGATGCGGTCTCCTACGACGCCGAAGGCTATCGCGTTGACCTGACCGACGATGGTGAAGTGATTGTCAGGGATCCGCAGGGCAAGGAACTCGAGCGGGCCAGCGCAGATGACCTGGCGGCCAGCAAGAGCGAGTCCGGCGGCGTCTATTCCGATGTGGTTTCTGGCATTCGCAGCGAGGCGGTCCGCATCGCCAGGGGCACGGAAGCCGCCATCGACAAGCTGCTTGCAGGGCTCGACGCTGTTGCCGCCGAGCCTGCCGCAACATCCGGCAAAGACCCTGGCGAAAGCGACGGCGTCCAGACCGATGAAACTGCCGTCGCGACCGAGAAGACACTGGACACCAGCGACGTCGAAACGGCCGTCAAGAAGATGGCAGATACGGTGAACGGGGCGACGCAGGCCAAGCCGGCTCCGATCCCAGAGCCGGAAGCGCCGACACCGCCGCCAGCGACGCCGGCCGCACCGACATCAACCAAGCCAGCCGTTGCGCCTGCCCCGCAAGACATCAAACCGACTGTAGCCACACCGCCGAAACCGGTGGCCCCCGCCGAGAAGCCCTCCCTGAATGGCGGCTTCAGCAGCTTCGGAGCTGGCGGTCTTGCAGCGCCGAGAGCGGCGCAACCTTCGCCCGTCGCGGCACCTCCCCCGCCCGCCACGGAGGAGCGCGTGAAACCGGTAATTGACGATGTCGCTGAAACGGCACCCCCAGCTGCCCCTGCAGCGCCAACGCCGGACGTCGCCCCGCAACCGGCTCCGGCACCGAAAACGCCCACCGCGCAAGGATTTTCAGGCTTCGGCAATTACGGCTTCGCCAGTGCAGCTTCAGCCAAGCCCGCTACGCCAGCTGTCCAGACACCAACCGAGACGCCAGAACAAGACACTGCACCCGCATCTGAAGAACAGGCTGCAGAGCCGGGTGCTGGCGACGCTCCAGCGCCAACGACTGCTGAACCCGCCATGCAGGCCGAACCTGCACCCAGCGCCCCACCAACCGAAGACCCTCAGAGCGATGCAGCGATTGCCGAGGCGAACGCCCTGCTTGAGGAGCCGTTGGGAGAACCGAGCAGCGCGCAGCCGGAAACCGACCTGATTGACACCGAAGGGGCCTTCGAATCAGCTGAAGATGCATCCGGTGACGAACAGGACCCGGACGCGCCAACCGAAGGTGAAGTCCGCCCCACGACGCGGTTCAATCCCTGGAACTGATCGCTGCAGCGTTCAGAACGTTGCAGAATCGACACGATTGCAAACAAACACATGTGCTGTGCGGGCTATTGTGCACCTGCGTACTTGATCGCGCGCCCCGCGTTTAACAAAAGCGTCACAAGTCGGCGCGTCCCTTTCTGTGCAGTGACTGCGCGCCATCCTCCCGGCCCCCCAGCTCAGAAGAGACCTGCGTCCATGACTATCAAATCCACCCTCCTGCTGGCCGGTGCCAGTTCAATTGCATTGACCTTCGCCGCGCCCGCGACCGCCCAGGAAGCCGACGATGAAGCGCGTCTGTCCACCGTGACAGTGACCGCCCAGCGCGTTGAAGAAAACCTGCAGGATGTTCCGATCTCGATCACGGCCGTTGGCGGCGAGAAGCTCGACAACCTCAAAGCCTCTGGCGCTGACGTGCGCTTCCTGTCCGCCCGCGTCCCCTCGGTTGTCGCAGAGAGCTCCTTCGGCCGGACCTTCCCGCGCTTCTACATCCGCGGCATCGGCAACACCGACTTCGATCTGAACGCGACCCAG
Source organism: Pseudomonadota bacterium (assembly GCA_039817025.1). Taxonomy (GTDB): domain Bacteria; phylum Pseudomonadota; class Alphaproteobacteria; order Caulobacterales; family Hyphomonadaceae; genus JANQQC01. The sequence continues at coordinate 10,413 of JBCBWQ010000046.1, read as the reverse complement.
CCGGTCAGCCTCGTCTATGACGACGTCCCCTACGAGAATCCAATCCTGAAAGGCTACCCTGTCTTCGACCTTGAGAGCATCGAAGTGCTGCGCGGCCCGCAGGGCACACTGTTCGGTCGCAACACGCCGGGTGGCATCATCAAGTTCGACTCCAAGAAGCCAACCGATGAGTTCGACGCCTATGCCCGCGCTTCCTATGGCAACTACAACACCGTTGAGCTGGAAGGGGCCGTTGGCGGCCGCGTCGATGACGCCCTTGCCGTTCGCCTGTCCGGCATCATCCAGTCTCGCGACGATTACGTCGACAATGCCTTCACCGGCGAGAACGATGCGTATGAGGGTTTTGACGAATGGGCCGGCCGCGCACAATTCCTGTTCACCCCGTTCGACAACGACTTCTCCGCACTGCTGAATGTGCACGCCCGCGACAATGAAAGCTCCGCACGCCTGTTCCGCGCCAACATCATCGACCAGGGCTCCAACGGCGTCGGATCAAACTTCGACCGCGACACGGTCTTCTTCGATGGCCAGAACGAGCTTGAGCAGGAAGCGTTCGGCACCACGCTGACCATTGAGAAATCCATCTCGGAAGCGGTTGACCTGACCTATGTGTTCGGCTGGGAAACGGCGGAAGTCTTCTCGCGCGGCGACATTGATGGCGGCTTCGGCGCAGCCTTCCTCGGCGAGGGTAATTTCGGCCCGGGCTTCATCCCCTTCCCGTCTGAATCCGGCGGCGGCGTGGACGACCTGACCCAAACCACCCACGAAATCCGCCTTGCCTTCGACAATGGCGGTCCACTGCGAGGCCAGGCCGGTCTGTTCAGCTTCCAGGAAGAAATCCAGATCACGTCGACGAGCTATGACAGCCTCGCTCCCGGCCAGCCTGAAAATGGCCGGGCGACGCGCCTCAACGACACGGACAGCTTCGGCATCTTTGCTTCGCTCTCCTATGACGTCACCGACCGGCTGACGATCGCAGGCGGCGCACGCCACACCGATGACGACAAATCCTTTGAGGTTGAACGTCTGACCAGTCCATTCGGCGCGGGACCGCTTGGCCCACTAACCGGTTCTGTCGGCGATGATCAGATCTCCTGGGATGTCTCAGCGACCTATGCAGCGTCGGAGGACGTGAATGTCTATGGCCGCGTGGCGAAGGGCTTCCGCGGGCCTTCGATCCAGGGCCGCCTCGTCTTCGGTGACACTGTTTCGATCGCGGACTCCGAGACCGTTCTCTCCTACGAGGCCGGTGTGAAGACCGAACTGTTCGACAACCGCGTCCGTGCCAATGCCAACGTGTTCTTCTACACGCTGGAAGACCAGCAGCTGACCATCGTCGGCGGACTGGACAATACGGTCGCCCTCTTCAACGCCGACGAAGGCGAAGGCTCAGGCTTTGAAGCCGACATCGAAGCGGCCCCTGTCAGCAACCTGCTGATCACTGCTGGCGTCTCTTACAACAAGACCGAGATCAAGGATGACCTGCTCGTCGCGCCCGGTTGCGGGGCGCCGTGCACCGTGCTCGATCCGGAAGTGTTCGATGACGCTGGCAACTTCCTGGGCTATAATATCTCGGGCAATTCCTTCCCGAATGCGCCGGAATGGATCGGTAACGTCACGGCCCGCTATGCCATTCCCGTACAGGGCGGCGAGGTCTACGGCTACACGGACTGGGCCTATAAGGGCGACGTGAACTTCTTCCTCTATGAGAGCGTCGAATTCGGCCAGGATGGCTACTGGGAAGGCGGCCTGCGCATCGGATACAAGTCCGACCGCGGCTATGACGCTTCGATCTTTGCCCGCAACATCACCGACGAAGAAGCCCTCACCGGTGGCATCGACTTCAATAATCTGACCGGATTCGTGAACGAGCCGGCCACCTACGGCATCACGCTGGCCTGGCAGTACTAGGCCGAGCAATCTGGTGACATTGAAAAGCCCGGAGCATCGCGCTCCGGGCTTTTTCTTTTGTTTCTTGGGCAAGCGCTTAGCCGGTGATCTCTACCCGGCCGGTCGAGCGCACATAGACAAGGCACTGCACGTCTGCATCGCAGACGACGTCATGGGATACGCCCGCATCTGATGCGAAATATGCGCCGCGCTCCAGCGTGACGGTTTCGGTTGCACCGGTCACACCGTGCGACAGCGCGCCATCCACGACCACGGCGCGGAAGCTGGCCCCTTCGGCCTTGAATTGGCCTGAAAACCCAGCCGGCACCTTGTAGAGCGATCCACTGAGCGCGCCGGCATCCGGCGCTCCCCAGAGCTGCGCAATAGACGGTGAAGCGTCCCCGCCCGTCTTGATCCACGTCATCTCATCTGGCCCGAGCCAGACCATGTTTGCCTGGGTCAGGTTGAGCGGTTGCTCGCCATTGTCGAAGGCCTTTTCGCCCGGCTGCACAAGATATGGGCCCTCGAGAATTTCAAGGAACGCTGTGGCCGACGCGCCCGGTTGCCCAGCGGTGATGTGGATTTCACCCGCTGGCTGGGTCCAGAATGACCCCGGCCCCATCCACATCTTCGCGGCATCAGGATCATCATTATGGATTGCCCCATCGATCACCACGGCGCGGTAGGTGATGTTGTGAATGTGCGGCGGCGAGGAGAACCCGTCTGCGAAACGCAGCAGCACGCCGGACGGGACGTCTTCTCGAATGTCACCCCAGAGCACGCCGGCCTGCGGGCTGGCATCGCCCCTTGCGGGATTGAGCGGGATGAACTCAAGCTGATCGCCAGTCGTCACTTCAATACTGGCGATCTGATCCAGCGAGAGGCTGGGCTGCATCTGCGTTGCGCAGGCGGAAAGCCCTGCAGCCGCAATGAAGACCGTGGCACTGGCGAGGGCTTTGGGTTTGAAGGGCATAGCTCGGTTCGTTTTGACAGTTGATGTGTGATCAGGCGAATTGACGTCTGGGACGGCGTGAGGTTCCAGTGTGTTGTTCAATTAAGGGGAGGTGGTCGGCATGACATTCGGACAGACGCTCATAAGCATCGCAGGACTGATCAGCCTTGCAGGCTGCGCAAATGCAACCCCCGATCCCGCAGCCCCTTCACCATCGACCTACCACGTCTATTTTCTTGGCGGTCAGTCCAATATGGATGGCTACGGCTTCAATACAGACCTTCCTGACGCCCTGAGCGAACCCAATCCAGACGTGCGGATCTACCACGGCGCATCGGTCGAAGATGGCGCAGACGGCGGCGGCGCAGGCCTTTGGGCCCCCCTTCAGCCCGGTCACGGCACGGGCTTTTCGTCGGACGGTCAATCGAATTCCCGCTCGGACCGCTTCGGACCGGAACTCTCCTTTGCCGCTGCGCTCCCCGCGCCTGCGGAGGGTGCCGGGATCGCCATCGTCAAGTTCGCCCGCGGCGGCACAGGCCTGGTGGACGGGGTTTCCGGCTATGGCTCATGGGATCCGGATTATGAGACGGGAAATCGCCGCAACCAGTATGACAACGCGCTGACCACAATCAACGGGGCCTTCCAGGCCGGTGATATTGACGGTGATGGCAGCATAGACCGTCTGATCCCTGCTGGGATCCTCTGGATGCAGGGCGAGGCAGATGCCTATGACAGCGTCGAAGCGTCTACCGAGTACGCCGAGAATGTCGCCCGGCTGATGGATTTGTTGCGCGCAGCCCTGCGCGCAGATGATTTGCCCGTCGTGCTTGGGCGCATCCAGGACTCAGGCGATACACCTGACACGCAAGTCATGGCCTATTCCGCCGAAGTGCAGGCGCAGCAGGAAACCTACGCTGCAAGTGATCCATGTGCCGCCATTGTAACCGTCACCGAAGACTTCGGCTTCCTGCCGGATGGCTGGCACTACCGCTCAGAAGATTATCTGACCCTGGGCGAAGCCTTCGCAGATGCCGTGGTGCAATTGCAGCCTGCCTGCGGACCGAACGCTGAGCGCTAGCCCGGCGGCGTGAAGAGGTCGTAGCCAAGATCGAAGCGGAAGAGCTCTGTCACCCGCGCGCGGTAGATATCCATCGCTTCGCCTGAGAACTGTTCGCTGAGCGAGACTTTGCGTTTCTGCAGCACGTTCGGTTCGGCTTCGGGATCGACCTTCTTCGCCATCGCGTCCTTGGTGCCTTCGGCCAGCGCAGCGTCGATCGCTTGCGGCGTCAGTTCGATCCCCCAATGCTTGGCGATGGCCTCGAGGATGGCGCGGGGGTCCTTTTGTGTCTCTTCATAATGGACGCGAAGGATGCTTTCGGGGTGGCGGGCCTCGACCTCGCCCCAGCGATTCCAGAAGCGCGCCAGCCAGTAGAGGTCACACCGATAATTCGTGCCGGACGGATCGCCGCGCAGGTATTCCAGCCAGTCGACTTGTATGTCGTATTCCCATTTGGCGTGGTGGCTGGAGAGGATTGCCATGGGGTGGCGCACGCACAGCGCATAGGGCGGCAAGCTCGCCGCGCCGCGGGCCCAGCCCCAGTCGGCGAGCCTGTGCGGTATCGTGTGGCTGAAGGCGAGGCGCGGCAGCGCATCAAATGTCGGCGCGTCCTTCGGCCAGCCGATATAGGGCCGCACGGCGTTCTCTGAGAAATATTTTGGGCGTTCGACGCCATAGGTGTCCGCCAGCGCCACGGCGAGCATATACTTGGTCCAGTGCGTGCCGGAATTCTTCGACGTCACGAGGAAGCCGTCAAAGGCCCCGTGGCGCAGAACCGAGAAATTGGTCCAATTGTCGGACCAGACTTTTGCGGCGTATCCCATGGCCGCGCCTTGTAACGGTCATGGCTGGGCGCGCAAGCAGGGGCCTGCTTATTGCGGCTTGCGGTACACCGAAACGTGCATCTTGCTGCCCGTCGTGAACGCGCCGCGCCGCCAGTCGCCCCAGCGCTGCTCGAGGTCAAGCCCGGCCAATTTCGCCATCAGGTCAATTTCCGCAGGCCAGGCATAGCGCATGGGGAGCGGGATGAGCCTCACCCCGTCTTCGGTGATGCGCACTCTCTGGAAGTTCAGCGTTTGCGCCGCCCGGTCATGGTCCAGAACTTCCAGCGTCGCTGAGCCTGACGAGACATGTTTCGTCACCACAGCGCCTGAATAGCGCGGCTCAGTCAGGTCCGGCACAAAGGTTTCGATCAGGAACGCACCGCCAGGATTCAAGACGTTTGCGACGGTCTGAAAACAGCGCAGCTGCGCATCCTGCGTGGTCAGGTTGAACAGCGTGTTGAAGATCAGAAAGGCAAAGTCGAACGGGCCGTCCGGCGCGGCTTCGGCCATATCGCCGATGAGAACCGGAATATCCTGTCCCCCCGGCTTGTCGCGCAGTTTGGCGACCATGTCTGGAGAGGCTTCCACGCCTTTGATGATGCGGCCGCGCCGGGCCAGTGGCAGCGCAACCCGGCCTGTGCCGATGGCCAGTTCAAGGATCGCTCCATCACCTGCCAGCTCATCAATGAGGGCAACGCTATCGTCGGTCGTGCCCGGATCGTGGAGCGCATCGTATTCGTCGGCATTGAGTGTGCCGAAGGTTTCCGGGCCGAACCCCTTCACGTCACCAGCCCGACCTTGTCGCGGAAGGTTTGCAGAAGCGCCAACTGGTCCGGCTTCGGTGTGCCTTCGGCTTCGGAGACCGCGACAAGAATGCCGTCGAGATCAACAATCTGTTTGGGGCCGATGCCGGGCGTGTTGAGGATCTTGTCAGCCATGCGGCTGATCACGGCCTGGGGCGCAGGCGCGTTGCGTGTCAGCCAGGCGGCATGGGTCACGAGCGCGGTTGCATCTTCTTCGGACACCTCGAATTCGGTGCGCATAGACTCGTGCATGACCCGCTTGTGTTCGGCGGAAACCTCTCCGGCGGCGCGGGCGATTTCGAGCATGATGATCGCTGCCGCTTCGCGCGGGTCCTCGACCAGCTTCAACCCGCCCTTGCTGGCCTTGTACTGGAAGGAGAGCCGCCGAGGCAGGTTTGTTGCCGTCTTAGCGAGTTCACGCGCATCGCGGGCTGCGCGGGCGGCGGCCTGTGCACGCCAGTACCATACCGAAATCGCAGCAATGATCCCAATCAGGGTGAGAAGAACAGGCACGTTGCACCAACCTCTTTGGCCAGAGATGTACCGTAGCGGAAGATTGAGGCGAGGCGAAGAAAAAGCCGCGCCCGAAAGCGCGGCTTTTGTTCCGGGTGTGTCGTCTTTGCCGCCTAAGGCGACCCGCCGGCGTTCCCAGCCGCCTGATGCGCCTGGCTCAGCACGTATGCGCGGATGGCCTCGGAGTCTTCCGGCGTCAGGACGTCGGCGAAGGAGACCATGCCATTGGCCGACAGGTTGCCTTCCATAAGGACAGAGTTCCAGCTGTCTGCATCGCCCGTGATCGCGGACCAGCGCAGGTCCGGCAAGACGCCCGAGCTGACCGCAAGCGGGCCGTGGCAGACGGCACAATTGCGCGCATAGTGCACCAGACCCGCCTGCAGGATTTCGTCATCCCCAAACGCGTCGCCCTTGGGCGTGCGTTCGATCATTGGCAGGTCTGCGTCGGCGATGACGCCATTGCCGCCCAGTTTGAAGGTGACCACCTTGCCGACCGATGGCGGTACTTTTTCATCGAATGCGAACCCGGCCGAAAGCGCATAAGCCGAGCCCCATCCCGTTGTGATGGTGACGTATTGCTCACCGTCGATCTCGAACGTACCCGGCCCCGACGCACCGCCGGATTTCAGATCCTGGCTCCACAGCGGTTCACCAGACGCGGCATTGTAGGCAACGAAGTCACCGTTCAGTTTGCCCTGGAAGACGATGCCGCCCGCCGTCGACAGCACGCCGCCATTCCACGCGTTTTCATGCTCAACGGTCCAGCGCGGTTCTTGCGCGACCGGATCCCAGGCGATGAGGCGGCCTTTGAGGCCCGACCGCAGGAAGGCGAAGAGTTCCGGCGTTGCTTCCACCGGCACACCGGCCGCAAAGTCTGCACCCGTGTTCCAGTAGGCAGAGCCATCGGTAAAGCGCGGATCATTGGCATAGGCCTGCGGAATTTCCTGCGCCGGAATGTAGGCGAGGTTTTCATCGGGGTTGAAGGCCATGGGATGCCAGTTGTGCGCGCCGAGCGGCCCCGGCGTCTGCAGGAAGGGCACGTCACCGTAGCGCGCTTCGGCCACTTCCATCGGGCGCCCATTCTCATCAAGACCGGTGGCCCAGTTCACCGGGACGAAGTTGTCACCGGAGATAAACTCGCCGGTTTCAGCGTCGATCACATAAAAGAAGCCGTTCTTCGGGGCCTGCATGGCAACACGTCGGGGCGCGCCGTCTTCGCCGAGCGGCAGGTCAGCCAGAATGATCGTTTGCGTGGCTGTGTAGTCCCAATTGTCGCCGGGCGTGGTCTGGAAGTGCCAGGCATATTCGCCGGTTTCAGCATCGACCGCCACGATGGAGGAGAGGAAGAGATTGTCGCCGCCGGACGGATCGCGCATGCGCTGGTTCCAGGGCGAGCCATTGCCAACACCGAAGATAATGCGGTCATTGGCGTCGTCGTATACGATGGAGTCCCATACCGTGCCGCCGCCGCCATCGGTGGTCCAAGCGCCGTCATCGCCCCATGAGTCGTTGGCGAGCTCTGCGAAGATCGCATCGGACGCTGCGCCATCGGGCTGCTTATCTGGATTAGGCGCTGTGTAGAAGCGCCAGACCAGTTTGCCGGAATTGACGTCATAGGCGGACAGGTAGCCGCGCACGCCAAGCTCTGCGCCGCCATTGCCGATGAAGACCTTGCCATTTGCCACGCGCGGCGCGCCAGTAATGGTGTAGGGCCTGTCCTGGTCCACCGTGACCGTTGACCAGATTCTCTCGCCGGTCTTGGCGTCGAGGGCTTCCACGCGGCCATCGATGATGCCAACGACGATCTTGCCCTCATAGACCGCCACACCGCGGTTCACCACATCGCAGCACGCTTTCACGCCGACAGAGCGATCAACGCCCGGATCGTAGACCCAAAGCTCTTCACCCGTTGCCGCATCCAGCGCGTAAACCACGGACCAGGCCGAGGTCACGTACATCACGCCATCAACCACGATGGGCGTTGATTCCACACCGCGGGCGGTGGCGAGGTCATAGGTCCACGCCACGCCGAGGCGATTGACATTGTCCGCATTGATCTTCGTCAGGCGGGAGTGGCGCTGTTCGTCATAGGTGCCGCCATAGGTCAGCCACTCCTCGGGCGTCGTGGCCGCTTCCTTGATGCGTACGGTGTCGACGGCGGCAAACGGCCCTGCGTCGGCCGCTTGCGGTGACGCGGTATCGGCACTGTCTGCCGTGTCTGTACCGGCCCCGCCGCAGGCAACAAGGGCGAGCGCCGCTGCCCCGCCCAGCCAGTGTGTGAATCTTGCGCGCATGGCGCTTCCTCCCTCATTTCCTCCTGAGCACGGTCTTGCGCCGTGCGTTCCTGTTGAACTCTAGGGACCGCACGCGATTTGTCGAGACGTACCGCAGCGTCGCCCGGACCCGTTCAAGTGGTGGCGGCAGCTGCTTTCAGGTCAGCCTGGGCAGCCTCTATGGCGTCGCTGACCGCTTCGGCCCAGGCATCAGCGTCGCGAGCATCCGAGGCAGCAGCCGGGAAAGTGACCGAGCGCGAGGCATTCACGACGCCGCCTTCTCCGCCCTTGAACCCGGCCACGGCTTCTGTCGCGCCAGCGCCTTGCGCGCCATAGCCAGGCACCAGGAACAGCGCTTTCGGCGCAGCGGCCCGCAGCGCTTTGGCTTCGCCCGGCCCGGTTGCACCCGCCACCAGCATGAGACCGGACCAGCCGGACGCCCCTTCGAGGCGGTCAATCAGGGGGCCTAGCGCGTCCACCACGCGCCTGTAGAGCGGTGCGCCGCCCATGTCGCGGGCCTGGAAATCTGCAGAGCCTGGATTGGAGGTGCGCGCGAGGACAGCGACCCCTTTGCCCGCCTGCTCCGCCGCTGCGACAAAGGGCTCCAGCGTATCGATCCCCATATATGGGTTCACGGTCAGCGCATCGCAGGCAAAAGGCGCGCCGCCTGCAAGGTATGCGCGGGCGTAGCCCTCGGCGGTTGAGCCAATGTCGCCGCGCTTGGCGTCCATGATGATGATCAGCCCGGCGTCCCGCGCCGCCTTGCAGACCGCTTGCAAGGCGGCCATGCCGCCGGGTCCGTGGCGCTCGAACAGGCCGACCTGCGGCTTGACCACGGCGGCGCGCCCCGCTGTCGCAGCGACAACCGCCCTGCCCCAGGCTTCAAGGCCTTCGGGCGTGTCACCGCCGAAGAGATCGGGAATGCGTCCGGGATGCGGGTCGATGCCGACGCAGAGCGGGCCGCGGGCGCGTGTTGCGTCGATCAGGCGGTCGGCAAACATGGCTTGGTCCTGCCTAGCCCTTCATCAGGCCAGCGGCCTTGAGCGTCTTGCCGGCGCGGATGACGCGGGCGAGCTTGTGCTCGGAAGAGCGGTCGCCGCCATTGGAGTCCGGGTGGAAGCGGCGGACATATTCGGCGTAGCGCGCGCGGATCTCTTCCGGTGTCGCATTGGAGGCGAGGTCAAGTTCATTGAGCGCGCGGGTTTGCAGCGTGGTGCGCTCGCGGGCGGAAGCGCGGGCCTCGGCAGCTTCTGATCCTTCGAAGAATTCCTTGCCCTTCCAGCGCTTGGGATCATGGGCGGCAGCGGCGGACTTGCCCATGGGGCCGGTCCCGAAGCGCCAGGTTTCCTTGAAGCCATGGCGGGCTTTTTCCGCAAAGGCGGCGGCTTCGGACTCGGTCATCCCATCGAAGAAGTTGAAGCTGCGATTGTATTCGGCGGCGTGGCGCTGGCAGAACCAGTGGCGGCCATTGCCCTTGCGTTTCGGCGCGGGAAATTCGCCGGCAAGGTCACAGCTTTTGTGTTCACAGGTGCGCGTTTTCGCTGCCTTGGCCTTGGAGACATCCTCGGCAGGCGGCTTGACGCGGATGTCCTTGAACTTCACGCGGTATGGGTAGTTCCCGTCCATGGAGGGGGAGTGTGGTATCAGCCGGTTAAGGAGACAAGAATTGACAAGCAGAATTGAGCGCATTCGCGACCTTCTGACCGAGGCTTTCACGCCTGAGACGCTGGATGTGGTCGACGACAGTGCCCGCCATGCCGGCCATGCAGGGGCCAGCCCGGAGGGCGAAACCCATTTCAACGTGACGATTGTGTCAGACGCGTTTGAAGGGCTGAGCCGGGTGCAAATCCAGCGCGCGGTCAACATGGTGCTGGCGGCGGAGTTCGACAGCGGCCTGCATGCGCTGAGCATGAAGGCAAGCGCGCCGGCGAAGGAATAGAGCGCGAACCCAGCACAAAGCGCCGGACGGCGGGTCCGCCTCCGGGTCTGCGGGTCTCGTCCCAAGCCCCCAACAAAGGAGGGCCGGCGTGCGGCGGCGCTGTGCGCCACGCTAAAAAAAGATGTGCGTTGGTTTGGCGCTCACAGTCGCCGCCGCACGGAT
>JBCBWQ010000045.1:0-14845 GCA_039817025.1 Pseudomonadota bacterium | reverse complement strand
ACGTGCTGTGTTGATCCAGTCCGCACCCAGCGCCATCGACGCAGCCATATGAAAGGCGCTGATCTGTTTGCCCGAAGCGGCAAGGCAGACCTTATCTTTCAGTCCCGTACCAACCAGAGCGTTCCTCGTGAGCACCAGCCCCTGGCGAAGCGGTGCACCGACATGGTCCTGGAACTCAACTGGCGCAGCCCCTGTGCCACCTTCTGCTCCGTCGACAACGATGAAGTCAGGATGCGATCCGGTTTCAATCATGGCCTTGCACAGGGCCAGAACTTCCCAGCGATTACCAACGCAGAATTTGAGCCCAACTGGCTTGCCGCCGGACAGGTCCCTGACTTGGTCGATAAAGGCCATCATCTCCAGCGGCGTGGAGAAGGCTGAATGGCTTGCCGGCGATAGACACGTCTCACCTATCTCAATGCCTCGCGCTTGGGCGATCTCTTTGGTTACCTTGGACCCTGGTAGCACACCGCCATGGCCGGGCTTTGCGCCCTGGCTCAGCTTGATCTCAATCATCTTCACCTGATCAAGCGAAGCCGTCTCCCTGAACTGCACAGGATCAAATGTGCCATCCTTATTGCGACATCCGAAGTAACCTGAGCCAAGCTCCCAGACGAGGTCCGCGCCGCCTGCCCTGTGGTAGCGCGATACGCCGCCCTCGCCGGTGTCATGGTAGAAGCCGCCTTTCGCTGCGCCACGGTTGAGGCTTTCGATGGCCTTTGCCCCGAGCGACCCGAAACTCATTGCAGAGATGTTGAGAACGCTTGCCGAGTATGGCTTCGCGCACGTGTGCGCCCCCACCTCAATGCGCGGGTCTTCGCTCTCCGGGTGCTTTGCGGCCATTGAATGGGAGAGCCACTCATAGGGAGGGCGGTCGATATCAAGATGGCTACCAAAGGGCTCGACGGAGGAGACGTTCTTTGCGCGCCGATAAATCATGCCGCGCTCCTCCTGATTAAATGGGCGGCCTTCGGTCTCGCTCTCAACGATGTACGCACGCAAGAAGGGGTGCAGCTCCTCCATGATCCAACGCACACGCGCAATGATTGGATAGTTGCGCCACAAGGCGTGCTTGGTTTGGAACAAGTCGTAGAGACCAAGCAACGACAAAGCGCCAAAACCAATGGCCGAAAAACCAAGCCATGGCGCGGCATCTATTCCGAGATAGCTCACGACGAACAGGATGATCGACGCAATCAGTGGCAAGTATCTAATCAAATCGGCCCCCTTTTCTGGATGCTCTTTAAGTTATGGCGCGCCCACTTGCGTGCATAGCTTTGCCTTGCACCAACCACAAACGCCGTTCACGCTCCTTGTAATCAAGGAGGAACCAGATGAACCGCATTCTTTGCATCGCCGCAGCAACGGCTTCACTGAGCGCAGGCGCAAGTGCGCAAGACGATATCTTTGAACAACCCTACTGGACGGAACGCCCCGTCATAGAAGCCATGGGACGCGCGCAGATCGAAGTCATGCCCAACCGGGCACGGTTCAGCGTTTCTTTTGTCGAAACAGACAAGGACTCCGATGATGCCATGGCCCTTGCCGTAGAGCGCGCACGGGCCGCGTATGAAACGATCAAAACTGTGGCTGGTGACGAAGCCCGAGTAACAACGTCCGTTAGTGTCTCTCCTTACTTCGAACAGTACAGGGACCGCGATGGGGATCGCATTGAGAACCGCCGCGCCGACAAAGTGGCTGGCTATGAAGCGCGGGCATCACTCAACGTTGTCGCTACGGACACAGCGAAGGCGGGCAACGCACGCGCAGCGGCGCTCGCGCTTGGACCGCAAGAGTCCGGGTCCATGTCGATCTATCTGGAAGAGACGACAGAACTGCTACAGCAAGCCCATGCTGCTGCCGTGGCTGATGCTTCGGCGCGGGCGAGGCTGGGCGCTGAAGCTGCCGGCACATCGCTGGGGCGATTGCTCGTCCTGCAAGAAGGCTATGGGCCTTGCCTTGGGCAATGGACGACTGGCACGGGTCGGATGCCTTCCCCACCCCCTCCGCCGCCTGCACCCATGATGGCTGAAGCCGCGATGGACAGCATGGTTGTTACGTCTGCAAGCATTGGCGGACGGGCTGTGGAGATCACACAAGATCAGATTGATGCGCTGAACCTGCCGACGGATCCGGAACCGAGAACCATCAGTGCAAGCGTGTGCGCAGTTTACTCAGTGGACTGATTGTTTTGGCATCGATCCAGGCAAGGTGTTGCGCAAGTGCGACGCCTTGAATGAAGAAAAGACTTTGCAAGCGCGCCTGTCGCGGTAAGCCTCTGCAACGAGTAACCAAATTGATTCGTTAGTCGCGTACCGTCAGATCAGTCCTCCCAGTCAGGAGCTTCCTATGAGCAAGAGAGACGAACTCATCGAAAAGTACGCCGCAGATCTTCAAGAGAAGTGCGGCATGAAACCGGACATGGAGCTGCTCACGGCAGTGACGAAAGCTTGCGGTCCGTCCATCTACAAGAAAGACAGCGCCACTGTGGCTGCTTCGGATAAATCCGAGCTTGAGCGCGTGAAGCAGAATTTCCTAATCAAGAAACTTGGTTTGGCAGATACGCCAAAGCTCGATGATGGGATCAAGGCCGCCATCGAGACCTATGGTAAGGCAACGCGGTCGAAGCATCGGCCTGTTTTCTATTATCTCCTCGCCAAGCACTTCAAGAAAGGCAAGGCGATGAAAGAGGCCTACGCCTAAGACTGACGCCTAGCGCGACACAGACAAAGCCGGGCCGGATCCTTCCGCGCCCGGCTTTTTCTTGTCGCAAAGTCTTTTGGACTCAGAAGTCGTTCAGTGCAGCATAGCGATCGCGATGAAAGCTTGCCCCGCCATAAAGAGCCTCCTGCACGCGGGCGCGCTTCAGGTAAAAACCAGAGTCATGCGCGTCGGTCATGCCGGTGCCGCCGTGGAGCTGGACGGTCTCGGTAGATACAAGATGCAGGGTCTCGCTCGCGCGCGCTTTTGCGAGGCTTGCAAGGTGCGCCAGATCATTGCGCCCCTCTTCATCGGCGGCTGCCAATGCGGCAGCAACACAAGAGCGGGTCAACTCCAGCTCAGTGAACATCTTTGCCGCCCGGTGCTGCAAGGCCTGGAACGAACCGATAGGCTGCCCAAACTGCTTGCGCGTGTTGAGATACTCCAGCGTCATCTCGAAGGCCGCTTCGGCTGAACCCAGCATCTCGGCGGCAAGACCGATGCGCGCGTAATCGAGCACGGGCTCAAGCACGTCCCAGCCCTGATCAACGCCGCCAAGCACCGCTGTTTCAGGCACCGTTACTCCATCCAGACTGATATGCGCCGCGCCGTGGCTATCAACTGTGTTCAAGGTTTGGATGGTGACGCCCTCTGTATCGCGCGGGACAAGAAACAGGGTGAGACCATGGCTGTCGCCAGCCTCTCCAAACGTGCGCGCAACAACAATAAGATTATCCGCATGGTGAGCGTCGGGAACGTAGCGCTTAGCTCCGTTGAGCGTAAATCCCTGACCGTTCTTCTCTGCCTCAGTGGAGATCCGCGTCGGCGCGTGATGGGCCGTTTCATCGAGCGCGAGGGCAAATGTCGCCTCTCCACTCGCAATCTTCGGGAGCCATTCCGCCGTCTGCGCTTCTGTCCCGCCCATCTGAATCGCGCGAGCTGCGATCAGGGCAGTTTGAAGCAAAGGCGTTGAAGCGAGCGTGCGCCCCTGAGCTTCCAGGACCTGGCCGAGGCCCACCAGACCAAAATGCTCGCCGCCAGGCTCGTCGGGTATGATCACGCCAAAAAAGCCGAGCTCGGCCAGCTTCTCACGCGTGTCCTGATCGGTGCCATTTGCCCCTCGGTCGCGCAGGGCCCTGAGATGGGTCACCGGCAATTCGTCCCGCGCAAACGTCATTGCGGTCTCGCGCAGCATTTCCTGATCTTCTGTTAGGACGAACGCCATGGCTTGCTCCCTGTCTCCAGGCCGCAGCATAAGCCCGGCGCAGGCGGGCGCAATGGATGACGCTAGGTGATCTGGCTGATGCGGTCGGACAGAGTTGGGTTTGCCGTTCGCAAGCGGCGCGGTCTAGCGCATGGCGTTCTCTTTGCGGCACCGCGAAGCATGACGAGCTTTATGTACAGGCGCGGCCCGAGCGCTACGATGACTCCCACAGCCACGCCCATGGTCATCAACCCGATATGAGTGTGATCAATAGGATGGCCAAGCCGGGCAAGGCTCGCTTCCACGATCTGAGTTGCCGAAGCGACCTGCCGCACCCCAAGGAGAGATCCGAACACCCAGAGCACTGCAATGAAGAGCGGTTCAAGGAAGAGCGTAAGGACACCGGAGCCGATCCCGGTCAGGGTTGCCGCAAAGCCGACAGCGAACCCTCCGATCATGAGACCGGCAACGTAGTTGGGCCCGCAACAGGCAACGATAAAACCAACGAGGGGAAAAACAATCAGCACAGCGAATGACGCTAAGATGCGCTCGCGCGACGCGTCACCGCGCATCAGTGCTCTTAGGCTGCCGGTGAATCGCAAGACGATCAGAGCCGCAACGAAGAAAAATACCGCTAACGACATGTATCGTCCCCCTGAGGAAACGATCTAGCACGCATGATTTTCGATCGATTTAATGCGATCGCAAAATTCGCTTCGATTTCCAGCCTCAGCTACTGGTGATCGCGCAGGCCCAAGACTCGCTTGGCGATAACATTGAGATTGATCTCAGATGTACCGCCTTCGATGGAATTGCCCTTAGAGCGCAGCCATCCGCGTGTTGCTTTCATTGCGCTTTCATCAAAGCCTTCACCGTCCCAGCCAAACCCTTCTGTTCCAAGCGCTTCAATCAGAAGCTCATGACGCTCCTGGTTCATTTTCGCCGCGCCATACTTCAGGATAGAGGCGGTGTGGCCAACCTCTTGACCGGCCTTGGCCTGTTCCTGGCTGCGCTGGACCGTTAACGAAAAGGCCCTCGCGTACATCTTGTGATCGGCGATACGGCCGCGAAGGTCCCCATCGGCGACCTTGCCGTCGCCATCGACGCCCACATGGATCTTTGCATACTCGTCCGGACCGAGGATGCCCGATCCGCCCGTGCCGCCAAAACCGCCGGCCGAAATCGATGACCGCTCAAACTGCAGCAGCCGTTTTGCAATCGCCCAACCGCCATTCAAATGGCCGACAAGCTGGTCTTTTGGCACTTTTACATCGGTGAAGAAGGTCTCGCAGAACGGCGAAGAGCCCGAGATCAATTTAATCGGCCGTGCCTCGACGCCTTCGGTCTCCATATCGAACAGGATGAAGCTGATGCCCTCATGCTTCTTCGACGTGTCAGTCCGCACGAGGCAGAAAATCCAGTCCGCCTGATCGGCATAGGAGGTCCACACCTTCTGGCCATTGATCAGATAGTGATCGCCCTTGTCCTCACACTTCGTCTGCAAGCCGGCGAGGTCGGACCCCGCACCCGGCTCGGAATAACCCTGGCACCAGCGAGTGCGCCCGTGGACGATATCCGGGATAAAGCGTCTCTTTTGGTCGTCATTGCCGAATTCCAAAAGCGCCGGCCCAAACATCCAAAGGCCGAAGGAAAACAGCGGCGGACGGGCCTTGATCCGCTTCATCTCCTCCTGGAGCACCTTCGCTTCGTCGCGGCTGAGCCCGCCGCCGCCATACTCGGACGGCCACTCAGGGGCGGTCCAGCCTCGCTCGGCCATGCGTTCAAGCCAGACTTTGGAGTCCGGGTTCTTGAAGGTCTCGCGCCGGCCGCCCCAGACTATTTCATCGTCTTGCAAGGGTGTGCGCATAGAGGCAGGACAGTTCTCCTCGAGCCAAGCGCGGGTCTCGGTCCGGAAAGCATCGAGATCCTGAGTGTCACCATATGCCATACGCGCGCTCCCTATCCTATTGTCGTGGCAGACGATAACGCAGGCCATGGGCCGCGTCCAAGGGCTGACCCAGCGTCAAACAGCCTCGGAATCAAAGCCTAGTCGAACGGGTACGCGAACTCTTCGCGAACGATCTTCCCGCCATTCACATAATAGGTCGCGACTTCCTTCATCTGCATGCGTTGCCCACTTGCCTTGTCGGTCACATCCATCGCGAAAATCACATTGAAGCGATCACCGCCATGCACGAACGGCCCTTCAGCGGTCACTTCATGCACCTCATGGGCACCATTCCACCAGTCATGCTTTGCGCGGATCGCGTCGAGCCCTTTGGCTTCGGCACTCTCCTGACCCGGCATCGGTGCGGCCTCCACGGAGACGGCGTCCTCAGCGTAGAGCGCTGCGAGACACTCGGCGTCCTGGCCCTTCTGGCAAAACTCAACCAGTTGGCCACCAATCGTCATCAATTCCTGCGGTGTGTGCATCGTCGTCCTCCTTCAGCGAAGACACGAACATACCACGAACAACACAGCCATGGGAGTCACAATCGATTTAAAACCCTCGACCAAAAACGGCGTGCTCTGGGCCGGTCTCAAAGCCGAGAATATTGACAGCGTGGACGAGCGCCAAAATGGCGCAGAACCCTGCGGCGATCATGATGAGCCGCCAGGGCAGCACGCGCGGCTTCAGGTCATCCCAGGGTTGGCTGGCTTTCCAGTTTGCGAAGACGGCAAGTCCGACACAACCGGAGAAGGCAAGTCCTGTGAGGATCCAGTCGAGCATGCTGGCGCTCCGCCAAGGTTTGGGGTCGGCCCATGGGGCGTCTTCGCCCAGAAATGGGGATCTTTCAGGCATCCGTAAACCGCTCGCATCGCGGCGGTCGAGTGAAGCGGCCAGTAAATTGGGGCCGTTAAGGCCGTCCCGACAGCTTGCAGCCGGGCACCGGGGGCAAGGGCCGCGCCGAGGCCATACAAACCATACCCGCTCACAATAAGAATGAGCGCGATGCCCGTCGGCGGATTTCCCATCAGGATCCCAATGATCACCATCATCAGAGCGGGGCCATGGAGCATTGCTGCTAGTACGGCCCCGCCAAGGCCAAGCTGAACCGAAAGAAACGACAACAGTCCCATCTCAGCGATCGCACGCTTTGGGCGGCGCATCAGCACCAGCCAGGTCTGCATAAAGCCTTTGATCCAGCGCGAGCGTTGCGCTGCCCAGACGTTCAGGGTGTGCGGCGGCTCCTCTAGCGTAGGAGGCCGGATTGTCGCGACGCGACCGCCACTGCGCGCAAGGCGGAGGCCGAGGTCAGCATCTTCCGTCACGTTCCACGCATCCCACCCGCCGATCTTGCGCAGCATGTCTGTTCGAAAATGGTTGCTTGTCCCACCAAGAAGGATGGGCAGCTGGAGCGCAGCCAGCGCTGGCATTAGCAATCCGAATTGAACCGCATATTCTAGCGCCCAATGCCTAGCGATCCAGTTGCGACCCTTCGTGTCTGCGCGTAACGGGGCCTGGACACAAGCGAGCGAGCTACCGCCCTTCGCGAAGGCGGCGGCCGCTGCGCGAAGCTGAGCCGTGTGCGGCCTGTCCTCGGCGTCATAGATGGTCAACAAGGCACCACGCGCGCGCTGCAGACCGTAGTTCAGTGCTCGCGGCTTTGTGCGCGGAATCCCGGGCGGCGCGACCAATATCTCGGTTCCGGTCGGCCAGCTTTGCTGTTGCAGCGCGTGCAAGGTCTCATCATCACCCGTCTCGACCAGCAATTTAACATCAAGCCGGTCCTCTGGATAATCCAGCCGGCCGATGGCGGCGGCAAGCTGGCGAGCAACAGCGGCCTCACGATAAAGCGGGATGAGAAGGGTATAAGTCGGCGGCGCAAGATCGGTATCGATCGTTTCCATACGACCGCGCACATGACGGAGCACGGCCCCCACAAAAACCAGGCCTGCGCGCCAGAGGATCAGAAGCGCGCAGGCGATCAGGCCAAGGAACCATAAAACGACGACCATGACGTCCGGTGCCGTCAGTCCCGCAATCCCAAAAACTGCAGCAAGCCGACCAAACACCCTGGACTGCGCGGCGGTCAGCCCCGTCTTGGCAGACTGTTCGGGAGCCGTAAGGGGCAGCGCTTCGCTGGCAAGAAGGGCGAGGGCATCGTCAACGGCCTGTGGATGACAAAGCTTTGCCCGTCCACCTTCATCCCGCGTGTGCCCCATTCGCCCCATAGTTGCATAAGGCGCAAATACCTATCGCAAAACCAGAACCCTGAAATTGAGTTTGGACCAAATTCTTATTCTGGGTTGCAAATCAATTCCGCCAGCGCCAACCCGCTTGTCCACGCTGCTTCGACGCGCGGTGCAATGCGCCAATCCCCACACACGCCGAGAGTCAGACTTGCGTCCCAAATCGCTGGCGTGGCGGCTGTCGTTTCAACTTGCGAGTAGCGCCAGCGGTGGGCGGCCGCATAGCTCGGTTCTGGTGCTCCCGTGAGATGACGAAACGCCTCTGCCAACCGGCCTGCGACTGCATCGGCGGTGTCTTCAAGATGGTCGCGCGACCAGTCAGGGCTTGCATGGACGACCCAGGTTTCTCCGTCATCGCGGCCAGGCTTCGACGAATTGCGCGCGAGCCATGCAATTGGGCCACCGTCGCGACGCGCTGCGTCAAATCCAGGATCAATCGGCTCGGAAAACGCCAGCATCAAGGCCCAGCACGGTGCGGACACGACGCTGGATGCTTCCTTCGCAATGTCAGGGGCAACGTCTTCGAGCAATGCCGGCACCTGTTCGGCCGGAACAGCAGAGACCACCGCGTCGAAAGGGCCTTCTTTGCCGCCGTCCTCAAAGTCCAGAGTCCAATGGCCTGCGGAGCCGCTGATACGCTCTACACGCTTGCCCCAGGCCACGTTGAAACCCTCGCCGAGGGCCTTGATGATGGCGTTCATGCCCGGCGCGCCGACGAAGCGAACTTCCGGACTGAGCGGCGACGCCTCGCCGTCGGTACTCAAGGAAACAAACCGCCCCTCCCATATCGCTGCGGCTCCCTTCGCCACGAGGTCCTCAACGACCTCACGAAATCTGCTGTCCCTTGCCGTGAAGTATTGGGCCCCATGGTCCCATCTCAGCTCCCCCAGCTCGGTTTGCGCGCGGCGAGTCGACATGCGCCCGCCCGGCCCGCGGCCTTTATCGAACAGTCGAACTGACTTGCCCTGTCTGACCAATTCGTGCGCGGCGGACAGTCCAGCCAGTCCAGCTCCGATGATAGCTATGGTCATTTGCACTCCTCAGGCCGGGTCAAGCGCCGAGTTAGCGCAGCGCCCGGAGAAAGCGACCCTGTTTCGGTGCCGCACTGCCTTTTCCTGACCCGTCTCGTGTTCTATATACGTTCCCATGAACGATGTTCGGGTCGTCTGGTTCAAGCGTGACCTTAGGGTTCACGACCATGTGGCGCTGGCCGAAGCCTGCGCGGCTGGGGGACCGGTATTGCCTTTGTACATTTTTGAGCCAGGCCTCTGGACCCTGCCCGAACATTCCGGTCGGCAATTCGCGTTTCTGATGGAGTGCCTTGAAGATCTGGACGCTGCCCTGAAAGACAGGGGTAGCAGTCTTTGCATTCGTATTGGATCGGCGGACGCTGTCTTTCGCGCGCTCCACACGAGTGTCGGCATTGAAGCGATCCACGCCCACGAGGAAACAGGCCTGCAGTGGACCTTCGACCGAGATAAAGCGGTGCGGTCCTGGGCGCGGCGAGTCGGCGTCCCCGTTCGCGAGGCTCCGCAGCACGGTGTTATTCGAGCCTTGAAAGACCGCAATGGCTGGGCTCGGCAATGGGATGCAATGATGAGTGCGCCGCGCATGCGTGCGCCAGACGCCATTGAGCCGCATGCCGTGACAAGCGATCCCTGGCCAACCGTATCGGATCTCGGTCTTGAAGATGATCCTTGCCCCGGTCGGCAACATGGCGGTCGGAAAGCCGGCGTCGATCTGCTGCGATCCTTTCTTGAAGAGCGCGGGCGATTTTACCGAAAAGAAATGTCGAGTCCTCTGACGGCATTTGACTCCTGCTCGCGCCTTTCGCCGCATCTTGCCTTTGGAACGGTGTCGATACGCGAGGCCTATCAGGCTGCACGCCGCGCAAAGGCGCGGTGCAAGGAGGAGGCAGATGCTCCATTTGCTCAATCGATCCACAGCTTCATAGGCCGGCTGCATTGGCACTGTCACTTCATGCAGAAGCTTGAGAGCGAAACGGACATCGAAACGCGCAATCTTCACACCGCCTATGATGGCCTGCGTGACGATCCCGATCACGATGACCCACGCCTAGTTGCATGGATCGAGGGCCAAACCGGTTTCCCCTTTGTCGACGCCTGCATGCGCGCCCTTAAGGAAACGGGCTGGCTGAACTTCCGGATGCGCGCCATGGTTATGGCCGTGTCCAGCTATCACCTCTGGATGCACTGGAAGCGCCCCGCTGAGCGCCTCGCTGCACGGTTTGTCGATTTCGAAGCGGGTATCCACTATCCGCAAGCGCAGATGCAATCGGGCACAACGGGCGTGAATACAGCGCGCATCTATAATCCTGTGAAGCAATCCATGGATCAGGATCCAGATGGTGACTTCATTCGCCAATGGGTTCCGGAGCTGGCGGGTCTGAACTCCCAGGCGATCCACGCGCCTTGGGAGGCATCTCCGCTCACGCTGACCGAGGCGGTCGTTCGTCTTGGCGAGACCTATCCAAACCGCATTGTGGATCACGTTCAGGCCGCTCGCGAGGCGCGAGAGAAGATTTACGCGCGCCGGCGCGGGCCAGCCTACCGCTCAACGGCGAAGGCCATTCAGGACAAGCATGGCTCACGCAAGTCAGGCATTCGCAACCGCGGGCAAAAGCCAAAGGCCCCGATCAAAAACGCAGGCCCTGAACAGCTCGATCTTGGGTTACCCCTCCCTAAGAAGGGCCGTCATGCCCCGTAACGCAAATGGCCATCGGGCATCCCGGAAGAGCGACTTGCCAGAGAAAACCTGTCCAAGCTGCGGGCGACCGTTTGCCTGGCGAAAGAAGTGGGCGAGGACCTGGGACTCAGTTGTTTTTTGCTCTGAGCGGTGCCGCCGCGACGGGCGAAATCGGCCGGGCTAAGCGCGAAAAGGTCTCCATATCGAAAAACAATGCGCTGCAGGGCGCCGATTTGCCTCGAATTTTCCTTTTTTCGATAGGTTATTATTGAAAAACAATATGTGTAATGCTACATAGAACTTGTCGGACGAACAGACAAACCAAGAGCCGACGCACATAGAAGCAAAAAGGACTAACTGCTATGACCCCCCGCGTTCAGACGACCGAAACCTTCCCGGCCATGACGCCCGCCCCGCGCACGGCCGCGGACTTCAACATCGGTGCGCCGCACAATGCGGAGGCTGCCAACGATACCGGCAATTCGACTGGCCCAACGCTCCTCGAGCGTCGCCGTCGCCGCACCAACCGCCGGGCGTCGCGCAGCTAGGCCACTCTCCGACGCCCGCGTTTTTGCTCCCCTTCTCCGCGGATCGTCGACCGCCCCCGCCCCACCCGGCGGGGGCGATTTTATGTTGACAATGTTACATCTGTAGTCTTACATATAATACACGATTTTCATATTGCTATTTTTATTGATTATCGATATGGTCTTTTCAGGTGAGGGAACGCACACAAGGAAGGACCCAACCATGATCCGCACACTGACCACAACCGCTATTGTTGCTGCTATCGCCGCTCCAGCATTCGCTGCTGCGAGTGTTTCGATCGAAGTTCCGTTTGATCCAGCTCTGCTGGACACACCCAAAGGCGCCGAAATCGTTTATGAACGTATTGAGACCGCTGCCGAGAAGGCCTGCGATACAGGCGTGTTCACAGACGTCATCCGTGAAATGATCGCTGCATCCTCTTGCGAAAAGCTGGCCGTCGAGGCCGCAGTGGCAGACATTGACTCACCTGCCCTGAACGCCGTTCATAAGACTCGCCAGGGCTAGGACCAGACGTCCGGGCGATCATCTTTCGGGCGCATCACATCGACCAACCTGAACGCCGCCTGGACAAATGCGCCGTCGTCTTCGGACTCGAAGATGGCGGCGCATCCCGTTGGGAACTTCTCTGACAGCCGCAATGCCACCTGATGGTCAGCGCTCCCCGCAATCCGAAGGATCCCGCATGCAAAATCATGGATGCCCGGATTGTGGCCGATCAGCATCAATGTCCCCACACCATCATGATCGCTGACAATGCTCTCAAGACCCGAAACGCCCGCGAGATAAAGGTCGTCTTCAAAGCGTCGATCGGCGGTTTTAAGCACAGGCTCCATCGCCGAACATGTCTCCCGCGCGCGCCGCGCTGTTGAGACGATCAATCGATCAACCTTGTAACCCGCCTCTGCAAGTCGAACCGCCATGCGCTCAGCATCGGCGGTGCCCCTGGGCAGTAGCGCCCGGCCGTGATCGTCAACGCCCTCATACCAGGGTTCGGTCTTGGCGTGTCTGAGCAGGATCAGGCGTTTCATGGGCGGCGTGTAGCTTAGTTTAACTTAAGCCGGGGGTGAGCCCGGCTGGGTTGAGCCCCTGTATAGGATCACCCACCTTAACTTACCATCCACTCTATGGAGCGTAACCATGAGTCTTCTTCTGGGCGATGTTGCCCCCGACTTCGAAGTCGATACCACCGTCGGTCGAATCAAGTTCCACGATTGGGCAGGCGACAATTGGGTTGTGTTCTTTTCGCACCCGGCTGACTTCACGCCCGTCTGCACCACAGAACTGGGCTACACCGCAAAGCTGAAGGACGATTTGGCCAAGCGAAATGCGAAAGCGCTCGTCGTTTCGGTCGATAGTGTAGAGGATCATAAAGCCTGGATCAGCGACATTGAGGAAACCCAGGGTGCAAGCGTCGATTTTCCTATCATCGCCGACCAAGATAAATCCGTCGCAACGCTCTACAACATGATCCACCCCAACGCTGACCCGAAAGTCACGGTACGCGCCGTCTATGTTATTGATCCAAACAAGAAGATCCGCGCGTCGATCATTTATCCGCCAAGCGCAGGCAGGAATTTTGACGAGATTCTCCGCCTGATCGACAGCTTGCAGCTGACCGATCACTACAAGGTGGCAACACCAGTTAACTGGCAGGATGGCGAGGACGTCATCATCGTGCCGTCGGTGACCGATCCAGATGAGATTGCGCGCCTGTTTCCCAAAGGTCACACCCAGATTAAACCGTACCTGCGCACGACGCCCCAACCCAACAAATAGCCCGTCCGGGTCACAGCGAGCCCGAATTTTAAGATTTCCGTGGACTTTTGTTAACGCGCACCCGACTAAACACGCGTTTAAGTCGAGTGCACGCTTTCTCGGGAGGTCTTCGCAGGCAATGACACTTGAAACGGACTATCTCGTCATTGGGGCCGGCGCCATGGGCATGGCCTTTGCTGATACGATCATCGCCGAATCAAATGCCACCGTGACGATTGTCGATCGGCGTCATCGCCCGGGCGGTCACTGGAACGACGCTTATTCATTCGTGACGCTTCACCAGCCGTCATCCTTTTACGGCGTTGGCTCGCTTGAGCTTAGCAAAGGACGTTTTGACGAACGAGGCGTGAATGCCGGGCTGGCGGAGTTGGCGACCGGGCCCGAGATTCTCGCCTACTATCATGAAGTTATGCAGCAGCACCTTCTGCCGACGGGGCGCGTAACGTACCTGCCGATGCACGATTGGGACGACGAAGCCGGTGCCGCCACATCTCTGCTGTCAGGCGAGAAAACAGAAATTATCGCCCGTCGCATCGTCGATGCGACCTTCCTGAAAACAACCGTTCCATCGACCCATACGCCGGCCTACGCCGTAGCAGACGGCGCAACCGTCAAGCCCATCAACGCCTTGCCGAGCACGACCAAGCCCGCAGATGGTTATGTCGTGATCGGTGCAGGTAAGACGGGCATGGATGCGATTGTCTGGTTGCTGCAGCACGGTGCCGAAGCGGATTCGATCCGCTGGATCACCCCCCGCGATTCGTGGATGCATAATCGGCGGACGACCCAGCCTGATGAGCGCTTCTTTGTCGAATCCATCGGTGCCATCGCAAACCAACTTGAAGCGGTTGGACGCTCGAAAAGCGTCGATGAGGTCTTTGAAACTCTTGAGCAGGATGGGGCCTTCCTGCGCATCGATCAGTCTGTGCGACCAACCATGTATCATGGCGCAACCGTAAGCGAGGCTGAAGTCGACCTGATGCGGCAGGTTTTGCCAGGGATTGTTAGACTTGGCCGGGTGAAACGGGTTGAACATGACCGGGTCGTGCTTGAACACGGCGACATCCCAACCACGCCAGACACGCTGCACATCGACTGCACCGCCCGAGCCGTCGGTAATGCGGAGATTGCACCGGTCTTCGATGGCAAGCGCATAACGTTGCAGCCGGTCCGCTCGCTTCAGCCCGTTTTCAGCGCGTCTTTCATCGCCCATGTGGATGCGTCTGACCGGGACGAGGCCACGAAAGCCCGCCTGTGCCAGGTTGTGCCCTTGCCCAATGAGCCGGTTGACTGGCTGCGCGCCATGGCAGCGGGCACCATGAACCAGATGATATGGGGGCGGGATAAAGAGCTGCGAGACTGGTTGCTGAATTCCCGGCTGGATGGCTTTGCGCGGACCATCCGTGCAGTCGGTCCAAACGATCACGAGCGGCAGGCAATTCTGGACCGGATGCGGGCAGCAGCACCGCAAGCGATGGCCAACCTTCCTATCCTGCTCAATGAAGTCGCCGCCGCCTAGGCGGTTAGCAAACTCTCCGCAATCGCCTCCAGACCCGCCCGATCGGTGTCATCGAATGCGTCAAACGCTTCGGAATCGACATCCAGCACAGCCGCGAGATGACCGTCCGGGCCAAATACAGGCACCACGATCTCGGAATTCGAGCGGCTGTCGCAGGCGATATGGCCTGGAAACGCGTGGACGTCCGGCACGATCAA